>DBNV01000009.1:0-11732 GCA_002299865.1 Desulfonatronaceae bacterium UBA663 | reverse complement strand
GCTCTTGAGCGGCTCTTGAGCGCTTTTTTTCGGAGATTTCCTCGCGGAATTCAGCGGAAGTGCGTGGTGTTTTTTGCGCCACACCGCTTGAAGCGGGCAGCACGCGAAACATATTGAGCTATTGGAAAGCCCCTTGACTTTTTTACCAAGGCGAGAAACAAGATGGGAAAGTGTGGGGAAAAGTGGAAATAAGTGGAAAGGCTCTGACATTCAGAGGGCATGCCTATCGCAGCCTGGATCCCAAAGGACGGTTGGTGCTTCCCGTGGAATTTCGGGATGTTATACTTGCAACCGGGCAGCACGGCAAGGCCATATTGACCAATTTCGACGGCTGCGTGGTGGGTTATTCCCTGCCCGAGTGGGAGCGGATCGAGGACAGTTTTCAGCGCATCAACATGCTTAATCGACAACTGCGCGACTTTCAGCGTTTTTTCATCTCAGGGGCCATGGAGGTGGAGTTGGACAAGCAGGGGCGAATCCTCATCCCCCCGCATCTGCGCGCCTACGCTGGTTTTTCCAGGGACGTGGCCCTGGCCGGAGTCGGACGGAAATTCGAGATTTGGGACATGGAGCGTTTCGAGGAGCAACGTCGCAAGATGGAAGAGGGCTTTGACGCCGTCATGGACGCCCTGGCCCAGACAGATTGCGACCTGCGCATCTAGCCGAACGCGAGCCGGCTTTAGAGGGAGCGGATGAGCAACGAAGCGCGGAGCGATCGTTTTCCTCACGAGCCGGTGCTGGTGGATCGGGTTCTGGAATATCTTCGTCCCCGGCCAGGGGGACGCTATCTTGACGGAACTTTGGGTTTCGGCGGACATACCGCAGCCCTTTTGGCCGAAACTAAGGGCGGCGCGGAAATCCTCGGCCTGGACCGGGACAGGGAGGCTCTGGAACAGGCCAGGGTCCGTCTGATTCGAGCTTGGCCCAACGCCCGCCTGTTCGTGCGCAAGGCGCGTTTCAGCCATTTTGTCGAGGAAATGGCCGGCGTGGGATGGGACTTCCTGGACGGCGCGCTTTTGGATTTGGGGATTTCCTCGCACCAGGTAAACAGCCCCCACAGGGGCTTCAGTTTCCTGCGGGACGGCCCTTTAGACATGCGCATGGACCAGGACGGCGCGGGCCTCACCGCATCGGAAGTGGTCAATGCGTACTCGCCAAAAGAACTGGCCCGGATCATCGCGCAGTTCGGTGAAGAGCCCCTGGCCGGGCGTATTGCCCGGCGCATCGACCAAACCCGGCGGCAGCATCCCATTGAAACAACCCTGGAGCTGGTCCGCGTCGTGGAGTCGGCCTATCCCCCGACCAGACGGGCGCGGGCTCGCAACCATCCGGCCACCAGGACGTTTCAGGCCTTGCGCATGTTCGTGAATGACGAGATCGGCGAACTGGCCGGGTTTTTAGAGCACGTCGTGCCGTGGCTTGCTCCGGAGGGGCGATTGGTGATCATTTCCTTTCATTCTCTGGAGGATCGGCTGGTCAAGCATTTTTTTCAAGATCAGGCCAAAAGGTGTCATTGCCCGCCCAGACAGCCTTTCTGTCTCTGCGGTCATCAGGCCACCCTGCGCATATTGACCAAAAAACCGGTGATCGCCTCCAGCCGGGAGGTCGCTGTAAACCCGCGCAGCCGCAGCGCTAAACTGCGGGCCGCATGCAGGCTGGTCGAGGTATGAGCACAAAACCGTCGGCAAGCACCGGACGAAGTATTCGCTGGCTCCCCGTGGCGCTGGGAGGATGCGTTTTGCTTTTGGCTTTGGCCGTGGTCTGGCTCAACATTGAACGCATGCATTTGGCTTATGAACTGAAGCAGTTGCAAACTGAGCTGGAGCGCAAGACCGACCTTCACGCCAAGCTGAAAGTGGAAAGGATGAATTTGCTTTCTTCAGCCAGGCTACGGCTTCTGGCTGAAGAAAGCGGTCTGCATCCAGCAAGACCGGGTCAGATCAGAACGTTGGTGATTCCCTGAATCCGGCATGACTCGAAGCGGCTACGACCCCGGTGATGATCCGCATCCGTGCTTGGTCGTGCTTGGCCATGTTTGGCTGTGTTTAGCCGTGTTTGGTGCACCATGAGCAAAAAGCGCGCAAGAAACAAGACAGTCAGGGATTGGGTGCGGTTCCGTATGCGCCTGCTCTGGATGGTCATGATTCTATTGTGGGTTGGCTTGTGGGTCAGGGCCTATCAAGTACAGGTCATCCAGGGGCCGGAACTGGCTTCCATGGCCTTGCGTCAGCATCGGATCGCGGAATTAGAACGGGGCGCACGAGGTGAGATTTTTGACCGGCAAGGACGGCTTCTGGCCAAGAGCATCGTGGTCCAGTCCGTCTATGTCCGTCCTTTGGAGATTGAGGACACCCAGATAGCGGCAGTCACTTTGGCCACAGCCCTGGACATGCCGGTGAGCCAGATACGCACGCAGTTGGAAAGGCCGCGCAATTTTGTCTGGGTGGCCAGGCAGATCAGTGCCCGCAACGCCCGAATGATTTTGGACGCCGGACTGCAGGGCGTCTACCTGACCGAGGAGTCCGCCCGGTTTTATCCGCACGGTCACCTGGCTGGTCAGCTTCTCGGCTTTGTGGGGCTGGACGGAGACGGTCTGGCAGGGATTGAGCAAATGTACGACGAAGTCCTGGCGGGTAGGAAAGCAACTTTCGTGGCGCAAAGGGACGCATTCGGGCGACGCATGATTCTGGATGTCCAAGGCCGAGAGGAGGATCTGGCCGGAGGCAACGTTACGCTGACTCTGGATGCCCAGATCCAGTTTTTTGCCGAGGAGGCACTGGCGCAAACGGTAACCACGTTTCACGGCAAAAGCGGCTTGGCTCTGGTGGTGGATGTGGAGAGCGGGGACATTTTGGCCCTGGCCAACTATCCTTTTTTCAATCCGAACATGCCCCGTCAGGATCCGGAACAATGGCGCAACCGGGCGTTCATGGACGCCCTGGAGCCCGGCTCGACCTTGAAACCAGTGCTCATGGCTGCGGCTCTGGAAGAGGGCGTTATTTCCAGGGACAGTCAGTATTTTTGCGAAGACGGCCGGTGGCGCCTGACCGGCGTAAACATCAGGGACGTCAAGGCGCATGGTTGGCTGCCGGCGCATAAGATATTGCGTTATTCCAGCAATATCTGTTCGGCTAAAATCGGTATGGACCTGGGCGCGGTCCGGTATCACGCTTATCTGCGCAAGCTAGGCTTTGGCAAGCGCACGGGGTTGAACCTGCCCGGAGAAAACCCCGGACTGCTGCGTCCTCCCAAGTCCTGGCATCCGGTGGACTTAGCTGCGGCTTCTTTTGGCCAAGGGTTGTCGGCCAATGCCCTGCAACTGACCGGTGCCTTTCTGACCTTGGCCAACGACGGGGTTTTCAGGCCCTTGCGTCTCGTGTCGGACCCAAGGGGCGAGGAGAATCCGCCAAGCGTGGTTTTTCGTCAGGATGTGGCTCGAACCGTCATGGACATGATGCGAGAGACAGTGGAGTACGGTACCGGCCGCGGGGCGCGGATCCCAGGGGTGAGCGGAGCGGGCAAGACGGGCACGGCTCAGAAGGCCGTGGCCTCCGGGGGCTACGGTGACCGTTACGTGGCCTCGTTTGCCGGCTTCTACCCGGCAAAAAGACCGGAATACTTCATCCTCGTGGTGGTGGACGAGCCGCATCCCCAGAATTATGGCGGGGTCGTAGCCGCGCCGGCTGTCCGGGAAATCGGTCTCAGGACTTTGGCCTATTCCGGAAAACTGCCTGAAAGCACGTCAGAAACAAAACTGGTTCAGGTATTGCCCGCACGCTTTGGGTCCATGATCACGGCCACGGTTGATCCGCATCGGACGGAAACCCGGGAGGACCTAGTTCCGAACGTGGTCGGAATGAGTCTGCGTCGGGCAATGGAGCGCCTGCGGACTTATGGAATCATGCCTGCGGTGGAGGGCAATGGAGGAATGGTTGTTCGTCAGACCCCCGAACCCGGGCTCAACTGGGCCGGTTCCGAACGTCATCTGACCTTGTGGCTGGAGTCCTTATGACGAGCGCGGGGCGTCCTCATCCGGATCAAGGTTGGTCGGCCCTGATAGCGCAAGTGCGACGCGGACTGATGGTCCGTACGCATTCCGCCCAGGTCCGACCTGGGGAGGTGTTCGTGGCTCTGCCCGGAACGCGGACCGACGGGGCCGTGCATATCGCCGAGGCCGTGTCCAGAGGAGCGGGATTCGTGGTGCTCGGTCCGTGCCAAAATGGGAAGTATGCGGCGCAAACGGATGTGGAGAGCGGCGTCGTGACCCTGGAGGCGCCTGATCCTCGAGAAGCCCTGGGCGAGCTGGCCGCGGCCCGTCACGGCACGGATACTCGTTGTCCGCTGCTGGTAGGGGTTACCGGGACCAACGGGAAGACCACGGTCACATATCTTGTGGAGCATTTGCTGAGAGCCGCCGGACGATGCGTGGGCGTGATCGGGACCATGGGGGTCAGATGGCCCAAAGGCGCAGTGGACAGCAGCCTGACCACGCCGGATTGCTGGACCCTGCACGAAATTCTGGCTCGGATGCAAGCCGACGAGGTGGACGTCGTGTGCATGGAGGTCTCCTCGCATGCTTTGGCGCAAAAACGCACGGCGGGGCTGCGCTTCGAGGTCGCGATTCTGACCAACGTCACCCAGGACCACCTGGACTTTCACGGCGACATGGAACGTTATTTTCAGGCCAAGGCAATGCTGTTCGCGCCCAATGCCATGGACCTGGCCGGGCCCCGGGCCAGAGTGATCAACGCGGACGACGCTTACGGACAAAGGTTGCTTCGACAATGGGGCGGTCTGGGCTATTGTCTTGGCGATCACGTCTGCGCAGGTGCAGACTGCTTGCGGGGCACGATCACGTTTTGTGACAGGCGCGGGCTAGGACTCGTCATGTCGCACCGGGGGCGGACCTGGGAGTTGCAGTCTCCATTGGTGGGCCGTCACAACGCAGCCAATCTGTTGGCCGCGCAAGGCGCGGGGAGTTGCCTTGGGCTTTCGCCCAGGGACATGGCCGGCCTTGAAAGCTTTGTCGGGACGCCCGGCCGCCTGGAGCGGATACCCAATGCGCAGGGGCTGGATATTTTCGTGGATTACGCCCATACGCCGGATGCCCTGGACAACGTGCTCGGTGCGCTCAAGAAACTTAAGTTCAAGCGATTGATCGTCGTGTTCGGTTGCGGCGGAAACAGAGACAGGGCCAAACGGCCTTTGATGGCCCAGGCGGTGTCCCGCTGGGCCGACGTGACCGTGCTCACCTCGGATAATCCGCGGCATGAGGATCCGGAGGCGATCATGGACAACGCTTGGCCCGGACTGAAGGGCTGTCCTCAAGTCCTGCGCGAGGCGGACCGCCGGATCGCCATCAGCCGTGCTCTGGGATTGATGCGGCCTGGAGACGGACTGTTGGTGGCGGGCAAGGGACATGAAACCACGCAGCAGGTCGGCGAAACAAAATTTCCGTTTCACGACCCCACGGTGATCAGGGAGTTGTTGGGATGCGTTTGACCCTGGAGCAGGCCGCCAAGGCCATGCATGCCGAAGTGTTCGGGGCGGCCGCAGCACATGAACTCACAGGGGCGGCCATGGACAGCCGTCTGGTGCGTCCGGGGGATCTGTTTTTTTGTCTGCCCGGGGCTCGCGTGGACGGACACGATTTTGCGGCCCAGGCCCTGCGCGCCGGTGCCGCAGCCGTCGTGGCGGACCGTCGTCTGGAGGCCGCCCTGGCCTTGGGGGCGACCCTGGTGGTCGCGGACACGGTCCGGGCCCTGGCCGACCTGGGGAGGACATGGCGGAAGCTGACCTCGGCAAAAGTCGTGGGCGTTACCGGTTCGGCGGGCAAGACTACGGTCAAGGAAATGCTGGCCCAGGTCTGTGCCCTGGCCGGAGAGACACGAAAAAATTACTTGAATTGGAACAATCAGATCGGTCTGCCCATGTCCTTGTTGTCCTGCACCGGACAGGAAGCTTTTTGGATCATGGAGGCGGGCATCAGCCGACCCGGCGACATGGAGGAATTGGGGAGCATCCTGGCTCCGGACATGGCCGTGATCACGAATATCGGACCGGCCCATCTGGAAGCCCTGGGCAGCGTGGCCGGTGTGGCAAGGGCCAAGATCGCGCTGCTGAAGTATTTGACCAGTAGCGGAACCGCCGCTGGCGGAACCGCCCTGGTCAATCAGGACTGCGAGGAGTTGTGGCTGGCGGCAAAGAAGACGCTGCCCGATGTGCACGGTTTTTCCACGCGGAACGCCGCGGCCGAATTTTACGGTCGCCGGGCACCGGATGATGCATCAGGGAGCGTGCGTGTGGAACTGGTGCTGAGCGGTCGTCGTCTTCATCTCCAGTGGCCCAAGCCGGAGGCCCCCTTGCTGGAGAACGCCCTGGTCACGGCTGCGGCAGCCTCTCTGTTGGGCATTGATGATCGGTTGATCGAGCAGGGACTGCTTAAGGCGTGTGCTCTCCAGGGGCGGTTCCAGATCAGCCGTCACGGCGGATGGCTGTTCATCGACGACACCTACAACGCTAATCCTTTGTCCATGGACGCGGCCCTGGACAGAGCCAGGGAACTGGCTGGCTCCGCCTCCCTGGTCTGTGTGCTCGGCGACATGCTGGAACTGGGGGGAGAATCGACCCGGGCCCACCAAGAGCTGGGGCGAAAACTGGCCCAGGCGGAGTGCGCGGCGGTTTTGTTTCACGGGCGTCACTCCCAGGACGTTCTGAACGGGCTGAGCGAGGCGTCCTGGACGGGCCGTTTCCTGGCGTTGGATTCTCCCAGGGCATTCTGCGACGCCTGGAAAGAGATTGGGACGACCCAAGGCGTGGTCTTGTGCAAGGGGTCCCGGGCCGGGGCCATGGAAACATTTCTCAACGCCTTGTATGCGGAAACAGCGACATGATCTATCATCTGCTCTACCCCTTGGGGGACGAATTCATCGTCTTCAACGTGTTCCGTTACATCACGTTTCGTTCCGTCTACGCCTTGCTGACGGCGTTGATCATTTCCATCTTCCTCGGTCCCAAGTTCATCGCTTGGCTGACTAAGCTCAAATGCGGCCAGCACATTCGCGAGGATGTGCCGGCGCACAACGGCAAGGCCAACACCCCGACCATGGGCGGGCTGCTCATCGCCACCTCCCTGCTGATCAGCGTCCTGCTGTGGGGAGATTTGACCAACGTCTATCTGTGGCTGACCATCTTCGTGTTCGTCGGTTTCGGCCTGGTGGGATTCTGGGACGACTTTCTCAAGGTGGTCAAGAAAAAAAATCAGGGCATCAGCGCCGGAAGCAAGCTGCTGAGCCAGACCGTGGTGGCCTCAGGGGCCATCTTCCTGCTCCTGCTTCAGCCGGCGTATTCCACGATCCTCTATTTTCCGTTCATCAAGCTGCTGCAGCCGGATCTGTGGTGGTTCTATATCCCCTTCGCCGTGCTGGTCATGGTAGGGTCGTCCAACGGTGTGAATCTCACCGACGGCTTGGACGGTCTGGCCATCGGTTCCCTGGTGGTGGCCGGGGCCTGTCTCGGTATTTTTGTCTACGTGGCCGGGCATGTGCACATCGCCAACTATCTCCTGGTGGCCCATGTTCCCGGAGTGGGCGAGGTCAGCGTGTTTTGCGCGGCTTTGGTGGGCGCCGGCCTGGGGTTTCTGTGGTTCAACGCCCATCCGGCCCAGATATTCATGGGCGACGTGGGCAGTCTGAGCCTGGGAGGCGCTCTGGGATTCATTGCCGTTTTGTGCAAGCAGGAGCTGCTTTTGTTGCTTGTGGGCGGCTTGTTCGTGGTGGAGACCCTCTCGGTGATTCTTCAGGTGGGGTATTTCAAGCTAACCGGGGGCAAGCGCATTTTCCGGATGGCCCCCCTGCACCATCATTTTGAGCTTAAGGGCATGCCGGAATCTAAGATTATCGTCAGGTGTTGGATTTTTTCAATCATTATGGCCCTGATTGCCTTAAGCGCGTTGAAGCTGAGATGAGTATGGCCCAGAAACTTCCTGAACTCGCGAGGCCTGATTTAGCCTTGATCCGCCCCGGCGAAACCGCCGTGGTGGTGGGCGCAGGCCGCTCCGGCGTCGCCGCAGCCAGGCTATTGGGACGCCTGGATGCGCGGGTGCGTTTGGTGGAGCGCAGCAGGGAGGGGGTGGAAAGAATTCGGGATGTGGCCGCGATGCAAGGGTGGCATGTCCTTACCGGGGAACATGATCAGAGCCAGTTCGCCCAGGCCTCCCTGGTGGTGCTCAGCCCGGGCGTGAATCGGCGCAATCTGGCTCCTTGGCTCGAACATCTGGATCCCGGACGGGTCGTTTCCGAGTTGGAACTGGCCTGCCGGCACGTGCATGAGCCAATCATCGCGGTCACCGGAACCAGCGGCAAAACCACCACCACCACATTGATCGGGCGGTTTCTCGCCGCCATGGGCCGCGAGGTTTTCGTGGGCGGAAACATCGGTACGCCCCTGTCTGAATATGTCGTCGAGGGCGCAGGCGCGGAAATCCTGGTCCTGGAGGTGAGCAGTTTCCAGCTCCTGAACAGCTGCATGTTTCGACCCCAGGTGGGCGTGTTTTTGAATATCAGTCCCAACCACCTGGACTACCATGCGGACATGGACGAATACGTGCGGGCCAAGCTGTCCATGTTCGCCCGCCAGGAAGAAGCGGACACGGCCATTTTTCCCGAGGACATGCGCGAAACCCTGGATAAACCGGAAATCACCAAGGCGCGGCGGGTGTTCTTTGGAGGGCAGACGCGGCTGCGTTGCGCGGCCCTTCGGGGCAGGCACAATCAGGCCAATATGGAAGCCGCCTTTCTGGCTTGCGCGCCGTTTTGCCTGGATGAGGCAACAGCCCAAAAAGCGCTGGACGCATTTCAAGGGCTGCCGCATCGCTTGCAAGTTGTGACCAAACGCAACGGCGTGCTTTTCGTGGACGATTCCAAGGGTACCACGGTGCAGGCTCTGCGCGCGGCCTTGGAGAGCTTTGACCGGCCGATCCTGCTGCTGGCCGGAGGCGTGTTCAAGGGCGGCGACTTGGCCGAACTGGCCCCGCTTGTGGCCGACAAGGTACGCATGGTCGGTTTGTTTGGGGCTGGCCGGGAAGTGTTTGAACAGGCCTGGGGCGGCAGGACGTCCCTGTTCTGGGAGCCGACCCTGGAGCTGGCCGTGGACCGGCTGTGGTCCTGCGCGTACCCCGGCGATGTGATGCTTCTGTCGCCGGCCACGGCCAGTTTTGATCTGTTCGCGGACTACAAGGCCCGGGGCAGGGCTTTTCAAGAGCGGGTGCAAAGCCTGCCGGAGCGTGATCATGGCTAGCCTGCCCTTCTTAAACCCCGCCGCCGTTTCCATAGGCGACCAGCGAAAGGGGCTGGATTATTGGCTGCTGGTCTTGACGTTGCTGTTATCAGGCCTGGGCCTGGTCATGGTCTTAAGCGCCAGTGGGATCATGGCCGAGCGTTTCTGGTCGGACAAGTACTATTTTTTCAAAAGGCACGCGCTCTTTTTGGTGTTGGGCTTAAGCGTCATGGCCTTGGCCGCGACCCTGCCCCGGCAATGGTACATGCGTCCGGTCCATGTCTGGTTGCTGGCGGTCGTCGGCCTGCTGGTCCTGACCATTTTTTCTCCCTTGGGGGTGCAGGCGGGCGGAGCCCGGCGCTGGCTGTCCCTGGGGCCGGTGAACATCCAGCCCCTGGAAGTGGCCAGGGTGGCTTTGGTTTTCTATCTAGCGTCCTTTTTCAGCCGCAAGCAGGAACTGATCAAATCGTTTCACGTCGGCTTCCTGCCGCCGTTGTGCATTACAGGCCTGCTGTGCGTGCTGCTGCTGGCCCAGCCGGATTTCGGCGGTGCCGCCTCACTGGTTCTGCTGTTGTGCTGCATCAGTCTGGTGGGGGGGACAAGGATCGTCTATCTGGCCACCACTTCGTTCCTGGCTCTGGTGGCCGGGGTGTATCTGGTGCTCAGCTCGCCCTACAGGCTCCGGAGGTGGTTCGCCTTTCTTGATCCGTTCCAGGATGCCCAGGACGCAGGCTACCAACTGGTCCAGTCCCTGTACGCCTTAGGCAGCGGGGGATGGCTGGGGGTCGGATTGGGGGCTGGAAAACAGAAGCTGTTTTTTCTGCCTGCGGCGCACAACGACTTCATCGTGGCCGTGCTTGGCGAGGAACTCGGCTTCCTGGGACTGTCCCTGTTTTTCGTGCTCATGGGCCTTCTGCTCTGGCGGGGCATGCGCATTGCCCTGGCACAGGAGGACTTGCAAGAACGGTTCGTGGGGTACGGCATGGTGCTCATCCTGGCCTTGGGCGCGTTTTTGAACATGGCTGTGGTCCTTGGCGTGGTTCCTCCCAAGGGCACGCCCATGCCTTTCTTGAGCTATGGAGGATCCAGCCTGGTCATGTCGCTGTTTTGCGTCGGCGTGTTGCTCAATCTATCCCGGGGAGGAACACGGTGAACAGGGTCGTCCTGACCACCGGCGGTACCGGCGGCCACATTTTTCCGGCATTGGCCGTGGCCGAGGAGATCAAGGCCCGTTTTCCCCAGGCGGAACTATTGTTCGTGGGCGGGGCGCACGGCAGGGAAAGAGAGTTGGCCGGCAAAGCCGGTCTGCCTTTTGTGGCCTTGCCTGTGGCCGGAGTGCTGGGTCGCGGGTGGCGTTCTTTGGGCGTCGTGGGCTGGCTGCCGCTCAGTCTGTGGCGATCCTGGTCCATATTGCGGTCTTTCAAACCAGAAGTGGTTTTGGGTTTCGGGGGGTACGCGGGTTTTCCGGCGGTGCTGGCAGCCTGGATGATGCGCATTCCCACGGCGATTCACGAGCAGAACCGACTGCCCGGGGCGACCAACCGGTTTTTGGGCAAGCTGGTGCGTAAGGTGCTGCTGTCCTTGCCGGACGACCACCAGTGTTTCCAGCCTGGCAAGGTGGTGGTTACGGGCAATCCTTTGCGCAGAGGCATCAGTGGATTGCGAGGCGCGTCCGCCTCGGTAAATCCCCGCCGCAACGTCCTGATCCTGGGCGGCAGCCAGGGCGCGCGAGCGGTGAATCAAGCCGTGCTCGAATCCCTGTTTGGGTTTAAGGAGGAAAAAATCAGCCTCTGGCACCAGACCGGATCAGCGGACTGGCAACGGGTTGTGGACGCCTACCAGGAAGCGAAATTCGAACAGGCCGTGGTGGAGCCGTTTATCGACGACATGGCCAAGGCTTACGGCTGGGCCGACTTGGTGGTCTGTCGCGCGGGTGCGACCACCCTGGCCGAGTTGACGGCCATGGGCAAGCCCAGCGTGTTGATTCCCTTTCCCCACGCCACGCACAACCATCAGATGCTTAACGCCAGGCGTCTGGAAGAGGCTGGTGCTGCCCTGGTTGTGGTGGAAGGCTATCTGGCCCAGGCCCAGCTTTGGACCATGATCAAGGACCTGCTGGACATTCCCGGCAAATTGCGGGCCATGGGCAAGGCGGCGGCAGAGTTGGGCAAACCTCGGGCCGCCGAGGATGTGGTGGATGAATTGGAGAGACTGATCAGTGAGGGGAAGTGAGGGGACTTGAGATGTGGTTTTGCGACAAGCAAGAAACAGCGCAAACACGTCGGGCACAACGCCGCATCGCTGGTTGCTGGAGATCTCCGCAGGCATGGGTGGGCGATATAATGCGCCGAAATTTTTTATGAAGACAGTATTGGCATGAAGTCAACAATTAAATCAATTCATATGGTCGGCATTGGAGGCTCAGGCATGAGCGGCATCGCCGAGGTCCTGCTCAA
>DBNV01000121.1:23156-23530 GCA_002299865.1 Desulfonatronaceae bacterium UBA663 | reverse complement strand
CTGGACGACCGACTGACCTTCAACACCGGGGTTTTCTATTCCGACCTTAAGGACATGGTTGTCCGGCAGGCAACCGGAGAAATCGCCCCGGACGGGATTCCCATTTATAGCTTCCGCAACGTCGAGAAGGCCGAAATCCAGGGCGTCGAACTTTCGGCTCGACTGACCTTGAGCGACGCCTTTTTTCTCAACACGGGATTTAACTATACCGACTCCGAAAACAAGGCCACGGGTTTGGACCTGCCGTTTGTGCCCAAATACACGTTCTCCCTGGCTCCGACGTATGTTTTTCAGCCCTGGGACGTAGGCGCGAGCGTGATTCTGACGCAAGTCGGCAAGCAGTACCGCAACGTGGCAAACACTCAAGAGTTGGG
>DBNV01000121.1:21242-22800 GCA_002299865.1 Desulfonatronaceae bacterium UBA663 | reverse complement strand
CCCGCATCTGGAAGCAGTTCTCAAAGCTTGCAAAAATATCGGCCGACTTCAAAAATATCACCAATTCCGACCGGGGCGAAGGCGACTTTGCCCATCGCATGGGCCGCAGCATCGGCGTCAACCTGGAAGTCGAATTCTAACAGCCTGTAGATTCGGACTTTATCAACACTCTGCCAATGGTCATTGCAAACAAAAGAGGTGAAATGTCATGAGCAAAAAATATCTTGTCTTGTCGATACTTGTCGCAGCGGTCCTGGCTCTCCTGCCCGTCCTGGCCCAGGCTCACTATCCCTGGCTGAACATGCAGCGATATCAGCTTCAGGAAAACAAAACGGCGAACCTGACCATCGGCTGGGGACATGTCTTTCCGCATGACGAGTTCTTGAAGCAGGATCGCGTCGAGGAGCTGTACATCCTCGCACCCGACGGCTCTAAAATCGAGATCGAGGCCAAGTCCGAATTAGAATTCGCCTCGGTAAAGCCCTTGGAGCCCGGAGCCTATCTAGTCGTCGGCAAGCCCAAGAGCAGACACTGGACCAGAACGGCCACGGGCGGCTTCCCACAGCCTAAAACCGGCCTGGACAACGTCATTAGTTGCTCCTTTTCCGTGAACACCATGAAGGCCGTGCTGAATGTCGGAGACTCGAGCGAAAATGTGGACAGGATCGTCGGTCACCCTCTGGAAATCGTGCCCCTGGTCAACCCGACGACACTAAGGGCGGGCGACTACCTGCCCATCCGTATCTTGCTGAACGGTGAGCCGTATCACGGCTTCTTCAACGCCACATACGCCGGCTTTTCAACGGAACCGGACGTCTTTGCCTACACGGCGAGAACAAACGCGGACGGAAACGGCCGGTTGCGGATTCTCAGCCAAGGAATATGGCTGATCTACGTCGAACACCGAGAGCCTTACCATGACCTCGCTGTGTGCGACACCAGGACATACCGAGGCGTGCTCACTTTTCAGGTGGACTAGCGGATCAGTTCGCAATGCGCCCGGACTCCAAGCCGAGAGTCCGGGCGCAGTATATGCCATCGAAGTCAAACAAGATCTTTGGAGAATTCACCATGTTGTTCCGTCCGATCACACTTGCCTTGGCGCTCTGCCTTTTGTTTTTCGCCGCCATCGCTTCAGCCCACGGCATCCACTACCGCGTGGACGAGAAAGGCGTCAGCGTTCGCTTTTTCTATACGCGGGATGATCCGACCAGTTATTCATCTTACGAAATCTTCGCTCCCGGCGAGACCCTTCCGCACAAGACAGGACGGACGGACAAGAACGGCTTTGTTTCCTTCCTGCCGGACAAGGCCGGGACCTGGACCGTCGCGGTCGCCGGGGAATCCGACCACGGCCTGCACGCCAAAACCATCACCATTGAGATCAACGAGGGACTGTTCGTGGAGTCTTTTCAAAAGCCGCTGGTGGCCGAATACATCACCGCGTTCATCGGCCTGAGCATAATCCTGTTTCTGTACAGCCTGTGGGTGCAGTTCGGAAGGTTCTGCGTGTACAGGCGACAGGACGTCGCCCCGACAACCATGAGGTCGCCGGGAG
>DBNV01000121.1:15962-20878 GCA_002299865.1 Desulfonatronaceae bacterium UBA663 | reverse complement strand
CCCGGAAGGCCGCCCGGAAGGCTAATGAAAAATCCGGCTTTTCCGTTGGGTGAAACGTCCAAGGTGCAGGGTGGATTTTCGACGTCAAGCATGAAGACGTCCATCATGTCTGGCATTGTCAAGAAGCCGAGGAGGTTTTCGACGTCCGACTCACGACCATGCTGCGGCGCTGCCTGGCCAGCTCGCGCATGTCCGCCACCTGGTCGGTCTCATCCACGATCTCGCGGCCCAGAATTTCCTCCAACACGTCCTCCAGGGTCACCAGCCCGGCTAATCCCCCGTATTCGTCAAGCACAATAAACAGGTGCACCCTGGACTCCAGAAACCGCGCCAAAAGCTTGTCCAGGGTCATGGTCTCCATGACAAACTGCACGGGCTTCATCAACCGGCTCAGTTCCGTGGCGTCCTGGTCGTTGGCCAGGGCCTCCAGCAGTTCGCGGCGGTAAACGATGCCCACGATGTCCTCGCTGTCCTCCCCATCGAACACCGGAATCCGGCTATGCGGCCAGATGGCCTTCATCTCCTTGGCTTGGGCTACCGCCCAGTGGGTAGGAAACGAAAAAATCACCGTGCGCGGGGTCATGACCTCCTTGACCATCTTCGTGTCCAGGGTCAATATGTTGTGGAAGAACAACTCCTCGTAGGGCTTGATCACTCCGGCCCGACGGGTCATGCTGATCACGGCCCGCAGGTCTTCCTCGGTGGCGTCCGGCCCGGCTTTCCTGCCGCCCACCAGTCGAGTCAGGGCGCCCAGAACCCAGATCACCGGGCTGAAGATCTGCACCAGCCACCACAAGGGCTTGGCCAGCCACCCGGCCAGTTGCCTGGAGTACATGACCCCTATGGTTTTAGGAAGCACCTCGGAGAAAACAAGGATGATCAGGGTGAAGACCAGGGAAAAATACACCAAGCTCTCCGTGCCGAACAGCGCCACGACAAAGGCCCCGGCCACGGCCGCGCCGGCCGTGTTGGCCACGGTGTTCAGGGTGAGAATGGCGGAAATGGGGCGTTCCACATTGCCGCGCAGTTCAAAGAGCAGTGTCCCGGCCTTTTGCCCGCCCTTGCGCATCTGCTCCAGGTGACTCCAGGGCACGGAATAAAGCACCGCCTCGCTTAGGGAGCAGAAGAAGGAAATCACGACGGCCAGGCCGATTACCAGCAACAATTCAAACATAACCTTTTTCCCGGATGATTCATAAGATGAGTCCTAAAATGAGTCCATGGCCGTTGAACGTCCTTTTGGACCGGGACGGCACGGTCGTCGAGGAACGCCATTATCTTTGCGATCCTAAGCAGGTGCGATTGACGCCCGGCGCCGGTCCGGCCCTGGCCGCCCTGGCCCGAGCCGGCTGCCGCCTGTTCCTGGTGACCAACCAGTCCGGCCTGGGCCGGGGCTGTTTCAGTCAGGACCAGTACCAGGCCGTGCAAGATCGGTTGGCCGAAATGCTGCGCCCTTTCGGCGCGGTGTTCACGGCCACGGCCATGTGCCCCCACGCCCCGGACGCCGACTGCGCCTGCCGCAAGCCCCTCCCCGGTCTGTGGGAGGAACTGCGCCGATGTCACGGCCTGCTTCCGGAACAGACGATCATGATCGGGGACAAGGCCGCGGACGTCCTGTTCGCCAAGGCCTGCGGACTGGCTGCGGCCGTCCTGGTGCTCACGGGCCATGGCCGAAAAGCCGCCCTGGACATGGGACTGCCCGAACTGCATCCGGAATGGCTTGAACTCCCCGCCTCTCCGGACCGGCCGGATGTGCTGGCCAAGGACCTGGCCGCGGCCGGCCGCTGGATCTTATCCCCGGCGTAGGCCGTCGCCGACAATTTTCACCCCAGCATGTCCGCGATGGCGTACAGCTTGCCCGGCTTCTGTCCGGCCAACCATTTGGCTGCACGTAGCGCGCCCTGGGCGAACGTCTCCCGTGAATGGGCCCGGTGGGTGATTTCAATGCGCTCGCCGGGGCCGAGAAAATACACGGTATGGTCTCCCACCACGTCCCCGCCGCGGATGGTCTGCACGCCAATTTCTCGCTCCGGACGCGCGCCGATGATCCCGTCCCGACAGTACCGCTTGGTCTTTTCAAAATCCCAGCCCTTGGCTTCGGCCAAACACTGGGCCAGCTTCACGGCCGTGCCGCTGGGCGCGTCCTTCTTGGCCTTGTGATGCAATTCCACCATTTCCAAGTCATAGGCTGGCCCGAGCATGTTCACCAGCTGAGGCAGCAGCCGCAGCAAAACGTTCACGCCCACGCTCATGTTCGGGGCCCACAAAATCGGGGCCCGCTCAGCCGCCGTCCGCATCCGGGCCGTCTGCTCCGCGTTCAGACCCGTGGCGCCGATCACGGCGCGGTGGCCCATAGCCGCCACGGTTTTGGCCGTGGCCACGGAAACCTCGGGCGTGGTGAAGTCGATGACCACCACGTCGGAAAGCTTGGCCAAAACTTCCTCCAAACTGTTGCCTACCAAGCACCCCAGGGATTCCAGCCCGGCCTCCAGGCCCGGACGCTCCACCACCCCGACCAGATTCAGGTCGGGGTCGTCCTGCGCCAAGCGGACCAGGGTCGATCCCATCCGTCCCTTGGCGCCCATGATGACTACTGCGCACGCGCTCATCTTGGCCTCCCGTCTTTCTCATGTCTTTCAGAATGTTCTTGATTCAATCCGGCCCAAAACCAAAGCGCCGACCCCGGAGGGAAATTTCTCGTTCTGGTTCTTCCCGACCTTGCTTGATCAGGCCCGCAAACTCCTCCGGCGCCAACACGGCGACCCCCAGTGCCCGGGCCTTGGCCAGCTTGGAGCCGGGTGCCTCCCCGGCCACCACGTAGTCCACCTGCTTGGAAATGCTTTTGGTCACGATGCCGCCCGCCTCCTCCACTAACCTAGCGGCCTCGGAACGGGACAGTTCGGGCAGGGCTCCGGTAAAAAGCACCCGCTTCCCCGCCAGGGGCGAAACCTTGTCGTGAGTCTGCGCCGCCAAAGAGGCTTGCCTCAGAGAGGCTTGCCTCAAAGAGGCCCCTGCGGGCCACAGGCCGATCTGCTTGAACTCCGCCAGAAGCCCCTGGTTGTCCGGACTGGCGAAAAAGCCGCGCATGGACGCGGCCACTTCCGGGCCGATGTCCGGCAGTCGCTGCAACTCCTCGCTTTCGGCGACGGCCAAGGCGTCTAAGTCGGCAAAGTTCTCAGCCAGGACCCGCGCGGTCTGCGCGCCCACGTGCCGGATGCCCAGGGCGCGGATCAATCGGGTCAAATCCGCGTTTTCCCTGGCCCGGGCAATGGCCGTGACGATGTTCTCCGCCAGCTTCGGCCCCATCCGCTCCAAGCCGAGCAGGTCTTCCTGCTTTAGCCTGAGAATGTCTGCGGGCGAGCGGATCAATCCCTTGTCCACCAAGGTTTCCACCCATTTACGACCCAGACCCTCCACATCCAGGCCGGCCTTGGACGTGAAATACACCAACCCTTCCTTGAGCTGCGCCGGACAGGATAGGTTCTGGCAGCGCCAAGCCGCCTCCCCGGGCAGGCGCGCCGCCGGTCCGGCGCAGGACGGGCAGCGATCCGGAAAGACGAAAACCCGCTCGTTTCCAGTGCGCTTTTCCAGCAGCGGCCGGACCACCTCGGGAATCACGTCCCCGGCCCGCTGCACCACCACCTGGTCATAAATGCGCAGATCCTTGGCCCGGATTTCGTCCTCGTTGTGCAGGGTGGCCCGGGAAACCGTGACCCCGGCCAGGGCCACGGGCGTGAGCACGGCCACGGGCGTGAGCACCCCGGTGCGGCCGACCTGGATTTGGATGTCATTGAGCCTAGTTACGCCCTGGATCGCCGCGAATTTCCAGGCCAGGGCCCAGCGCGGGGCCTTGGCCGTGGAGCCCAGGGCTTCCTGCTGGGACAGATCGTTGACCTTGACCACCACGCCGTCGATGTCGCAGCCCAGACCGGACCGCGCCTCGGCCACTCGCGCGTAGTGCGTCTCCACGTCCTCGGGCGCGGCGCACAGCATGGACAGTTCCGGCACGGCAAAACCCAGCTCGCTTAAGGCTCGCATGATCGCCTCCTGGCTTTGCCACGCCATCTCCTCCCGCTCCCAGCGCACCAGGCCCACGCCATAGGCGTAAAAGCGCAAAGGGCGCCCAGCCGTGATCCTGGGGTCCAACTGACGCACGGAGCCGGCTGC
Source organism: Desulfonatronaceae bacterium UBA663 (assembly GCA_002299865.1). Lineage (GTDB taxonomy): Bacteria > Desulfobacterota > Desulfovibrionia > Desulfovibrionales > Desulfonatronaceae > Desulfonatronum. The sequence continues at coordinate 16,711 of DBNV01000121.1, read as the reverse complement.
GGCATTGCGCGGATTAGCAAACGTCTTCTCCCCGTTTCTCATCTGGGCTGCGTTGAGTGCGGCAAAATCCGCATGGGGGATGACCACCTCGCCGCGGACCTCCAAATATTCCGGCACTGCCTGCCCAGCGGCGCGCAAGACCAGGGGCAGGTTGCGCACGGTGCGCATGTTCGCGCTGACATCCTCGCCAATCAGTCCATCGCCCCGGGTCCCGGCCCGGACCAAACGGCCTTTCTCGTACACCACTTCCACGGCCAGCCCGTCCAGCTTGGGATCCACCCAGAACTGCGGCGGCAAACCGGACAGGAGCCGGACCGTCCGGGCGACAAAGCCCCGCCATTCCTCCAGGGTGAAGGCGTTGTCCAGGCTCTGCATGGGCAGGCTGTGCACAAAGGAGGAAAAAGCGGGCAACGGCTCGCCTCCCACGCGCCTGGTGGGGGACCGGGGGTCGGCCGGCAGGGGGTATTGCCGCTCCAAGTCCTGTAACTCCCGGTACAAGGCGTCGTATTCCGCGTCGGTGATCTCCGGTGCGTCCAAAACGTAGTATTGGCGATCGTGATGGCGGATCAAGTCGGAAAGCTCCCTGATCCGTTCCTGCGGCGTCCGGGCGGGCACCTGGGCTGGCGTCTGGGCTGGTGAACTCACAAGCGTTCCTCGTCCATGAAATCGTTCTTGGCCTGTTCTATGCACAACGTCGCAAGACTTTGCGGATGCGAGGGGACGTCACCCCGACGATCGTGAGATCGCCT
>DBNV01000121.1:9312-15656 GCA_002299865.1 Desulfonatronaceae bacterium UBA663 | reverse complement strand
CCCGACGATCGTGAGATCGCCTTCCAGCAGCATGCGCCGTAACCGGGCGATTTCATCGCGCAAACCGGCCGCTGTTTCGAACTCCAATTCCTTGGCCGCGGCGCGCATCCGTCGCTCCAAAGCCTTGATCTCCCGGCCCAAGGCCCGGCCTTGGGCCTTTGGATCAACAGCGACGCCGTAACCTGGCCCGGATTCCCAAAGCGACTCTGTTTGCTTGTGGTCCCCGGCCTGGGCATAGATCTGCCCCAGAATATTGTCCATGCCCTTCTGGATCGTGGCGGGCACGATCCCGTGCGCGGCATTGAAATCTTTTTGCAATCTGCGGCGACGGGCTGTCTCCTCCATGGCTTGGCGCATGGACTCGGTGATCATGTCCGCGTACATGATCACCATGCCCATGTCATTGCGCGCGGCCCGGCCAAAAGTCTGGATCAGGGATCTAAACGAGCGCAAAAACCCTTCCTTGTCCGCATCCAGAATGGCCACCAGGGACACTTCTGGCAGGTCCAGCCCCTCGCGCAGCAGGTTGATGCCCACCAGCACGCAGAACTCACCCTTGCGCAAGGCCTGGATGATGGCCACCCGTTCCAGAGTGTCGATGTCCGAGTGCATATACCGCGCGCTCATGCCCATGTTCTGCATGTATTCCGTGAGATCTTCGGCCATGCGCTTGGTCAGGGTGGTCACCAGGACCCGCTCGTTACGTTCCAGGCGCAGCTTGCACTCGGCCAGCAGGTCGTCCATCTGACCGCGTACGGGACGGACTTCCACCACCGGGTCCAGCAGGCCGGTGGGCCGGATGATCTGCTCCGCCACCCAGCCCCGACCGTGCTCCAGCTCAAAAGGCCCGGGAGTCGCGGAGACATGGATCACCTGGCCGACCCGTTCCCAGAACTCCCCAAAGCTCAAGGGACGGTTGTCCAGGGCCGAGGGCAGGCGGAACCCGAATTCCACCAAGGTTTTCTTGCGGGACAAGTCCCCATGGTACATGCCCCCGATCTGGGGCACGGTGATGTGGGACTCGTCCAGGAATACCAAGAAGTCCGAGGGAAAATAGTCCAGCAGACAGGCCGGCGGCCGGCCTGTCAGGCGATTGTCCAGGTGCCGGGAATAGTTTTCAATGCCCGTGCAGTAGCCCAACTCCTCGATCATTTCCAGATCCAGCATAGTCCGCTGCTCCAGACGCTGGGCCTCCACCAACTTGTTCTCCATACGCAAAAAATGCAGCCTTTCCCCCAGTTCCTCGCGGATGTCGGCCATGGCCCGCAACAGGTTGTCCTTGTCCGAAACATAGTGGCTGGCCGGGTAGATCACCGTCTTTTTGACCTGACCGAGCCTCTGGCCAGTCAGGGGGTCGACCTCGTGAATGGCCTCCAGTTCGTCGCCGAAAAAATCCAGATGCAGGGCGCGTTCGTGGCTGTAGGCCGGAATAATCTCTAGGCTGTCCCCGCGCACCCGGAAGGTGCCGCGATGAAAGTCGAAATCGTTGCGCTCGTACTGCACCTCCACCAGTCGGCCCAGCAGGTCGTCCATGCGCAAGCGCTGTCCGGCTTCGATGGGGATGACCATCTTGGCGTAGTATTCCGGCGAACCAAGACCGTAAATGCACGAGACCGAGGCCACGATGAGCACGTCCCGTCTGGTCAGCAGGGCGTGGGTTGCGGCGTGACGCAGCTTGTCGATCTCCTCGTTGATGGCGGAATCCTTTTCTATATAGGTGTCGCTGTGCGGCAGGTAGGCTTCGGGCTGATAATAATCGTAATAACTGACAAAGTACTCCACCGCGTTGTTCGGGAAAAACTGTTTGAACTCGTTGAACAACTGGGCGGCCAGAGTCTTGTTCGGGGCCATGACCAGGGTGGGTCTGTTCAGTCGGGCCACCACCCGGGCCATGGTGAAAGTCTTGCCCGAACCGGTCACGCCCAAGAGCACTTGCTGGGCAGCGCCCTGCTCCAAGCCTGAGGCTAGAAATTCAATGGCTTGAGGTTGATCGCCCTGGGGCGCGAAGGGGCTGACCAATTCAAAGCTCGTCGACACCGGCGCGGGCGCTTGCGCGAAGGAGGAAATTTTTTTTCCAGAGGAGGACGTCATTGCGAAAGCATGGCTCAAATGATAATTGTAAGGGCTTAAGTTTTCATGTCCCCGACCAAACAATTCTTTCCAAGAGGAACGCCATGGATATCAACATCGTCGCCCCGGATCGCGACCCCCCGGCACCCCGCGCCCATGTCCTGACCATGACCATCAAAAGCTTCAAGGGCCGTCGCAATGTCGAGGTCCATTTGTACCGGGCCGCTTGGGATCCTAAAGAAATGGACCAGTACGACTGGAATGCGCTGCTTAGCGAGGTCGAGCCTCCGGAAGCCGGCGCTGAAGCCGCTGAAGCTATTGATCCGGAAAACAGCCGCAAGGTGCTGCTGGAGGCCTTCACTGCCGGGGAACGGGATCAAGTCATCGCCTATTTGCGGCATCGCTACGGTTCCAAGCTGGAGGGCATCACCTCCTGCACCCTGAATTTTCCCATCCCCAAAGGTCTGGCCGCCCTTGCGGACGTTGCCGAGGGCAAAAGCATCGGCCGCATGCGCTTGGAAACCGTGCCTAAATACGCTCTGCCCTTCCCGGTGCACGGGCTTTTTAACCTGAATCAGCACGAGCCGATCCTGGAGGCCAACGGCCGGACGCCCGCCTAGCGATTTTTTGCAACGACGCGATTGCCGGAAATTCTTCAGCGCTATCCGTTCACGGAAGACAATGGCTTCCGGATTCGAACGTTTGGCCGTCGACTGTTCGATTGTCCCATGATCACTTCCTGATCAACGAACCGCCTCGGTCCATGGCCCCGTCAGGCTGGGGTGTTCAAGGGCCTTGTGCAACAGTTTCGTGAACAACCTGCGCGGTATTTCCCGAGCGCCGTGACGCATCATGTGCTCCGTGGCCTGCTGACAGTCGATCAGATGAAAGCCCCAGGCACGCAGCCGTCGAACCAGGTCCGCCAAGGCCACCTTTGAGGCGTTGTTCCGGACGTGAAACATGGATTCCCCGAAAAACGCCCTGCCCAACGCAACCCCGTAGAGCCCCCCCACCAGTTCGCCCTCTTCCCAGACCTCCGCCGAATGGGCCAGACCGGCTTGGTGCAACAGGCCATAGGCCCGCTGCATCTCCGGGACCAGCCATGTGCCCGGCCCTTGGGACCGGACCGCATCGGCGCAGGCCGCGACCACCCGGGCGAAACAAGTGTCGTAGCTCACCTCGAAGCGCCTGCTGTTCAGGACCCGACGCAGACTGCGCGAAACATGGAAGTCTTCGGGAAAGAGCGCCAACCGGGGGTCCGGCGACCACCACAGAATCGGGGAGTTCGGGCCGTACCAGGGAAAAATGCCCAGGGTGTAGGCCTGAATCAGGCGAGCCGGATGGAGATCTCCGCCCACGGCCAACAGACCATTCGGCTCGGCCATTTCCACCAGGGGAAAGACGATCTGGCTGCCCAGGGCATAAACCGGCATCACTCGTAGCTGAACACCAGTTCCTGCTCCTGTTCATTGACGGGCGCGTCCACAAGCACCACCCCGCCCGCAGCCAGCCGTCCAAAAAGCAGTTCGTCGGTCAGGGGATCTTTCACCGCGGCCTGCATCAGCCGGGACAAGGGCCGTGCCCCGAACACGGCGTCAAAGCCCTTGCGGCCGAGCCACGCCCTAGCCGCGTCCGTCAGGCGGACCTCCACCCGCTTGTCCTTGAGCTGCCGGTTCAATTCGGCCAAGAACTTGTCTACGATGCACACCATGACCCCCGGGGTCAGGGAGTGGAAATTGATCACTGCGTCCAGGCGGTTGCGGAATTCGGGTGAAAAGAGCTTTTCCACGGCCTTTTTGCCCAGGGCGCTCCGATCGTCCTTGCCGGAATCGCCCGCGCCGAACCCGATGGCCGCGGCGGACATTTCCCGGGTCCCGACGTTGGATGTCATCAGCAGGATGGTGTTCCGGAAGTCGGCCTTGCGCCCGGCGTTGTCCGTGAGCGTAGCGTAATCCATGACCTGCAGAAGGATGTTGAATAGGTCGGGGTGGGCCTTTTCTATTTCATCCAGGAGCAGCACCGTGTGCGGGTGCTTGCGCACCGCGTCCGTGAGCAGGCCGCCCTGGTCAAAGCCGACGTAGCCGGGCGGCGCGCCGATCAGTCGGGCCACGGCGTGCTTTTCCATGTATTCGCTCATGTCAAAGCGCAAAAAATTGATGTTTAGGACCTGGGCCAGTTGCTTGGCCAGTTCGGTCTTGCCCACCCCTGTGGGGCCGGTGAGCAGAAAACAGCCGGTGGGCTTGCCTTCCGGTCCCAGACCGGCCCGGGAGCGCTTGATGGCCTTGGCCAGGCTCTCCACGGCATCATCCTGGCCGAAAACCACCTGCTTCAACTGCGTCTCCAAGCTGTGCAGCTGTTCCCGATCGGAAGAGGAAACCCTAGTTTCCGGGATGCGGGCCATGCGTGCCACCACTCGTTCCATTTCCAAGGGGCGGATGGTGTTCCGCCTGCGGCCGCCCTTAGCGAGGTGACGAGCGGCGAGGTGACGAGCGGCGTCGAGCCTGAACACCGCGCCGGCCTCGTCGATCACGTCGATGGCCTTGTCCGGCAGGAAGCGGTCGTTGATGTGCCGGATGGACAAATCCACCGCCGCCTCCAGTGACGCGGGGGTGTAGCGGACCCCGTGATGCTCCTCGTAATAGGACTTCAGGCCGTGCAAAATGCGCACGGTTTCGTCACGGCCAGGCTCGGGGATCTCCACCTTCTGAAAACGGCGGGACAAGGCCCGGTCCTTCTCGAAATGGTTCTTGTATTCCTCGTAGGTGGTGGAGCCGATACAGCGCAGTTTGCCCGAAGCCAGGGCCGGCTTGAGCAGGTTGGAGGCGTCCATGCTGCCGCCGCTGGTGGCACCCGCGCCGACCACGGTATGGATTTCGTCGATGAACAGAATCGCGCCGGAAATGCCCTCCAACTCTTTGAGCACGCCCTTGATCCGGGCCTCGAAATCCCCGCGGTACTTTGTTCCGGCCAGGACCGCCCCCATGTCCAGGGCGAAGATGCGGGCCTCGCGCAGGGAATCCGGCACCTCCCCCTGGACGATGCGCAGGGCCAGCCCCTCGGCCATGGCTGTCTTGCCCACACCGGGATCGCCTACATAGATGGGATTGTTTTTACGCCGCCTGGCCAGAATCTGCATGGTCCGCGTCAATTCCAGCTTGCGGCCCACCAGCGGGTCGATTTCCTTATTCCGGGCCTTGGCCACCAAGTCCACCGTAAACTGAAACAAGAAGGAGCGCTTCTGTTCCTTGGACTCGTCGGCGCCCCGGCACGAGGCGCAGCCGTCCTCCTCGGGCCGCGCCTGGTCGGACGGACCATGGGAGACGAATTCCAGAATGTCCGTGCGATCCACGCCATGGGACTGCAAAAAGTAGTGGGCGTAGGATTCCTGTTCCAGACACATGGAGGCCAGGACGTCGCCGACGCTGACCTCGGTCTTGCCCGAGGTCTGAACGTGCAAAATGGCCCGCTGGACGACCCGTTGCAGGCTCGGCGTCTGCACCACTTCGGTCATGCCTCCGGAAGACGCGACCTGCAGATGGTCCAGGAAAAAACGCTCCAACTGGCTCTTCAGACGGGCCATTTTCACGCCGCAATGCTCAAGAATCTCCTTGGCCGCGGGGTTCCTCAGGAGGGCGTAAAGCAGATGCTCCAAGGTCAGAAATTCATGGTTGCGCACCCGGGCCTCGCGCACGGCCACCAGAAACGATCGCTGCAATTCCTTGCTTACCATGCCTTAAACCTCTTCCATCGTGCATTTCAGGGGAAAGCCGTTCTTCCTGGCCAAATGACGCACCAACGCCACCTTGGCCTCGGCGATTTCCGCCGTGTACACGCCGCAAACGCCCATCCCCTCCTTGTGAACCATCAACATCACATTCGTGGCCTCGGCTTCGCTTTTTCCGAACACCGTCATCAGCACATGGACCACGAACTCCATGGTGGTGTAATGGTCGTTGTGCAGCAGAACCTTGAATCGTCTGGGATGGCCGATGAGATCTTCGTCGTAAACGTCCTTCTTGATGCTGGGATCGACGGTATCAACGGGCAAGATGACTGTCCTTCAACGTGGTTGTATGAATGCGTTACACAAATGAAACAGCCTGTGCACTCAACTAACAACGCCAAACTGTTTGTCAATTCCGGGAAAGTCCGGGTTCGATTCCTTGACGCGCAGAAAGAACTCGCGGGCTTCGCCCATGATCATCAACGCCGCCGGACTGTTGGGCCCTCAAGGGTCGGCATTTCCGGACGAACCGGCACCTGCTCGCAGCTTG
>DBNV01000121.1:0-8971 GCA_002299865.1 Desulfonatronaceae bacterium UBA663 | reverse complement strand
CTGCTCGCAGCTTGTCAGAAAAATAATACTCGACTTGCCCGACGCTATCAACATATCCAAAAAGGAAAAACAGCGTCTCGCAAAAACGGTCTCCCAGTACGGCGGACTTTACTATGCTCTGTTGTTGTGAAATACGTCTCGTCTTCAATGCCCAGGCTCTTTTGATTCTTTTATACGGATTTGCATGCAACATGCGTTATTCGTGAAGCTGTCGAAGAGATCCTGATTCTTTTACCATCCGGAACACGATCCATCTAAGACAAAACACCTTTTGGCCTTTTTCGATTCTTTTGAATATCCTGCTCTAAGTCACCCTGGCATGGAGGCTTTAGCAAGCAATGCGCATCGTAATCATCGGAGCGGGAGAGATCGGCTTTCGCGTGGCCCAGCGGCTGTCCATGGAAAACAAGGACGTCGTGATCATCGACAAAAACGCCGAGGCCCTCCAGCGGGTCAATGACCATCTCGACGTGCAGACCATTCTCGGCTCCGGCAGCAGCCCGGTGCTCCTGGAACAGGCCGGCATCCAAAACGCCGAACTGTTTTTGGCGGTCACGGCCAGCGACGAGATCAATCTCACGGCCTGTCTTTTCGCCAGGGCTCTGGCTCCGGGCATCACCAAGCTGGCCCGGGTCCGCAGCCAGGAATACCTGCGCCACAAGGCCGTACTGACCAGGGAAGTCTTGAACATCGCCCACGTCATCAACCCGGACGAGGAAGTGGTCCGCTCCATGGAACGGATGCTGGACATTCCCGGCGCCCTGGAGGTCAATCATTTCGCGGCCGGACGGGTCAACCTGATCGGAGTCCGGGTCTGCGAACAAAGCCCGCTCATCGGACTAAAACTGATGGACATCCCGGAACGATGCCGGGACAGCCGCTTCATCGTCGCCGCCATCGTCCGCAGCGAAGAGTTGCTCATCCCCGCCGGAGGGGATGTCGTGCTCAAGGAGGATATCGTCTATTTCATCTGCGAACGGACCCAGACACAAAACGTCCTGTCCCTGTTCAATCCTTGCTCCTCCAAGATCCGCGACGTCGTCATCGTCGGCGGCGGCAGCGTCGGCCAACTGGCGGCCCTTGCTCTTGAAAAAAAAGGCTTTTCCATCAAGCTGGTAGAAAAGGATCCGGAACGCTGTCGGCATTTAGCTGAAAAATTGGACCGCGCCGTAGTGCTACAGGGCGACGGTTCGGACGGTGACCTGCTCCGTGAGGAGAATATCCGGGACATGGACGTGCTCCTGGCCCTCACGGGCAGCGAGGAGACCAACATCCTGATCTCCCTGCTGGCCAAAAGCCTTGGCGTGGGCAAGACCATCACCCGGATCAACAAATTCGCCTACGTGCCCCTGGCCAGGACCATCGGCCTGGAAAACGTGATCAGCCCGAGAATTTCCGCCGTGAGCACCATTCTTCGGCATGTCCGCAGAGGCAAGGTCATCTCCTCGGTGCCCATCAAGAACGAGGAGGCCGAGGCCCTGGAAGCCGTGGCCCTGGAACATTCAAGCATCGTGAACAGGCCCATCAAGGAGTTGCGCTTCCCCAACGGCGCCTTAATCCTGTGCGTGATTCGGGGCGATGAAGTGCAGATCCCGGACGGCGACAGCGTGATCAAGCCCAAGGACCGGATCATCATCCTGTCCACGCGCAAAAACATCGAGCGCGTGGAACAGGCCTTGGAAGTCAAGCTCGAATACCTGTAACTTAAGACCGACCAAAATGCACTGGCGAGCCATCCTGTCCTTTACCGGCGCGATCATCGCGGCGGTGGGCCTGTTCATGTTTCCGGCCCTGCTCTGCTCCCTCTACTACCAGGACCAGGCGATCCTGGCCCTGGCGTGCTCCATGGCCGCGACAACCGCCATCGGGCTGATCATGCATCTGGGCTGGCGCAGGCATGTTCCGGAAACCGTATCTCACCGAGAAGCCCTGCTCATCGTCGCCCTGTGCTGGATCAGCGCCAGTCTGTTCGGCGCCTTGCCCTTGTATTTCGGCGGCGCCTTCGACACTTTCACCGACGCCTTCTTCGAATCCGTGTCCGGATTCACCACCACCGGCTCCTCGGTGCTCACGGACATCGAAGCCACGGCACCAGGCCTGCTGTTCTGGCGCAGCCTGACCCAATGGGTGGGCGGGATGGGCATCATCGTCCTTTTCGTGGCCGTGCTGCCGATTCTGGGCGTGGGCGGCATGCAACTCTATAAAGCGGAGTTCTCCGGGAGCAGGCAGGACCGCATCAAGCCTCGGGTACGGGCCGCAGCCTTGACCCTGTGGAAGATCTATCTGCTTTTTTCCGTGATTCTGGCGGCCCTGCTGCTTCTGGGCGGGATGAACCTTTTTGACGCCTTGTGCCACACCTTCAGCACCATCGCCACGGCCGGCTACTCTACCAAGAATCTTTCCATGGGCCACTTTCAAAGCGTCTACCTGCAGGTAGTGGTCATGGTGTTCATGTTCCTGGGCGCGGTGAATTTCGCCCTGCACTATCAAGCCCTGCGGGGCAGACCCTTGGCCTTCTGGCGCGACTCCGAGGCCCGCTTCTTCCTGTTGCTCATCCTGGCCTGCATCAGCGTCGTCTCCCTGACCCTCTGGCTGAGTCGGACCTATGCCTCGCCTTTGGAGGCCCTGCTCCATGGGGCCTTCAACATGGCATCCATCCTCACCACCACGGGCTTTGTCACGACGGACTTCGAACAGTGGCCCCCACTGGCCAAGGCCGTGCTGTTTCTGGCCATGTTCGTCGGCGGCTGCGCCGGTTCTACAGCCGGAGGCGTCAAATGCATCCGCCTCCAACTGATGTTCAAGCATATTTTCAACGAGTGCTTCCGGATCATCCATCCCCACGCCGTGGTGCAGGTAAAGGTAAGCGGCAAGGCTGTGGAGGAAAAAGTCATCGCCGGTGTCTGGGGGTTCCTGGGGCTTTTTCTCTTGCTCTATCTGGCCGCGTCGCTGCTTCTGGCGGCCATGGGGCTGGACCTGACCACGGCCTTCAGCGCGGCCATCGCGGCCATGGGCAACATCGGACCTGGATTCGGCAGCGTCGGTCCCACGGAAAACTTCGCGCACCTGCCCGTCGCAGCCAAATGGCTGCTGTCATGGTGCATGCTCCTGGGCCGCCTGGAACTTTACGCCCTGATCATCCTTCTGGCTCCGGAATTCTGGCGCAGATGATCATCGGACATGGATCAGACGACGTAAACTCCAAAAAAATCCCCGCATCCGCCAAGTCTTGCGACGTTGCGTATAAGTCACTACGGAACGCACGTGCCCGCGTCTATCGCCAGCCGGGCAGATAGCGCTCCACGGGGGTCAAGCCGTCCGATGAAAACGGTCCGTTCAAGCATTCTTCACGTCTGGAGGAAGAGGACTCCTTAGGTTTCGACACAGCGCGAGGCCTCTACCTCCCGAACGGGCACTTGGGGAAGTTGCAGATCCGGCACTGCATGCACAACCCGCCCTCGCCCATTCCGGCCAGTTCCTTGCGGTTCACGGTCCGTCCGGCCAGAAGCCGGGGCAAAAACAGATCCAGGCTCGTGGTCTTGAAGAACAGGGCGCAGGCCGGCACGCCCAGGATCTGCACCCGCCCCAGACGGCTAAACAGGGTCATGGCGCCGGGCAGAAGGGGCGTGCCGTAAAGCAGATCTTCGACGCCCGCATCCAACAGGCCCTGCCTGGTCACGTCGTCCGGGTCCACGGACAGCCCGGCTGTAGTCACCAGCATGTCAACCCCCGCCTCCAGCAATTCCCGGACAGCGACGGCAATGGCCCGCCGATCGTCCGGCACGATCCTGACTGCCGTCACCTCGCTGCCCAATGCCAGGACCTTGGAAGAGACCGTAGGGATGAACTTGTCCTCCACCAACCCCTGAAATACCTCGGTACCCGTGACCAGAACGCCCACCTTGGCCTTGCGCAGGGGCCGGACGGAAAAAAGCGGTCCCTGCTCCAGGATGCTCATGGCCTGCAGAAACGTCTGTTTATGCAGATGCAGGGGGATGGCCCTGGTCCCGGCCACGACCATGCCTTGCTTGACCAAGGCGGCATCGTGCCTTGAGCCGCACATTACGTCCGGGACCAGATTGAACATCTCCAGGAGTTCCTTGCGCACCTCCAGCAGGCCGTCACGCCCCGCAACGAGATCCACCTTGCCCTCCCGGGGCGGCAACTGCGGCGCCACCCCCTCTCCGGCCATGGCCTTGGCAAAAGCCTCGGCTGCCTCGTCCTCGTGCAGCCAATCCTCCTGGTCCTCTTCCACATCCTGCACAGACACGTGCGTCCGGCCCATCTGCTGCAGCCGACAGATGTCGCCCACGGTAATCTTCTGGCCCCGAACAAACAGGGCGCCCTTGCTTTTGCCCGGCTCAATGCGGGTCATGTCGTGCGCGACCCTGCGGCCCACGGCCTGATCCACGGAGACGACCGTCGTCTTTGGCCCTTTTGCGATCACGCTCTCCGTCACATAAGGAGCTTCCCCCTGACAGGCCCGGCAGATCCGTCCGTCCCGCAGCGGGTAGGCTTCCCGACAGACCGGGCACAGGTTAATGCCGCCGCGCGGCCGACGCTGCAACAAATGCGGGGACATGCGCACGGTTTGCACGCCGCACACGGAAGCCCCGGCCGCCTTGATCTCGGCCAAAAGGGCCATGCTGGCCTGTTCCTTCTTGGGCTTAAGCTTCAAATACCAAGTTTTGAGATGAGGCCAGGCATCGACTTTTGCCGGGTCAAGAAATACGCGCACCCCCGTGCCCTCGTACTTGTCGAAAAGCGTCAGGGCGTAGCGCCCCAGATTGATGATCCGCAACCAGCCGTTGCCGATGGTGCACGGAGTAAGCAATTGCAAGGCGTCCGGCAGGCAGTGGGTGGTTTCGGAAACAGCATCGAAAATGGTGTTCTTGGGCAAACGAAGCTTGGCCTCCTCGACCATGAATCCTCCAAGGATCAGGCCAGGCGCGGCGCTGCCGTGAAACTCCTTCGCCAGCAATAAAAACTCGTCCAAGGATCGGTTTCCGATCCGAGCGGACAAATCCATGTTCATGATGGCTCTACAAGAAATGCCGGAACCGGATTTTCAACGTCATGTCTAAAAATCCCAGGCGGAAAAAAGCTCTTTCGCCAAAGCGACATCAGCCTCAACCCCATCCGTTTTTTCCGTGCAACGTTTTTGCCATACAAGGCCGCTTAAGGAAGTTGCGGCGGACAAGGGGCTGAGTCCGGAAGCAACGCCTCGTGATCACTAGCCTTTTGTTCCCTCGCCCAACAGACGCTGGAGCACCTGATGCAGTTCGGCCACGGCATACGGCTTGGGCAACACGGCGTCAAAGCCGTGCTCAACGTGCCTGGCCATGGCCGGGGCCATGGCGTATCCGCTGGAGACGACGGCCCTGATCCGGGGATCAATGGCCTTAAGTTCCCGCACGGCCAAGGCCCCGCCCATCCCTCCGGGAACGGTCAGGTCCATGATCACCACGTCAAAGGAACGGGATTCCTCGACCGCCTTGCGCAATGCCTCCACGGCCTCGCGTCCGTCCCGGACCGTGGTTGCGCAATAACCCAGGCCCTTTAAAATTTCCTCCATGGACTCCCGGATCATTTTCTCATCGTCCATGAACAGGATCCGCGCCGCCCGGTCGCCCGCTCCGGAAGACGCGTCCGCGGGCCATTCGTCGTCCGCCGTCTCCTCGGCAGCGGGCAGACAGATGGTGAAGACCGTCCCCACGCCCTCCTGCGTTTCGACGTGGATCAACCCCTCATGTTTGCGGATGATGGAATGGCTGGCCGCCAAGCCCAGGCCTCTTCCAGAAGGCTTGGTCGTAAAGTACGGATCAAAAATTCTGGGCAGATGCTCCTGGCTGACGCCCGGCCCGTTGTCCTCAATGTTCAGACAGACGTGGTCCTTCACGGGCATTAAAGGGAGATCTTCCGCCCCCGCGGGAACATTCCTGGCACTGACGCGCACCACGCCGCCGCCGGGCATGGCCTGGACCGCGTTGATCAATACATTATGCAGCACCTGGGATATCTGTCCCGGGTCGACGTTCACCGGCCACAGGTCGTCGGGCACGCTGAGCACGGGCTTGACGTTGGCGCCGGCCAGGACCAGTTGCAGGGCGTCGGCAATGAGTCCGGCGATGGAAATGGTGCGGCGGACGGGGTCCCCGCCCTTGGCAAAGGTCAACAGCTGCTGCGTCAGATCCTTGGCCTGCAGGCAGGCCTTTTCAGCGAGGATCAGCCTTCCCAGGGCCTCTTGCGGGTCTTCCAGACGCATCTTAGCCAGGGAGATCTGGTTCATCACCGCAGTCAGGCAGTTATTGAAGTCGTGGGCGATGCCTCCGGCAAAAATCCCCAAAGATTCCAGCTTCTGAATCCGCAGCAAGTCGCTTTCCATGCGCAAGCGCTCGGTGATGTCGCGGGCCACGGCCACGACATACTTTTCCGTGTCGAAAACCACGCATCGCATGGAAATGTTCACGGGAAAGCCGGTGTTGTCGGAGCAGAGGAATTCGGAGCGGAGGAGTTTGAAGCGGATGCTCCGTCCTTGGACGTTGTTTTCCAGGGTCTCCCATATCTCGCGGACCCTGGGGACGTCCTGCGGCCGGAAAAGGTCGAAGAAGGTCAGTTTCAGCAGTTCCGGGCAGGTGTATCCCAATTGCAGACAAGCGGACTCGTTGACATCCACCAAGCGGGCTTCGGGCGGGCGGAGCAGAAAAATCCCTTCGCTGCTTCCGTCCAACAAGGCCCTGGAACGCCGCAACTCCTCGAACCGCTGCTGCAGTTGCGGATAGTAACTCTTGTGGATGGACCGCTCGCCCAGGCCGATGATTCTTCGACGCAAGGCCTCCCAGTCCTGGGAATTGTCCTTACTGCCGGCCATAAAGCTTCTCGATCTCCGCTTCCAAGGGCGGTCTGGGGTTGGTTGCCATGCATGGGTCGCGCATGGCCTTGTCCGCCAACGCCCGGACGTCCTCCGGACGAACCCCCAGGTCCTTGAGGTCCCGACGCAAGCCCACCTGTTCGCGCAACTCGATCAAGGCCCGCACCATCCCGGAGCGCTGTTCATCCTCGGACAACCCGTTCAGGGCAAGCCCCATGGCCTCGCCAATGTCTTGATAGCGTTGCGGAGCATGGTGAAAATTGTACTCCACCACGCGACTGAGCAGGATGGCATTGCATTCGCTGGGGGGCAAATCCAGAAGCCCCCCTAGGCCGTGGGTCATGGCGTGCACCGCGCCCAGGCTGGCGTTGGAAAAAGCCAGCCCGGCATGAAGACTGCCCAGCATCATTCCGGTCCGTGCTTCCATATTGCCGGGACTGCGCACCGCCTCGGACAAATGTTTGACGATCAGGCGCACCGCCTCCAGGGCGTGAAGGTCCGTGACGGGCGAATGGACGTTGGACACATAGGCCTCCACTGCGTGGGTCAAGGCGTCCAGCCCCGTGCAGGCCGTTAGATCGGACGGCATGGACGTGGTTGTTTCCGGATCGATCAAGGCGATGTCCGGAACCATGGCCTTGCTCACGATGACCATTTTGATCCTGCGCACCGGATCCAAAATAATGGCGAACTGGGAAACCTCGGCCCCGCTGCCCGCGGTGGTGGGAATGCAGATCAGCGGAGGGCCGGGCGTGGGGACTTGATCCACCCCCTCGAACTCCAGCACCGAACAATTGTTCGCGCACACGGTGCCGATGCCCTTGGCGCAATCCATGGGGCTGCCTCCGCCCACGGCCACGATGGCCTGACATCCCTGCCGCTGAAAGACCTCGGCTCCGGCCACGACCTCCTCGACCCGCGGATTAGGGGTCACGTCGACAAAGACATGGCCCTCCACACCGGCTTGACGCAGGCTATCCAGTACGTCCCTGGCCCAACCGCAGTCCGCAACCTTGGAGTCGGTGACCACCAGCACCCGCCGCAGGAAAAGATTAGACGCGAACTGGCCCGCCAGATGCCTGGCCCCCACGCCGAATACGAGTTCCGGAGCGACGAACTTCCACAGATGTTGAGCAGAACACGTCATACCGGCCTCCTTGAACGGTCGACCAGATCCAAGACGCCGAAGGACTTTGCGGATGCGGGCGACAGGACGTCAAGGCAAAAAGAGAGTAGAGAGAGAGAGAGAGAGAGAGAGAGAGAGAGAGCACGTCATGGCAATATTTCCATGATCCTCCAAAATCATACGGGAATCCAGAATAGGTGACGATAAAACTCAATCCTGCGTCTCCCGTAATATTCAATGCCGACCAAGGACGCTCACACACATTATTAATAACCAATTGGAAAAAAGTAAAGAGAAATTTGGGAAAGAATAAAGGGGTCCGTGCTCTTACACGCAACCCCTTGAATTACTTGGTGGGCAATGCAGGATTCGAACCTGCGGCCTTTGGCTCCGGAGGCCAACGCTCTATCCAACTGAGCTAATTGCCCGTAAAGAAAATATAATTACTTCTGATCCGGTTTTCGTGTCAAGGGATGACCGGGTCCAGGCATTCCGGCCTGAAATTTGCTATAGCCTAACAAAAATCTTTGCACAGGCAGGCCATGCCCAGTATTAATCAAGCGGATACGCCACGGATAGACCCGTCAATGGGCTGTCAAAACATTGATCCGTATCATTAAGATCCGTATCAGGGCAAGGTGCGGTGTGAGCACAGGGAACAACGGCTCGGGCAGACCAGCATGGGGCTGTGGGTGCACTTTTTCAATGGCCTGAATGGAAAAATTATAAATAAAAACAACATGTTATGCAAGAAAGTCCTGTAGTGCGAATGTATCGTAAACGCTCAATTTAGGTCTCATAGCTAAAAGCGGCTAAAAGCGGCTAAAAGCGCATCACATTAACGGACATGACCTTGAGGTGGCAGCGATGGATGAATTCACCCAAAACATAAGTAATAGGGAAGCAGAGCGAAAGAAGAAAGAGGGGAACCCTGACAACTCTCTAAAGGTCGGCGGGTCAGGCGTGGACATGTA
>DBNV01000116.1:7823-20964 GCA_002299865.1 Desulfonatronaceae bacterium UBA663 | reverse complement strand
GCTCACAGGGCCACCGTGGGCCAGTCCGAGTCTCCCACGGACATGCTCCGCAACATCGCTACGGCCGCGGAGCAACAGTCCGCAACCAGCGACGAAATCAACGAAAACATCAGTCAGATCAATCAGTTGTCTATGGCCAATGCCGAGGAGATCCGCGAGGCGAACGCGGCCATCCAGCAGATTGCGGAGATGTCCGAACGATTGAATGAGCTGGTGAAGCAGTTTCAAAACTGACCGCCCTCCCGCGCTCAAGCGCTGAATGGCGGTCAGTTTGTGGATTGGCGAGGACCGTTGTCAACCCCTGCGCAGGGGTTGACAACGGTCTTTTTATTTGTTAATAATAATCCTTATTGATTTTGACGCGAAGTTCGCTATGCCGACACAGAGCCACAGACTGACTCCCCAACGGAAAGTGATTCTTGAAGAATTACTCGGCACCCGTTCCCACCCCACGGCTGACGAAGTATACGACTTGGTGCGCAAACGCTTACCCCACGTCAGTTTGGGGACCATCTATCGCAACCTGGATTTTTTGCATTCCCAAGGCTTGGTGCGCAAGCTGGACAAGTCCGGCTCCCAGATGCGTTTTGACGCTTTTACGGACCCGCACCTGCATATCACATGTGTGGAATGCGGCAAGGTCGCGGACTTGCCTGCGGAGGCGGCCTCCGTGGTCTTGCGTGTTCCGGAGGAGACCCAGTTTGAGGTCCAGGGGCATTGGCTGGAGTTGTACGGTCTGTGTCCCGCCTGCAAGGCCGAACCCGCGACCCAAAAAGGATCGCGTGGGATTTCATCCAAATCAAAAAACTGAATCAAGCCAGGAGGTATCGTGATGAGCACGTTGAAAGGAAGCCGGACCGAAAAGAACATCTTGACCGCGTTTGCCGGCGAGTCTCAGGCCCGGAATCGGTACACCTACTTTGCCAAACAGGCCAAGAAGGACGGTTTTGAGCAGATCGTCCACGTTTTCGAGGAGACGGCTAACCAGGAGAAGGAACATGCCAAGCGGCTGTTCAAGTTTTTGGAGGGAGGCGAGGTGGAGATCACGGCATCCTTCCCCGCGGGGGTGATCGGCTCCACCTGCGAGAATCTGCTTGAGGCCGCAGCCGGCGAGAATTACGAGCAGACGCGGATGTATCCGGATTACGCCAAGGTGGCCCGAGAGGAAGGTTTTGAGGAGGTCGCCCAGGCCATGGAGGCCATTGCCGTGGCCGAGCGGCAGCATGAGAAGCAGTACCGGGAGCTGGCGGCGAACATCAAGGCCGACAAGGTTTTCAAGCGGGAC
The DNA here is from genome assembly GCA_002299865.1 of Desulfonatronaceae bacterium UBA663. GTDB lineage: Bacteria > Desulfobacterota > Desulfovibrionia > Desulfovibrionales > Desulfonatronaceae > Desulfonatronum. Next base: position 19,679 of record DBNV01000116.1, on the reverse strand, counting down.
GCCCCGGTGACGTGGCGCTGCCGTAATTGCGGCTATGTGCACAGCAGCGCGCAGGCCCCGGAAAAATGTCCGGCCTGCATCCATCCCCAGGCCCATTTCGAACTGCTGGGCGAGAATTGGTAGGCATTGTCCCGGCACTCGTCCGGTTGCCTACGCAAAGCCAAAAGACTTTGCGGATGCGGGCGATGTTTGACTCGTGAGGCCCGACTAGGTAAACCGCGATTCAATAGTCGCGAAACCTTTTTGCAAGGAGTGTGATTATGGCCCAACAGCATGAAGTGTACAAATGTGACTTGTGCGGCAATATCGTCGAGGTGCTGCATGGCGGCGTGGGGGAGTTGGTTTGCTGCGGTCAGCCCATGAACCTGATGGTGGAGAACACCGTGGATGCGTCCAAGGAAAAGCATGTGCCCGTGGTGGAAAAAACCGCCCAGGGAATCAAGGTCACAGTCGGCAGTACGCTGCACCCCATGGAAGCGAAGCATTATATTGAATGGATCGAGGTCATTGCCGACGGCAAGTCCTTCAAGCAGTTTCTTAAGCCCGGCGATCCGCCCGTGGCGGAATTTTGTGTCCGGGCCGGGAACATGGTCGTCCGAGAGTATTGCAATATCCACGGCCTTTGGAAAGCGTAAGCGGTGCCATCCCCGGGCGACATCGGATGTTCGTCCTGCAAGGAGCATTGTATGGCCAGACCTGAGGAAATGTGGCAATGTCAGACCACGAACTGTGGATATGTCTATAATCCGGACAGGGGAGACAAGCGCAAGAAAATCCCCGTCGGAACCGCCTTCGGGGACTTGCATAAGGACTGGAAGTGTCCGGTTTGCGGAGCGGGCAAGAAGGCATTTTGTTCACCGGTTGCTCCCCATTCCGGGCAAGTTTAAGTCCGAGCGCTGTTTTTCGACATCAATTCAGCCAGAAGGAGTTCATCATGCGTTACGTCTGCAGCATCTGTGGCTACGTGTATGACCCGTCCGAGGGCGACCCGGACAGCGGCATCAACCCGGGCACGGCCTTCGACGATTTGTCCGCGGATTGGGTTTGTCCGGTTTGCGGCGCCTCCAAGGATAATTTTGAGCCGGAGAGTTAGAAACAACGAAACAAGCCGGGCCCTTCCGATCTTTGAGGAAGGGCTTTTTTATTTGGGAGTTTTGGATGAAGCCTGTTGAAATCAAGAAAGATATTTTCTGGGTTGGCGCCGTGGATTGGAATCTACGCAATTTTCACGGCTATTCCCTGGCCAGGCGGGGAACCACGTACAACGCCTATCTGGTACAGGATGAGAAAACCGCGTTGTTCGACTCGGTGTCCGCGTCTCACACCGAAGGGTTCCTGGAGTGCCTGCGAGGCGTCGTGGCCCTCGAGGACATTGATTATCTGGTGGTGAACCACGTGGAGCCGGACCACTCCGGGGCCCTGCCCCGGCTGGTGGAACTGGTCAAGCCGGAGAAGATTTTTTGTTCGCCGGCGGGCAAGCAAGCCTTGCTTGCCCATTATCACCGTGAAGACTGGCCCTATGAGGTCGTGCCCAGCGGGGCGACCCTGAGCCTGGGACAGAGGACGGTGCATTTTTTGGAAACCAGGATGTTGCACTGGCCGGACAGCATGTTCTCCTATCTGCTGCAGGACAAGCTGCTCATTTCCAGCGATGCATTCGGCCAGAACTGGGCCGCCGGCGAGCGCTTCGACGATCAGGTGGACTTGCGCGTGCTTCTGGAACTGGCCGCCGGCTACTACGCCAACATCATCCTGCCTTTTTCCCCCTTGGTGCAGAAACTGCTGGCCAAGATCGGGGAACTGGGCTGGGACATCGACATGATCGCTCCGGACCACGGGTTCATCTGGCGCAGTCATGTGGGGGAGATTGTGGCCAAATATGATGAGTGGAGCAGGCAGATTCCGACCCGCAAGGCCGTCATTGTCTACGACACCATGTGGAAAAGCACTGAGCGCATGGCCAAGGCCATTGCCGAGGGACTGGTGGCCGAAGGCATCCTCACGCGGGTCATGCACTTGAAAAGCGTGCACCACAGCGACGTCATGCCGGAGATCATGGACGCCCAGGCCGTGCTGTTCGGCTCAGCGACCCACAACAACGGCATGTTGCCCCTGGTGGCGAATATGCTGACGTACATGAAGGGTCTCAAGCCCCAGGGCAAAATCGGCGCCGCTTTCGGCTCTTACGGTTGGAGCGGCGAGGCGGTCAAACAGATCACCGCAATCCTTCAGTCGGCCAAGGTGGATATTGTCGCGGACGGCATGCGCGTCAAGCACGTTCCCACAAGCCAGGACATCGCCGGGTGCGTGGAGTTCGGGCGTGGCATTGCCCGGGAGATCATTGCCCGGGTGCCGGGGACGACACAATAAATCCGGATTCGTTCACAGGGGGCTTCCTGAACCGGCCTCTTGTCCGTCGACTGATCGACCGAATCCGGCAAGCCTCCCTGTGCTCACTGCCATCAATCTTCCTCTCCTCTAATAAAGAGGTCCGCTGTTTCGCTTTGTCGCATCATGGCGACAGCGGATTTTTTCGCAAGAGCATATGAGCCCGGCATGGTTGCCGTCTCGCGGGCTCCCTTTGTATTTCTCAATTCAATAGCAGGTCATTTCCTTCCTGATGCAGGGCGTCCAGGCAACCGTTCCGGCACCTGCCGTGCGCTAGGAATTGTGTCGTTGGAAAAAACAGGTGCAGGAAGGACATCTTTCTGTGGCTGATTTTTGGGTTGTTGTTCCCAGCGCAATTCTATAACATCTTGAAAAGAAAAGGCATTTTTTTATATTTTGCAATAGTGCTACGTATTTTAAATTTAGATACTTTTTTAGATTACTATTGAACCGCTGATATTACGAAATTATTGACAGTTCTTTGTTTTTTAGTATTTGTGAGGTCACTGCGCATGCGCTAAAAAGTCATATTTCCATTGTGGACGGAAGATTTTTTCCCAGCCGCCTGTCTGCTGCCAGGCAGAGGTGTTCCTTTCCCAACCGCCTGTCTACCGACAGGCAGGATTACAACGCTGAATGCCGGCTTGCGCCGGCAGGACTGATTCCGGCATGGAGCGACTTTTTGCAGCAGCCTTATTAGTTTCATCAATGCATTTCCTGCGCAAAGAAAGTTTTTTTCTTTGCTTGAGGTTTTTTTCTTGCCGGTGGGCCGCAGACGAGCGGTTCACCGTGCCCAAAAGATGAGGATCTTCACATCGCGGGATGAGAGTTTTAAGATATATCTTAAGCAACCATCTAGACGGAGGTGGGTTATGAAGTTCAGTTTAGGCTTGGCTAGAGAAGGAGCCATGGAACGGCTCGCGAGTCAAGGCGTAAGTCGCCGCGACTTCATGAAGTTTTGTGCCGCAGTGGCGGCGGTAATGGGCATGGAGGCGTCGTTCGCCAAGCAGGTGGAGGCAGCCTTGACCGATCCGCGGCGGCCGTCGGTTGTCTATTTCCACTTCGCGGAATGTACCGGCTGCACTATGGCCGTGGTCCGTACGGTCAACCCGTACATCGACGAACTGATTCTGGATACGATCTCCCTGGATTTTATGAAGACCCTGATGGCCGCTGCCGGCAACGCGGCAAAAGCCGCCCTGGAGCAGGCCGTGACCTCTCCGTACGGCTACATCGCGGTGGCGGAAGGCGCCATTCCGGTCAAGGACAACGGCATTTACGGGATGAGCGGCGGCCAGACCATGCTGGATACGGCCAAGAAGTACCTGCCCAAGGCTCAGGCCGTGATCGCTATCGGCGATTGTGCCTCATTCGGCGGCGTGCAGGCCGCAGCCCCGAACCCGACCCAGGCCATGGGCGTGAACGAGCTGATGAAGCACTTGGGTCTGCCGACCCAGGCCATCAATATTGCCGGCTGTCCTCCGCACCCCTACAATTTCGTGGGCACGGTGGTTCACCTGCTGACCAAGGGCATGCCCGAGCTGGATGGCCTGAACCGTCCGAAGATGTTTTACGGCGAGTCCGTGCACGATTTGTGCGAGCGCTGGCATCACTTCTCCAACTACGAACTCGCCCCGTCCTTTGATTCCGAGGAAGCCAAGAAGGGCTGGTGTCTGTTCGAGGTTGGGTGCAAGGGGATGTTCGTCGACAACAACTGTCCAAAGATCAAGTACAACCAGACCAACTGGTGCGTGCAAGCCGGCCACCCATGCATTGGTTGCAGCGAACCCAATTTCTGGGACAAGATGAAGCCCTTCTATGAGAGGATCTTCTAGTTTTGGCCGTGTTTTTTAACGTTTTGACGTTCATTCAGTAAAATAAAGGAGAATCATATATGTCAGGCCATCAGTTCCAAGCCGCACCGGTGATTCCGGTGACGCCCAGGAGTTCGTACTTCGGTCCCATTGTGGTCGATCCGATGACCCGGATCGAAGGTCATCTGCGTTTGGAAGTGGAAGTGGAGAACGGCAAGGTCAAGAACGCCTGGTCCATCTCTCAGCTGTATCGCGGCCTGGAGACCATCCTCAAGGGCCGTGATCCCAGGGACGCGCAGCACTTCACGCAGCGCGCCTGCGGTGTCTGTACCTACGTACATGCCCTGGCATCTACCCGATGCTTGGACGACGCAGTGGGCGTCGACATTCCCGAGAATGCCCGGATCATCCGGAACCTGGTGTTGGCCACCCAGACGTTTACCGATCATTTGATCCATTTCTACGTACTGCATGCTCTGGACTGGGTAGACGTGACCAGCGCCCTGCAGGCCGACCCAGTCAAGGCAGCCAGGATTGCAGGCAACATCTCGCCCCGTCCGACCAAAGCCGAGGATTTGAAGGCCGTGCAAGACAGGCTGACCGCCTTTGTGAACCAGGGGCAGCTGGGCATCTTCACCAACGCTTACTTCCTGGGCGGGCACCCGGCCTACTACCTGCCGCCGGAGGTCAATCTGATCGCCACTGCCCATTACCTGGAGGCCCTGCGTCTGCAGATCAAGGCTACTCGAGCCATGGCCGTGTTCGGCGGCAAGGTTCCGCACACCCAGTTCACCATCAGCGGCGGCGTGACCTGCTACGATGCCCTGCGTCCCGAGCGCATCGAGGAATACCGCTCCCTGTACAAGGAAAGCCGTGAATTTATCGAACAGGTCTACATCCCAGACCTGCTGGCCGTAGCCTCCTACTACAAGGACTGGGCCGGCATCGGCGGATGCACGAACTACCTGGCCTGCGGGGAATTTCCCCAGGTAGAAAAAGACATCAACTCACTTTGGTATCCCCAGGGCGTGATCATGAACCGCGACCTGGTCGGCGTGAGGGATTTCAATCCCGCGGCCATCTATGAGCACGTTGCGGCCAGCTGGTACGAAGGCACCGAGGCGCGGCATCCCTCCGAGGGCGTGACCGAGCCCAAGTACACCGGTCTGGAGGACAAGGAGCGCTACTCCTGGTCGAAGGCCCCCCGCTACTACAACGAGCCCATGGAAGTGGGCCCGCTGGCTCAGGTACTGGTAGCCTATGCCAAGGGTCAGCCCGAGGTGAAGGCGGCCGTGGATTTGGTGCTGAATCATCTCGGCGTGGGCGCGGACGCCCTGCATTCCACTCTGGGCCGGACCGCGGCCCGGGGCATCCATGCCTTGACCATCGTCCAAAAGACCGAGGTGTGGCTGGACGAATTGGCGGAGAACGTGAAGAAGGGCGACACTAAGCTCGCTGAGAACCACGAGATGCCCGACGTGGCCGAGGGCGTGGGCTTCTGCGACGCCCCGCGCGGCTTTTTGAGTCACTGGATTAAGATCAAGGGCGGCAAGATCGAGAACTTCCAGTTGGTGGTGCCTTCCACCTGGAACTTGGGGCCGCGCTGTGCCAATGGCAAGCTGGGCCCGATGGAGGAGGCGCTGATCAATACGCCTATCGCCGATCCCAAGCGGCCCGTGGAACTGTTGCGTACGGTGCATTCCTTCGACCCCTGCATCGCCTGCGGCGTACACGTCATCGACTCCAAGACCAACGAGGTCCACGAGTTCAAGATCCTGTAAACAAAAACTACGCATAACGGGCGGCCCGCAGGCCGCCCGTAAGCCACACCCTTTTGCGAACGGAGAACCGATCGCGCTGTTCCGTTCAGCAGAACGTCCGGAATGCAGGAAGGATTTTGGGCATGGCCATGCATGATGAACCAGGCGCGACAAACAACGTGGAAGAACATGAAAGAGCAAAACAAACCGAAAGTGTTGGTCCTTGGGGTCGGCAACATTCTGCTCAAGGACGAGGGCGTGGGGGTGCGCTGCGTGGAGAAGCTTCTTGCCGAGTATGCTTTTGCGCCCAATGTTGAACTCATGGACGGCGGCACCTTGGGCATGGCCCTGATGGATGCGATCATGGGATGCGACCGGTTGATCGTGGTGGACGCCGTGGTCAACGGCGGTCGGCCCGGTGAGATGTATCGCTTGACCGGCGTGGAGATGGGCAAGAGCGTGGCCTTCAAGAACTCCATGCACCAGACCGACCTTCTGGAGACCCTGGCCACCTGCAAGGTCTTGGGGACATGCCCTGACACCGTGGTCCTGGGCGTGGAACCCAAGGACTTCGACCCCTGGGGCGTTGAACTGACCCCCCCGGTGCAGGCAAGGCTGGAAGATCTCTGCCAAGCCGTGCTCAGGGAAATCGATCAGGCCGGAGGAGAGTTTACGCCGGTCGCCTCCTGATCCCTGCTTCATCTTTCGCTTTAAGCCAAAGGGCGCACCTGACGTGCGCCCTTTTTTGTGAGTGACCACGGGGTACGGCTGCCGGGTTCAGCGGTTTGGCCATCGACTGTCCGGCTAAATCCGGCCTGCACCTGTTTTGCCTTGCGAAAATTTTTGCACAACCTCCGCTGCTCCTTGGCAAAGCAGGTGCGGGCCGTTGAGGAAGTTGCGACGGACAAGAGGCCGAATCCGGAAGCAGTGTCCCATGATCCATTGCCGGCGGACAAGTTCAGATGTTGGCGAATCATGATGAAAAAGTGTCTTGACAAAATCTACCTTCAGTGCGTATGAACTTGCTCTTTCAGTTCTGAACGAGGAGATGAACGAGGAGATGAAGGATGAGAACGTTCACACCTGCGCTGCAAGACATTGATCGCGCCTGGTTCGTAGTGGACGCCCAGGACAAGATTCTAGGGCGCTTGGCCACTGCCATTGCCACCAGACTGCGCGGCAAGCATAAGCCGGAGTTCGCCCCGCACATGGATAACGGGGACTTCATCGTGGTGGTCAACGCCGCTAAGGTCAAGGTTACCGGCAATAAATTGGACCAGAAAAATTATAACCGTCATACCGGATACATAGGCGGACTGAAGCAGACCAAGCTGCGAACCATGCTCCAGATCAAACCTGAATATGTCCTGGAACACGCGGTCAAGGGCATGCTGCCCAAGAACCGCCTGGGCCGGGCTCTGTTGAAAAAGCTGAAGGTTTATCCCGGGGCCGATCATCCCCATGCGGCTCAGAAGCCCCAAACATTGGACGTCTAGGAGAGGTTGACGCATGAGCAATGATTTTTATTACGGAACCGGCAGGCGCAAGAGCGCCGTGGCCAGGACCAGGATTTATCCGGGCAGCGGACAGATTCTGGTGAATAATCGCCCCGTTGAAGAGTACTTTCCCCGGGCGACCTTGCAGATGATCGTGCGCCAGCCCCTGAATCTGACCAAGACCCTGGGCAAGTTCGATATCAAGGCCACGGTGGACGGCGGCGGCGTGGCCGGCCAGGCCGAGGCCCTGCGGCACGGCATTTCCCGCGCTCTTCTGGCCTATGACCTGGAACTGCGGCCGACCTTGAAGCGCGCCGGTCTGCTGACCCGCGACGCCCGGATCAAGGAACGCAAGAAGTACGGCCAGCGTGCCGCCCGTGCCAGGTTCCAGTACTCCAAGCGTTAATTTCTTGCCGCGGACACGTTTGTTTCAGGTGGGCTTCCGTTAGGAGGCCCACCTTTTTTATGGTTGGTTCGGTTGTGGTTTGCAGCGAGGACGTGGGCATCGGGGCTTGCCTGCTCACCTTGTCATCCAGGGCCTCAACGGCTAGTCTAGGCCTGGCACATCATGGGAGGAACACGTCATGCGTTATGCGTCATGCGCTGTAGCGGCCTTGCTTCTCCTCTTCACCGCTGCGTCGGCATTCGGACAAAGCGTGGTGGAGCAGATCCAGCGTCAGTACGAAACCATCACTTCGTTTCAGGCTGAATTCGTCCAGGAATTGGGGGTCGCAGCCAGCCGCGAATCCGAGGAACGTCGCGGTCTGCTGTTCTATCAGCAGCCCGGCCTGATCCGCTGGGAGACCCAGACCCCGGAAAAGGAACTGCTTATTATCGGGTCGGAGGAGGTTTGGAACTATTTTGCCGCAGAAGAGACGGCTTATCGCTATTCATCTCGCGAGGTGCTGGGCTCGGCCATGGTTCTGCGCATCCTGTCCGGACAGGCGCGTCTGGACGAGGATTTTCTAACCGAGGAGGATCTCGTCGCGAAAAACGGCTGGCGCAAGATCCGTCTGGTTCCGCGCAACCCGGAACCCAATCTGGTGGAAGCCACGATCTGGGTGGATGAGCAAACCTTTTTGCTGCATCGACTCCGGGCCGTAGATTTTTTCGGCAACACCAATCAGATCACCTTGCATGGTCTGCGCCTTAATCCGCCACTGGATCCCGCCCTGTTTACCTTCACCCCGCCGGAAGGGGTCGTGGTCTTAGACAACCTCTAGCCCCTGGGAGTTAAGCCTTGTTCGGCAGGATGAAGCTTAAAACACGGCATGCGCCAAGACATGCGCTATTGCGAGTGAGATTCTTGCCGCAGGCGGAGCATCTATGGCCCAGATAGTCATTATCGACGATGAGGAAGATATCCGCGCCACCCTGCGCGGCATTCTCGAAGACGAGGGGCACCAGATTCTGGATGCGGACAGTGGTGAGGCGGGCCTGGAACTGCTGGAACGGAATGATCCGGACCTTTGCTTCCTGGACATCTGGCTGCCGGGCATGGACGGTTTGCAGGTTCTGGACCGGGTTTTGGAGAGATACCCTCACCTGCCGATGATCATGATCTCCGGGCACGGCAATATTGAGACCGCGGTCACGGCCATAAAAAAGGGGGCCTTTGATTTCATCGAGAAGCCCCTATCGCTGGAAAAGGTGCTGGTGACCACGGCCAAGGCCGTGGAGTTCAAGGAGTTGCGCCGGGAGAACATTGTTTTGCGCAGTCAGATCCGCGAGGAACGGGTCCAGGAACTGACGGGACGGTCCCCGCTCATCCAGGAGCTGCAGACGCAGATCAGGCAAGTGGCGCCCACCGAGGCCTGGGTGTTGATCACCGGCGAAAACGGAACCGGCAAGGAAATCGTAGCCCGATCCCTGCATCAGCTCAGCCGCCGGGCGGCCAAGCCCATGGTGGAAATGAACTGTGCGGCCATTCCCGAGGAACTTATCGAAAGCGAATTGTTCGGCCACGAGAAGGGGGCTTTTACCAGCGCGGACAAGACCCAGACCGGAAAATTCGAGCTGGCGCACAGCGGCACCCTGTTCCTCGACGAAATCGGGGACATGAGCTTGAAGACGCAGGCCAAGATTCTGCGTATCCTGCAGGAGCAGCGTTTTGAGCGGGTGGGCGGTCGCAAGACCATTCAGGTGGATGTCCGCGTCATCGCGGCCACGAACAAGGACCTGGTCGAGGAAATCAAGGCCGGTCGCTTCCGGGAAGACCTCTACTATCGTCTCAAGGTTTTTCCCCTGCATGTGCCGCCCCTGCGCCGCCGGGCCGACGACATCCCCCTGTTGCTGGAGATGTTCATGGACACTTTGACCAGGACCCAGGGGGGCAAGCCGTTGCAATTCTCTCCGGAGGCCATGTCGGCGCTTAAGGGGCATTCCTGGCCGGGGAACGTCCGGGAACTGAAGAATTTTCTGGAACGATTGTGCATCATGTATCCGGGAAGGCTCATCACCCCGGAAATGCTGCCTGCGGACATCGGACGGGATCACCTTTCCGGTCGGGCCGGTCGGGCCGGTGAGACCTCAGATTTCTGGCCCGAGGACTTCAAGGCGGCCCGGGCCCGGTTCGAGGCCAGATTCCTGGAGAAAAAACTGGGCGCATGCGGCGGCAACATCAGCCGCCTGGCCGAGACCATCGGCATGGAGCGCAGTTATCTGTACAAGAAACTCAAGGGGCATGGCTTGCTGGCCACGGAATAAACCGCCGACCCCTGTATGTCTGCCCTAAACCGACTGTTTTCAACAGTTAAAAAAACGGACGAAACATTATGACATCCTTAAGCAAGGCCGGTATCGCAGCGCTCATCGTGGTCCTTTTTACCACTGTGGCGCTCATTCAGCAGTATCAGTCCATGCAATCCATGGAATATGTCGCGGAGGAGGACTTGACCCCGGTCCTGCCGGGAGTGTCGGCGAACTTGCCCCGTCTGGTGAGCCTGAAGACCGAGACGTGCAACCAGTGCAAGCGGATGATCCCGGTGCTTGCCGAGCTGGAGCGGCAGTTTCCAGACAAGTTCACCGTGCATGCCTTCGACGTGGACCGCAACCAGCGGGCGGGCACGGTGTTTGGCGCGATCCGCACCCTGCCGACGCTGATCTTTATGGATCAGGCCGGTCGGGAGCTGTATCGCTTCGAAGGGTTCATGTCCAAGGCGGAAATCCTGGAGCGCTGGCAGGCCATGGGCGTTACGATCTAAAGTGCTCTTTCCTGCTCCAGATGGAGAAGGGCGCACAGGGCCGCGCCCCAGAGACCGCTGTCTTCATTGTTGTTCAGGGCCACGGGAAGGGACCGGAGCAGGTGTCCATAGCCTGGGCTGTTCACGAATTCCGCCATGAAAGCGGCGTCCTGGACTAGGCAGGGGTTCTTGGCCGCCACCCCGCCGGAGACAAAAAGGCCACCCATGGCCAGCGTCGCAAGGACGAACTGCCGGCAGGCCCGTCCGTAGAATCGGGCGAACCAGGTGCGCACCGGCGAGTCCGGGGTTAGGGCCGCGGCGGCTTGGGCCGGGTCCGGTGCCTCGCCGAAATGATATTGATGCAAAAGAGCCAGCCCCAGGCCGGACAGCGCCACGTCGCCATGAATGTATTCCAGCCCGGTCTGCGCAAGCAGGAAGCGTTCGTAGTCCCGTTCCGCCTCGCCTACGAAGGGGAAGGCTGCATGTCCTGCTTCGGAAGGCAGGACCAGGAAAGCCTCCCGGAGCGGCAGCAGCAGGGCGTGGCCCAAGCCCGTGCCCGCGCCGACAACCGCGACCATTGCTTCGGGTTCGGCAACGCCGCGGTTGATCACCAAGGCGTTGTTCACGGCATCGGTCCGGCAGGCGTAGGCTTGGGCCGCGAAATCGTTGATGAGCGTTACCTGGCGCGGCAATGCGGAGATATCAATTCGGCGCAGATCGATTTCCCAGGAGATGTTCGGAGGCTTGGCGAATACTCCGCGTTGCACCGCCCCGGCCACGGCCAAGGTCGCGGCCCGGCAGCCGGGCAGCAGCCGGCCCAGGTGGCTTTGTCTAAGCAGGTCGAGCAGATCGGCGAAGGATTGGGCCTGGCGGGTGGGGATGTGCACGGATTGCTCCAGTCGCAACCGTCCGACATGCTCCGAGAAGACGGCGAAGCGGCTGGAGGTTCCGCCGATATCCGCCGCGAGAAGAGTCAAGTGCGTCGCAGACATGGGTTCGGTCGCCTCCTTAGAATGTGTGCGGAAAAACACGATGTCGTGTTCCAGAATGAACTTTTTAGAGTTGTTGGAACAAAAAAGGGTTTACGTTTTAGACGTAAACCCTTGATTTTGCGTGGTGGGCCACCAAGGAATCGAACCTTGAACCTCCGGATTAAGAGTCCGCTGCTCTGCCAATTGAGCTAGTGACCCGAACAGGCTTGCCGGGCTTGCCGGGC
>DBNV01000116.1:0-7473 GCA_002299865.1 Desulfonatronaceae bacterium UBA663 | reverse complement strand
GCGGCAAGCCTTAACGTCTAGACTTCACCTTCGCGTTTTGTCAAGGCGGATTTTTGATGCAGACGTTTTTTTTCTTTGCCAGAGCAAGTGTGCGGCGACGCACCGGATGCAGCACGTTCGGGACCATCGCCACGGCTGTTTTTTCTGCGGGGATGCTCTTCTTGTTGTCCGGGTTCTTTTTTTTACAGCCAACGCAGGCGGAGCCTTTGCAGGCTCCGTTCTCCTCCAGGCTGGAACTTTATCGCCTGGATCAACGCATCGGCCTGGCCCCCGCCGGTTCGCTCCTTGTGGTTTTTTGGTTGACTCCAGCGCCGGGCTGGTACACTTACGCCCATGATCCGGGCCCCACCGGCGTGCCCACCACGTTGCAGGCCTGGCTCACGCCGGACCAAGAGTTTCTTGAGGTTTTATATCCTCCGGGGGACGTCAAGGAGGACAGCCTCGAGCCGGGGGTGATGGTGGAGGCCTTTGTCGAGCCGACCCCTATATTTATTGTTTTACCGGCTCAACCGCGCTCGGACGACGTGTTGCACCTGCATCTGCGGATGCTGCTCTGCTCGGATCGCAGTTGCTGGCCCGTGGACCACCGGGAGGCCTTCTCCTTCCATGAGCTGCAGGAAGTCATGGTCGAGGCGGACCACGACGGGATTCTAGGCATGAAATGGGTGGAGCAGCTTGTGACCGCCTCTCCAGGAAGGACCGGCACGCCGTTTGCCGCTCAGCCCGCCGCCGGAACAACGGAGCAGCCGACAGCATCCTTGGGGACCGAGCGCCTTGAGCCGATTCCTTTCCAGCCGGGCCTGGAGGTGCGCGGACTGGGCAAGGCCCTGTTGCTGGCCTTGCTGGGCGGTTTGATTTTGAATCTGACCCCTTGCGTGCTGCCCGTGGTCAGCTTGAAACTGCGCGGGCTGATACCTGATGTCGGCACGGGGGACATGGAGGGTCAGCGCAAGGCCTTTCGAGACCACAACCGGTTCTTTGCCCTGGGTATTTTGACGTTCTTCATGTTCCTGGCGTTGTTGCTGTCATTGACCGGCATGGTCTGGGGACAATTGTTCCAGGATCCGACCATCGTGATCGTCCTGGCCACCATGTTGCTGGCCTTAAGCCTGAGCCTTTTTGGCGTATTCAACCTGCCCGTGATCGATTTGAAATGGGGGCGCAAGAGCCATTCCTCCCTCTCGGCGGAGGGTCAGGCCTATTGCACCGGCATGTTGGCCACGCTTTTGGCCACGCCGTGCAGCGGACCGTTCTTGGGCGGAGTTTTGGCCTGGACATTGGTGCAACCGCCTTTGGTGGTGGCCGGGGTTTTCTTCTGCATCGGCCTGGGCATGGCTTCGCCCTATTTTGCGGTCAGTTTTTTTCCAAGTCTGGTGCGTTTTCTGCCCAGGCCCGGCAATTGGACGCTGTATCTGGAAAAGGGCCTGGGTTTTCTGCTGTTGGCCACCTGCATCTACCTGCTCACGTTTTTGCCGGAGGAATTTCTGTTTCCCGTATTGGTCTTGTTCTGGGTCACGGGCATGGCCGCCTGGATCTGGGGCGGCTGGACCAATTTGTCCCATCCGGCCTTGCGACGATGGTCCATTCGCGCTTTGGCCTTGGTGCTGGTCTTAAGCGCCGGCGGCTGGGCCTTGACGACAAAGCCCGTGGCCAGCCAATGGGAACCTTTCTCGCTTAAGCTGTACACGCAAGCCTTGGGACAAGACAGGATGTTGCTGGAGTTCACGGCGCAGTGGTGCCCGAACTGCAAATTTCTGGAAAAGACCGTGCTCACCCCCCACAATCTTGCGCCATTGCAGGAAAAATACGGCCTGCGTCTGATCAAGGTGGACTTAACCCATGAAAACCCGGCGGGCATGGAGTTGTTGCGCGGCCTTGGAAGCCACAGCATTCCCCTGGTGGCGATCTTTGAGCGCGGCGACGCGGCCTTTCGCCCCCTGATTCTGCGGGATCTGTTCACCTTCAGGCAGTTGGAGCAGGCCCTGGAGCAAGCTTTTCGGGCCGAAGACTGAAGATCATTGCCTATGGCGGCTGTTTCGGGTATAGAACTGCCTTGCCTATGGAAGTGAAGGCATGAAAGACATCCCCGTTGAATCGCATGCTCACGACTTGCCCCGCCCTGAAAGCGACCACGAATCCGGTCCGTCCCCGGAGCGGATATCCCGCCTCGTCAATTTTTTTTTCGAGGTCGGCATGCTGCGCAAGACACCCCGCACCGGATACCAGTTTCTCGGTTCCGGCGGGGAGAACGTGGCCGAACATTCCTTTCGCACCGCGGTGATCGGGTACGTCCTGGCCACCCGTGCCGGCGCGGACGTGCTCAGGACCGTGGGCATGGCATTGTTTCACGACCTGCATGAGGCGCGCATCGGCGACTTCAATTATGTCAACCGGATTTACAACCGTCGCGATACGTTGCTGGCCCTTGGGCACACGCTGCAAGGCACCGGGCTGGATGAGGTGATGCAGTGGCGGCGGGAGCTGGAAGAGGCCCTGAGCCTGGAATCCCAACTGGCCCATGACGCGGACCAGTTGGACCTGATTTTGAATCTGAAGCAGGAGCAGGACCTGGGCAACCCTTACGCCCGCAAATGGCTGGACTGCGCCTTGCCTCGGCTGCGTACGGAACCGGGCAGAGAACTGGCGGCCATGATCGTCCGGACGGACCATACGGACTGGTGGTTCTCCGGTCCGGACCAATCGTGGTGGGAAAAGGGGCCTCGACCCGATTTGATCAAGTGATCCAGAACATGAAACCGCTTCCGAGATCAAGACCTGATGAGTAATTGCCGAAAGCTTGCCATGCGGCCTTGCGCGGTGCGCAGCGGCGGCATAACCGTTCTTTAAGCCTGAAATAAAAGTCAGCTTATGACCAGTTTCCTTGCTGCGCTTGGCCGACCCGCTCTGTCCTTGCTCGGGGAATCAGGGCGGATGATGCTCCTGCTGCTGGAGGCCATATTTTGGCTGGTCCGGCCGCCGTGGCGATGGAGGCTTTTTTTCAAGCAGATGGAATTCATCGGCGTGAATTCCCTGTTCGTTGTGGCGCTGACCGCCCTGTTCACGGGCATGGTTCTGACCCTGCAGACGTATTACGCCTTTCGGATGTTTGCGGCGGAAACCCTGGTCGGCGTGACCGTGGCCTTGTCCATGGCCCGCGAGTTGGGGCCTGTGATCACGGCGTTGATGGTCACCGGCCGGGCCGGGTCGGCCATGGCCGCGGAAATTGGGACCATGCGGATTACGGAGCAGGTGGACGCCCTGACGGTCATGGCCATCAATCCGGTGCAGTATCTGGTGTTGCCCAGGATCGTGGCCGGAGTGCTCATGCTGCCGATGCTCACGGCCTTGTCCGTCTTTATCGGCGTAGTCGGAGGCTATCTCGTGGGGGTCAATCTGTTGGGCATTCACGGGGGGTTGTTCATGAACAATATTTATGAATACGTGGACTTCAACGATATTTACCATGGTCTGTTCAAGGCCGCATGTTTCGGTCTGATCCTGGCGCTGGTGGGCTGCTACAAGGGGTTTTACACCAGGGGCGGGGCCGAGAGCGTTGGACGGGCCACCACGCAGTCAATGGTGCTGTCCTCGGTGTTGATCCTGACCAGCAACTACGTGCTCACGGCCTTGATGATGTAGCCTTGCCCATGGAGCCGATCATCGAACTGCGCGGGGTGCGGAAAAGCTTTGGTGCGGAGGAGGTGCTGCGTTCCCTGGACCTTTCCATTTCCAAGGATGCCGTGAGCGTGATCATCGGCCGCAGCGGCAGCGGCAAGAGTGTCCTGATCAAGCACATCATTGGTCTGATACGTCCGGATCAAGGGCAGGTGCTCATCGAAGGGCAGGACATCGCCCGGCTGGACGAGCGGAGCATGGCGTCGATCCGTCGCAAATTCGGGATGCTTTTTCAGGGGTCGGCCCTGTTCGACTCCATGACCGTGGAGGACAATGTGGCCTTTCCGTTGCATGAACATACCCGCAAACCGCGGCGCGAGATCCGGGACATCGTCTCGGCCAAGCTGGCCGCTGTCGGCCTCAAGGACATGGAGCACAAAATGCCTGCTGAATTGTCCGGGGGGATGCGCAAGCGCGTCGGTCTGGCCCGTGCTCTGGCGCTGGATCCCAAGATCGTGCTTTTCGACGAGCCCACGTCCGGGCTGGATCCGATCATGGCCGCGACCATCAACGAGCTTATCGTGCGCACTCAGGCGGAGTTCGGGGCCACCTGCGTGGTCATCAGCCACGACATCCTGGCGGCCATGAGCACCGGCCACAGGCTGTTCATGCTTTACGAGGGCCGGATCATCGCCGAAGGCACGCCCGAGGAAATCCAGGAGTGGGACGATCCCGTGGTCCAGCAGTTCATTCATGGACGGACCCAGGGCCCCATCTCCATCGCCTGAAATAACGCAGGATCATTAAAGAACGCATTATGGGAGTACAGCCGTGAAATCCGGAACCGAAATCAAGGTCGGGATCTTTGTCCTCATAGCCTGCCTTGTCCTGGTGTACATGACCATGAAGATCGGCCCGGGCATATTCCTGCCCCGGGACACTTACGAGGTGGATGTCTTTTTCGACAACGTGGCCGGTTTGAGGACCAATTCTCCCGTGGAGATCGCGGGCATTGAGGTGGGCTTGGTCCGGGCCATTCGTTTGGAAGGCAATCGGGCTCGCGTGACGCTGATGCTTTATTCCAACGTCAGGATCAAGGCCGACGCCTCAGCGACCATCCGCACCCGCGGCGTCTTGGGGGATAAATTCGTGGCAATCGCTCCGGGCAGCGAAACATTCCCGGTGCTCGGCGACGGCGGGCGCATCGTGCACGGCGAAACGCCCGCTGATTTGGACGCGTTGCTTTTGAAAGTCGGCGAAATCGCCGACGATATTCGGATCGTATCCCACAGCGCGGCCAATGTTTTTGGCGGCCCCCAGGGCGAGCACGATCTGCGCCTGGCCTTTGAGAGCCTGCGTGATGCGGCGGTGGGCCTGAATGCCATGGTCCAGGCCAACGCCGAGACCATGGAGCAGATCGCCATGAATTTTCGCGATTTTTCAGCGGACTTGCGGGATATTTCCAGCGCAAACAAGGACGGCATCGACAGGATCGTGGCCAACCTGGACGTCGCCTCCCAGGAGTTGAAGAGCACCCTGGAGCAGGCCGACACGGTGCTCTCCAGGATCGAGGGCAACGAGGGGACGCTGGCCAGACTGGTCAATGATCCGGCCATGGGGCAAGACCTGCAGGATACCATGGCCGCCCTGGAAAGCATATCCAGGAAGATCGACGAGGGACAGGGCACCTTGGGTCGGCTGATCAGCGACGACACCACTGCGGACGAGCTGGACCGGGCCTTGGAGGGCTTGAACAGGCACCTTTTGAGGCATGAACAGTTCCGGACGTCGGTGGACTTTAGCAGCGAATACCTGGCCCGCCACGGGGAGACGAAATCCTATCTGACTCTGCGTCTCCAACCGTCCGAGGACAAATACTATTTGTTGTCCGTAGTGGACAACCCGAGGGGCGTGCGGAAGAGGACGGAAACCTACACCCAACGCTGGATCAATGGCCGGCAAGAGACCATTAGGGAAATCGAGGACAAGTACTATCGGAGCAAGATCAGCTTTTCCGCCCAGCTGGCCAGGCGTTGGGACAATCTCGTGCTGCGCGGGGGCTTGTTCGAATCCACCGGCGGCGTGGGGCTGGATTATTTTCTGTGGGACGACCGTTTACAGCTTCTGTTCGAAGCCTTTGACTTCGAGAAGGACGACAACCCGCACCTTAAGGCTGGGGCGAAACTACACTTCCTGGAAAATTTCTACGCCAGCGTCGGTATGGACGACTTTGTCCGCAACGACCGACGTTCGTTCTATGCCGGTCTGGGCTTTTACTTCACGGATGAGGATTTGAAGTACCTGCTGACCACCGTTCCCATTCCTGGCAATTAAGGATTCGACATAGTCTGGTTTGAGCTGGGCGGATCATGTTGCTGATCCGCCCAGCTTTTTTTATTGGACAAGACAGTATTCGATGGTGGAAATTATCGCCTGCGGTCTTGTCCATGTGCTTGTGTTTCGTGAGATCCGGAATGTCGTTCTTGTCTAGGATTTGAAAGAGACTCTCTTGGCCTCTGTGTCATTGAAGGCGAGTGTCTCACTTACATTGGCACAGCGGCACCTCGCTCCGTAGCTTCCATAACTTAGTGCTCCTCTTGTTCGGCCTCTCGTTAGGCTGTGGAACGGCAATCACAGCTTACGCATCGGCCTGACGCCCCGGATGAACCGCTCCGGCAAGGCCGCCGTCCGCGGCGGCCTTGCCGGAGTCGCGTTCCATCCAGTTGTTCGCCTATTCCAGTCTTTTCTTGGCTGGCCGGACTTCGTACAGGCTATGGTCTTCCTTCACGAGGGCGGCAGTTTCGGTGGGCGCCCTCTCAAACCGAAGCTCTGCCGTCGTGAAGGAATCAGCCGTCTCTGCTTTAAGATAGCGAGCAGTCATGCGGCAGTACTCGGGATCGATCTCGATCCCAATGCTGTTTCGTCCGGCCCGCAGTGCCGCGACCATTGTGGTACCCGAGCCGCAGAAGGGGTCCAGCACAGTGTCGTCCGTGAACGAGAACATGCGGACCAGGCGTGTGGCCAGTTCCAACGGGAACGGGGCGGGGTGGTGTTTGGTCGATGCTCCCGTTATGTTCCAGATCTGTTGAAACCAGCGATCGAAGGCGTCCTTTTCGATCCTGCTCGCGTCGCGCTGCTGATTGGTCGGTTTCCGGTAGCCGCCCGGCTTTCGCTGCATCAAGATGAACTCCATATCATTCTTGATGATGGCGTTTGGCTCGTAGGGCTTCCCCAGGAACTTCGATCCGTTTTCGACCTCGTAGGAAGCGTTGGCGATCTTGTGCCAGATGATGGGGTTGAGGTTGTCGAAGCCGATCCTTCGGCAGATGACGCAGATGTCCGCGTGCAAGGGAAAGACGAGGTGGCGTCCGAAATCGCGGCGTGCGACGCAGACATCACCGACTACGCAGACAAGCCGTCCTCCGGGGACCAGGATCCTGTAGACATGCCGCCAGACTTTCTCCAACTCAAAGAGGAACGCCTCATAGTCCTGAATATGGCCGAGCTGGTCCGGGTGTTCGTTATACCGTTTTAGGTTCCAGTAGGGGGGCGACGTGACAACAAGATGAACCGAACCATTATCCAAGTATGCGAGTTCTCGCGCGTCGCCGTTGATCAGTCTGTGAACAGTTGTGTCCATGAGTTCACGCGAAGGCGGCCAAGTGGACCGTGAGTGTCCGGGCGAAACGCTTAACGGAAATCTCGTTCGCAGGCATTGAGAAACTGTATTGGTTCAGTCGTTTTCGGACAAATCGCCCCTGCCAAAATGATAGAACCCTCCTCAGTTCTTGTCAAATCCTTGCTTCCGCTATCGCTTCGGCTCCTCGTTCACTCCACCCCAGTTCTGGGGCTCCGTTC
>DBNV01000032.1:3487-3662 GCA_002299865.1 Desulfonatronaceae bacterium UBA663 | reverse complement strand
GCAGGTAGGCAGACAGGGAAGTTACCAAAAACATGCCTGATCCCCTGAAAAAAATCCAGTTTCGATCCGAGGTCACCACCTCGGACAGTGAGGAGGTGGCCAGGCTGGTCAAGGCCACCGGGTTCTTCAGCCCGGACGAGGTAGAGGTAGCCGTGGAACTGGTCCAGGAGCGTCG
>DBNV01000032.1:2771-3147 GCA_002299865.1 Desulfonatronaceae bacterium UBA663 | reverse complement strand
CTCAAGGGCAAGGCCAGCGGATATCATTTCCTGATGGCCCAACACGGCCAGGGCGGACAGGCCCCCCTGTTCGGTTACGGCTGCTTCGGTCCGATTCCCTGCACCCTGTCCAGTTTCAACCTCTATTGGATCGTGGTCCATCCGGACGCCCAGGGCCAAGGTCTGGGCAAGCGCCTGTTGACCATGTGCGAACAGGAAATCCTCAAGCTCGCCGGAACCAGGGTCTATGTTGATACTTCCTCGCGGCCCCAATACCATCCCACCCGCTGCTTCTATGAGCGCTGCGGATACGCCCTGGAAGCCACCCTGGCCGACTTTTACGCGCCAGGCGATCACAAGTTCGTGTATTGCAAAGCGCTTTGAGCGCCGCGCTTTG
>DBNV01000032.1:0-2409 GCA_002299865.1 Desulfonatronaceae bacterium UBA663 | reverse complement strand
TTGAGCGCCGCGCTTTGAGCGCTACCTTTCGAAGCACCCCCTATCGCCCCCATGTTCAAGCCCATCATTTTGCTTTTGTTCTCCAAACCGTTGCGCGCCCCTGCCTGCCTAGCCGGTAGGCAGGCCGACAGGCAGGGAAAACAAGAAGCTGCGCCAATGAGAACATATTTGCCCTGCATTAGACAGCCACCGGGTTTGTTGTGTAAGCAGGCGGCATGTCCCTGCTGAAAACGCCAGCGCGTTTCGCCCTTGTATCCGTGGCCGCCTCCCTGGTGACCATGGCCCTCAAGTTTGCCGCCTTTTGGCTGACCGGTTCGGTGAGTATTTTTTCCGACGCCGTAGAGTCCGTGATCAACCTCGCAGCCGGCCTGATTGCTTTTTTCGCCCTGCTCATGGCGGCTCGTCCTGCGGACAAGCGGCACACCTACGGCCACGACAAGATTGAATACTTTGCCAGCGGGGTTGAAGGCGCCCTGATTCTGGTGGCTGCTGCCACCATTTTCATCGTGTCATTGCACCGCCTCGTCGCTCCCGTTCCCTTGGAAAGTTTGGGAATCGGCATGGTGATCCTGATTCTGGCCGCAGCCATCAACTACAGCGCGGCCCGGCTGCTTTTGCACGGCGCCAAAAAATACGACAGCATCACCCTGGAGGCCGATGCCAGGCATCTGATGACCGACGTCTGGACGTCTCTGGCTGTTGTCGCCGGGGTCGGGGTGATCCTCGCGGCCCCCCCGGAGTGGTCCTTTCTGGATCCGCTCCTGGCCATGGCCGTGGCCGTGAATATTCTGCGCACAGGAATCGACCTGCTGTGGCGCTCTTGGCACGGCCTGATGGACCATACTATGCCCCCGGAGGAGTTGCGCATCGTCCAGGAGGCCGTGCGCTCCCAGGCTCCCAAGGCGTTGTTCCATGGTCTGCGCTCCCGAAAATCCGGCTCCAAGCGGCTCATGGACATGCATTTGCTGTTGCCCGGCTCGTGCACGGTCCAGGAAGCGCACGACCTGTGCGATCGCATCGAACACCAGGTGGAGGGCAGCCTGAACAACGCCAGCCTGATCATCCACGTTGAGCCGCTGGAGGATGATTCGTCGTGGGACGGACACTGCATCGGCGGCATGGCCAACGACGGGTCGGACCAGGCCGCGCTGCTTCCTGAGCACAAGGACCGGAAAGGATGGTGAGCATGGAATTCAACCGCATCATGCAGCATGGCGGGGTACTCGGCGTTCTCGGCCTGCTCGGCTTTTTCAAGCCCACGTTCAGCGCCTTTGCCGCGTTCAGCACCTGGGGTGCTCCGGGACTACTGCGCTACGTTGGCTACTTGGGATTTGTGGGCTTGGCCGGTCTGCTCGGATTTTACCGCTGATCAGGTATGCTCTGGCTTTTCCTGGCTCTGGGCACGGCCTTTTTCGAGGCGGTCAAGGACGTCTTGAGCAAACGGCAGTTGAACAGCTGCCCGGAGGCATCCCTTTTTTCGAAAAGCGGTGACGAATACCTGCTGGCCTGGGCCTATAGCGCCTTTGGCCTGCCCTTGAGTGGAGCGTATTTGTGGTGGTCGGGCGTCCCCCAGATCGGGGAGGGCTTTTTCCTGGCCCTGGCCGCCGGGGTCGGGCTGAACCTGATCGCCGTGCCTTTGTACATGCGGGCCATCAAGGCCTCGGACCTGTCCCTGACCTTGCCCATGCTCACCTTCACCCCGCTGTTCATGCTGGGCACGTCGCCGGTGATGCTTGGCGAATTCCCGGGTTTTTGGGGCGGACTGGGCATGTTTTTGATCATTGCCGGGGCTTACGCCATGCATGTCGGCCGTGGCGGACGCGGCCTTCTTGCTCCGTTTCGCGCGCTCCGGGATGAGCCCGGCCCCAGGATCATGCTGTTCGTGGCCCTGCTCTGGAGTGTCGCCGCCAACCTGGACAAGATCGGGCTGGTCAACTCATCTCCGGCCTTCTGGCTGTTCAGCTCTTTCTGCGTGACGAGTCTGGGGTTGCTGCCCATGGTCCTGCTCAAGTCCCATCAGCCTTTGGCCAAGCTGCGGAGGAACTTCCCCGGGCTACTCTTGATCGGGCTGACGGGGACCCTGGCCTTAATTCTGCAAATGTGGGCGCTGACCATGACCTTGGCCGTCTACGTCATCTCCATCAAGCGCATCAGCGTGGTCTTTGGGGTGCTTTTTGGGCACTTCGTGTTTCAAGAGCAGGGACTGGCGCGCCGATTGGTTTGCGCCGTCTTGATGGTCGCCGGCGTGGCTTTGATCGTGGTGCCGTAAGTCGTACTGAAAGGATTGCGGAAGGACGAAGTCAGATCTCGTGGCGTATTATTGCTGCAGCCATTTTTCCCAGAGTGCTGCATACTTGCCCTGGGCTTCCAGGATAAAGGCAATGGCTTCCCTGGCCGCACCGTGTCCGC
>DBNV01000120.1:14735-19885 GCA_002299865.1 Desulfonatronaceae bacterium UBA663 | reverse complement strand
TGCAGGCGACAGATTGTCAACCTGTGCGCGTAAAGCGAGCAGAGTCCCCCCACGTTCAGGGGACACATCGCGTCCGGCACGTTTTGCCGTGCGATCTTTTTCTTTGCCGCATGGACGTATTCCTCCGCCCTGGCGCGGATCTCTTTCCGCTCCTGATCCGGCAGGGCCCGCAGTCCGTCCCAAAGACAGGCCCATTCCACATGGGTGTGGTGCTGGAAATAGCTCGTGCAGCAATTGTCGGGACAACCGGAACAGGTCAGTCGGATCTGCCGCGCGACGCGGTCGTATTCCCGCTCCATGTCCGCGTAGAGTTGCCGCAGTCGGTGAACAAGGTCGCCGGACATTTCATGCTCCTAAGAGATTTGCGGAAGGAAAACAGGCCTGCAACGGTCTGCTACAACTTGACCTCGTGCACCCAACCGAACACGTCTTCCCTCTCGCCGTACTGAATGCCGATGATTTCGTCGTACAGCTTCCGGGCCAGTTCGCCGACCTTGCCGTCCTGGATGGTATACACGGTGTCTTTGTAGGACAGGGCGCCCACGGGCGAAATGACCGCAGCCGTGCCTGAACCGAAGATTTCCCGCATGGCGCCGCTTTGGATGGCCTCGACGCATTCCTGGATGTCGATGGGCCGTTCCTGGACGTTAAGGCCCCAATGCTTGGCCAGGGTGATGACTGAGTCTCTGGTGATGCCGGGCAGAATGGAACCGGTCAGGGGCGGGGTGACCAGGTCGTCGTTGATCCTGAAGAAGATATTCATGGTGCCCACTTCCTCAATGAACCGCCGTTCCACGCCGTCCAGCCAGAGCACCTGGGTGAAGCCTTTTTTCTTGGCCATCTCGGCGGCGTACAGGCTGGCGGCGTAGTTGCCCATGGTCTTGGCTTCGCCCACGCCGCCGCGTACGGCCCGTACGAATTCATCCGAAACATAGATGCTGATGGGGTTGAAGCCCTCGGCGTAATACGCGCCCACCGGACCGGTGATGATGAAGCAGATGTATTCATTGGCCGGGCGCACGCCAATGTGCGGTTCGCTGGCGATCATGGTCGGCCGGATATACAGGGAGGAGCCCTTGCTTCTGGGGATCCATTCGTGATCCCTGCGCAGCAAGGCTTCCAGGAGCGCGAACTGGTCCTCAACGTCCATTGTGGGCATGCATAACCGCTGGGCGGAGCGGTTCATTCTCTCGAAATTCTTGTAAGGCCGGAACAGATGGATCCGACCGTCGGCGGTGCGGTAGGCCTTCATGCCCTCGAAAATGCCTTGGCCGTAATGCAGGACCATAGCTGCGGGGTTCAAACAGATGTTTTGGTAGGGAACGATCCTGGCGTCCATCCAGCTGCCGCCGCGATGGTCTGCGACGGCCATGTGGGCGGAAAAGGACCTGCCGAACACGAGGTTGCTCTCGTCGGCGGGCTTGGACGGACATTGGCTGGGATAGGCTTCTTGAATCGTGATGCGCATGGGACAGTCTCCGTCGTGGGATGTGGGGTTGGGTGATAGGCTTAATTTTCATCGTTTACAACGCAGGCAAAACGCCACTATCTTCTTGACATGGATCAAGCTAAGGTGGCACCTGAAGTGAAGACTTGGAAATTCTCAAAAATATTGAAATGGTCTCTTTGCCATTATTTTCTCCAGAACTCAATCCGGTTGGGCGGTTATGGCAATATTGTCCGCGAAACATCACCCTTTGGAGCATGGAGCCATGTCTTTCAGCCATGTTGCAGAGTTGTTGGAGCTCGGAGCGTGGGCGTCTAGCTTGGGGTTGACGCTGTTTGTCTTGCCTTTGCTGATCGCGGCGGGTGCGGTGGGGGTCTCCTTTTTTGTCGCCTTGTCCGGGCGGACCGGGGGCAAGATCTTTGCAGACAAGCTCTCCAAGCAGCTTGCCGAGTTCGGGATGCTGGTCCTGGGATTATGGCTCCTGCTGGTTTCGGCGCGCTGGGGCCTTTGGGCGGCCTCCTGGTGGCCGGCGGGAGACGTGGGCCGGGGCTTTTACCCCCTATTTTTCGACATCCCCGGGCACCTGGCCCTGCTGTCCACGCTGACGTCCATCGTCTTGGTTCGGTTTTGGAGGAGGAACAGACGAGCGACCGGGGCGCACTTGACTCTGGGGGCCGTCTCCGCTATTCTCTGGTCAGCGGCCCTGGCGGCTTTCGTTGCCGGTGCGCTTTGGCGTCTGGACAATGCTGCCGTCGAAACGAAACTGGGCGCGGACGGGTTCGCGGCGGCCATGGCGGATCCTCTAGCCTGGCTGGCCTGGGGGCAGCTTCTTTTCCTGGCCCTGTCAGCGAGCGCCGGTTGCGGGCTGCTCTATCTCTTAGCCAGGCGCAATAAAGAAGACTACGGGCGGGATTACTACTGTTGGTCGGTCAAGTATTGCGCTTGGTGGGCGGTCCTGGCCGGAATCATCCACGCGGTGTGGGTCAAGGCGGTTTTCTGGCGTGGAGCTTGGGCGCACGCGGAGGGCACAGACTTGGCCGGAGCGGATTGGATCAGCAACACCATGCCCGCGCTTGCCGGCCATGAAGCCATGCCCGCCTTGGTTGTCGCGCTCAGTCTGGCCCTTACGGCCTGTTTGTGCCTGGTTCCCTTGCTGCGCACCCAGACGCCGCTGCGCATGAAGGGTTGGATGCTGCTGCATGCGGGTCTGCTCGTGCTCAGCGTGGTCGCCGTTTCTCGCATGTACGGCAAACTTTTCTAGCAGGCCGTTGAAAATCTCCCCCATGCTTGCGTTGCCGCAATCCGGCACGTGGAATTTTTGAACGGTCTGTCTAAAAGGACTTTTTCAACGGCTAGGTCCTTCCCGGACGCAGCGTGGCCAGACCGTAGATTTCGTGCGGATCGAGGATCAGGACCACGCTGCCGTCGCCCATGATCGTGGCCCCGGAAAAACCTTCAATCTCGCCGAGATACGTGCTCAAAGACTTGATCACCACTTCCTGACGCTCCAGCAGACGGTCCACGACCAGCCCCAGGCGGCGGTCATTGTCCGTGATCACCACCACCGGCAGGATGTCACGTTTCCGGGTATTCCGGGGCAGCCCCAAGAGATCCGTCAGTTCCACGATTCCCAGAACCTTGTCGCGTAAGGTCACCGCCTTGCGTCCGCCTACGTCCGTAAGGATGTCCGCCGCGATCTTGGTGGTTTCGGAAACGGCGTCCAGGGGGATGGCATAGGTGGCTCCGGCCACGGTGACCATCAGGGCGTCGATGATCGCTAGTGTCAGGGGCAGGGACAGGGTCATTTTCGTGCCCTTGCCCAACTCCGAAGTGATGTTGACCGAGCCTTTCAGGTTTTTGATGTTCGTGCGCACCACGTCCATGCCCACGCCTCTGCCGGAGATGTCCGTGATTTGCTCGGCCGAGGAGAAGCCGGGAGCGAAAACCAGTTCAATGGCTTCCCTATCGTCCAGACGAGCCGCCTCCTCTTCGCTCAGCAACCCTTTTTTGACGGCCACTTTGCGCATTTTCACCGGGTCGATGCCCCGGCCGTCGTCCTCGACCTCAATGGCCACGGAATTGCCCTTGTGGTAGGCCCGCAGCCAGACCGTTCCTGTGGGCGGCTTGCCGGCGGCCAGCCGTTCCTCCCGGCCTTCAAGGCCATGATCCATGGAGTTGCGGATCAAGTGCACCAATGGGTCGCCGATGACCTCGACGATGCTTTTGTCCAGTTCGGTTTCCTCGCCTTCGGTGACCAGTTCCACTTCTTTGCCGCTTTTCCGGCTCAAGTCCCGCACCAGTCGAGGAAAGCGCGAAAACACGGTGCTCACCGCGACCATGCGCACCTGCATGATGGTGTCCTGCAGGTCGTCGGAGAT
The DNA here is from genome assembly GCA_002299865.1 of Desulfonatronaceae bacterium UBA663. Taxonomy (GTDB): domain Bacteria; phylum Desulfobacterota; class Desulfovibrionia; order Desulfovibrionales; family Desulfonatronaceae; genus Desulfonatronum. Next base: position 16,060 of record DBNV01000120.1, on the reverse strand, counting down.
CCTGGCCATGGCGGAGGTGGATTCGGTCAGTTGCTGGGCCACCTGTTCCACCTGGGCCGGGTTTTCCTCCAGGGATTTGGAGAGCATGGCGAAGCGGTTGCGGTTGATGATCAACTCGCCGATGAGGTTCATCAAGTGATCCAGGCGCTCGTAATCCACCCGGATGGTCGATGAGGTCTTGACTTTTGGGTCTCCTTCCAATTCCTGCTTCCCCGGTTCAGGCTGGGCGGGCTTGGGGGTGCCGGGCTTCTGGGCCTGTCTGCCGACAGGCAGGACAGAAGCGGCTTTTGTCGGTTTTGGCAAAGGGACGGAGGGTGTCGGAGATGAAGGCGGTTGTTCCAATGCGGCTTGTTCCTGGACCGGCGCTTGGGTTTTTGCTTGGGCTTCCATGGGCCGGGCGGAACGGAGCACTGCAGCCGCCATGTCGTTCAGGATGGCCCGCTCCTGGTTGAGCAGGTCTACGAACATGTCAAAGCCCATGTCCGCGTCGCGGGCTTGATCCACCAGTCTGGCCGTGCGATCGGCATAGACCTTGAGTTCGTCAAAGCCCATGTAATTGGCCGCATTCTGCAGGCTGACCAGGGAGCGGTACAGGCTGTCGACATAGTCTTTTTGTGTGCTGTCCTTGGCCAGGGTTTCCAGGGCCAGGCGCATGTTGTCCAATTGTTGGCCTGCGGTGTGGCGGAAAATTTCCAGGTCTTCAAGGTCCGGGGAGTAGTACGTCGTCGCGGCGATGTTCGTGGTTTGCGACGAGACTGGTTTAGTGCCGTTGATCGGCGACAAAACAGGGCTTTGCTCCGGCACGGCGGTTTCAAGAAGCGATGCTTCCAGCGATGCTTCCAGCGATGCTTCCCCTACAGTCTTTGGGGCCTCTTTTCCCAGACGAGCTTGGCGCAATTTGACGATGATCGGCTGCACGTCCGAGGGCGTGACGGTCATGGTCTGCGCGTCGATGCGGCCGATCAGGCCGTCCACTTGATCTACCGCAGCCAGCAGCAGGTCGATGAGACCGCGCTCCAGGGCGATGTCGCCCTTGCGGATCAGCCCCAAAAGGCTTTCGGCCTCGTGGGACAGGGCGTTCATCTCCGCGTATCCTAACAGGCCGCTGTTACCCTTGAGGTTGTGCATGTAGCGGAAGATGTCGTTGATCAGGGAGTCCTGATCTTGCGGCTTGCGTTCCAACTTCAGCAGGGCTTGATTCAGATTGGCCACGATTTTCTGGGCTTCTTCAAGAAAATCAGTCAAGTGTTCCGCGTTGACCGCGCTCAAGGAATAGGGGCTTGCGGGGAAAGGGGCGTGGTCTCGTTCGGGCGCGGGTGCCGCGG
>DBNV01000120.1:12488-14391 GCA_002299865.1 Desulfonatronaceae bacterium UBA663 | reverse complement strand
GCCGCGGACGCTGTTTTTTTAAGGGGGCTCTGCGTCTTGGGTTTGGGGGGCGACTGGGCGGGAGGCTCGCCCTCCAGGACGGCGTTGATGCGGTCCATGATGGAGCGGGTTTCCACCTCGCCCTCCGTGCCGGAGGTTTCCAGGTTGTCGATCATGGAGCGCAGAGCGTCCGTGGCGGCCAGGATGATATCCATGATCTCCGGACTGACGTGGAGATTGCCCTTGCGCAGTTCGTCCAGGATGTTTTCCGTCTTGTGAGCCAAGCCATTGATCTGGGGCAGGCCCAAAAAGCCGGACGCCCCCTTGAGGGAATGCATGGGGCGGAAAATGGCGTCCAGGAGGCTGAGATCGTCCGGCTGCTTTTCCAGAAGCAGCAGGTTCGGCTCAATGGTTTCCAGGTGTTCTTTGGCTTCGATGATGAAGTCGCTAAAGATTTCCGGGTCCAAAAACTCCTGGCTCATGCATGCGTCTCTTTGGGCTATTAGGGGGGCTCGTTGGGGGGTTATTGGGATTTAGATGATTTAAGCAAAGCATTGTCGAGAAAGTATTATCCGAGCAGCATCTTGGCGTTGCGGACCAATTTTTCCGGTTGCGCGGGTTTGACCATGTAGAGGTTCGCTCCCAGCCTCAGCCCTTTTTGGATGTCGTCCTCCTGACCCTCCGTGGACAGGACGATGATCGGAATGTCCCTGAAGTTTTTCTGTTCCCGAATGTTTTTGATAAAGGTGAAACCATCCATGCGGGGCATGTTGATGTCGCTGATGATCAAATCCAGTTTCCCGGCGGAATAGAGCTTTTCCAGGCCGTCGAGGCCGTCTTCGGCCATGGTTACCCTAAAGCCCTCCCGCTTCATAATAAAGGCCACCAGATTGCGGATCGTCTTGGAGTCGTCAACAATGAGAATATGCTTCACGACGTCACCTTACGTTTTGAGCAGGGTTTGCACAATATGATGGAGAGAAAGGATGCTGATGAGCCGCTGATTTTCCGTCCGAATCAAGCCGGTGATGAAGTTGTTTTGTATGCCCAGGAGAGATTCAACCCCCCAATCGATTCTGTTTTGGCCGACCCTGTGCATCATGGAAACCGCTTGGATCTGGAGACCCAGTTGGAGGCCGGCGTGGCGGCAGACCACAACGAACTTGTCCTCGTCGGGAGGCAATTCGAGCAAGGTGCGCAGAGAGACAAGCGGGGTGACCTTGCCTCGCAGGTTGATCACCCCGGCGAGAAAGGCCGGGGCAGAGGGCAGTTTGGTCGCTTCCACGGCCCGGATCACTTCCTGGATGACGTCGATGGGCAGGGCGTATTCCTGGTTCGCCAGGCGGAAACCGATCAACTGCAAGATGTCCTGCTCCCGCAAAATCTTTTGGGCTTGGCTCGCGTCTTGCCGGGGGGGAGTCGCTTCCGGGGACGAGGGAGCGGCCGGGATCTCCGAGGCTGGGGGAGCAGGTTCTTCTCGCGGCGGAGGGAGTGGGGCGCCTCCACTCATGACCTGTTCCGGGGTCACGGACGGAATCCGCCGGGCCAGGTCTTGCGTCGGGGAGGCAATGCCCAGGTAATTAGTTAAAAAGGCCTGTTCCGCCGGGGATAGTTCGTTGCCTTCGGCCGACACTACCTCATCGGGCGACAGGGGTTGGTCGTTGCAATACTGCTCAAGGGTTTTCATGTCGTGTGAGCTCCTGAGCCAGTTGCATGTAGGCCATGGCACCCTTGGAGGAGGGCGCGATTTCAAGGATGACCTTGCCGAGGGCGCTGGCTTCGCGGAATTTCGTATCCAAGGGGATTACGGTTTGCAGGACCTTGTCTCCCGCCTTCTTGCGCAACAGATGCAGAACCCGGCGGCAGGCCCCGGCCCTGCGGTCGAGCATGGTGGCCAGGATTCGATAGTCCAGAGGACGGTCCA
>DBNV01000120.1:0-12154 GCA_002299865.1 Desulfonatronaceae bacterium UBA663 | reverse complement strand
GACGGTCCAAAGGACGGTCCAAGAGACGGGGCAAGGCCTTGTTCAGGGTCTTCATGGTCGCGAAGAGCAGGCGCACGCCGTGCAGGGCCAGAAAATCCGTCTGCATGGGAATGATCACCATGCGTGAAGCCACCAGGGCGTTGATCAGCAAAACGCCCACATGGGGCGGACAATCCAGGAGGATATAGTCGTAGCGGCCTTGCAGCTCCTCCAGGCACTCCTTGAGGATGACGCCTTTGCCGGGCCTGTCGCGCAGGTCCATTTCCAACTCGGACAGCCGGATATGGCTGGGCGCGAAGTCAAAACCAGGCGAGTCGGTTTTGTAGAGGATCCTTGCCAAGATGTCCCGGCGGGTCTGGACATCTTCCTCCAAAAACATTTCATAAAGGGTGGTTCGCTTTTCTTCCGGATAAAACCCCAGATGGATGCCGGCGCAGGCGTGGGGGTCCAGATCCATGACCAGCACCCGCCGCTCCATTTTCCTCAGACAGGCTGCCAGGCTCAGGGCCGTGGTGGTTTTCCCAACGCCGCCCTTTTGATTGGCGACGGCCAGGACATGACTCTTCACGCGGCATCCTGCTGCTTGCGCAGTTCCTTGAGGATCATGTTTTCCAGGGCCTTCCAGTCGTCCTCGTAAATATCCAGGAATTTTAGTCCGATGGCATAATCTCGCAACGGAGCCACTTCCTGGATCCAGATTACTTCGGCTACGGCAGTCAGGGACTGGCCGACGTCGCTTTCAAAAACCTTGAAAAAGCCGGGATGAAATTTATTCAGGCTGGGGATGTCGATGGTCACTTGCAGCTTGTCCCCCACCAAGAAGCGTCTGGAGCAATGCACCAGCAATCCCCCGCCGCTGATGTCTGCGGAATGGACCTCGATGGAGGGCTGGCGTTGCATGGGGAAGGTAAATTCGCGGATTTCCACTCGGTATGGTTTGCAGAGGCGTTGGTGATCGCGTTTCTCCGTTTCGTGTGGCATAGGCATGCTCCATTCGTTGTTATTCTTCCTTGAAATAGACGATGCTGCCAGGATGGTGCGTGGGCTTGAAGGTTCGGGATATGTGATGCAGGGACTCGGAATGGCCGATGAACAGCGCTCCGCCGGGCACGAGATTGTCATAAAAGGAACTGATGACTTTTTTTTTCATGGCGTCGTCAAAATAGATGATCACGTTGCGGCAGAAGATGATGTCCGAGCGCGGGACCATTTTGATCTGGGCCCGGTCGTTGAGGTTCAACTGGCCGAAGGTGATCAGGGATTTCAGCTCCTGGTGGATTTTAAATCGTCCAGCCTCCTCGATGAAATACTTCTTAATAACCTCCTTTGGCGTGGCGCGCAAGGAATAATCGGAATATACGCCGCGTCTGGCCGCGGCCAGCACGGATTCGGACAGGTCGTTGGCCGTGATGCGGACGTTCCAGGCCGATATTTCGGACTTCAGGACCTCCCGCAGAATGATAGCCAGGGTGAATGGCTCTTCTCCGGTGGAACATCCTGCGGACCAGATGTGCAGTCTTTTGTGTCCAGCCTTCCTGTTTTTCTCCATGATGCCGGGGAGGATGACGTCCTGAAAGATGGTCAACTGCGGTGGATTGCGATAAAAGCTGGTTTCATTGGTGGTGATGACGCTGAAAAGACGGGACAACTCCTGATGACGGCCGTTGTCGTACTTGAGGTAGTAAAGGTATTCTCCAAAACCTCGCAAATTGAGTGAGTTGAGGCGGTTGACCAACCTGTTTTCCAACAGGTATTTTCTGTTGTCCGGGATGTAGATGCCGCATTGGGCGGAGATGAAATCACGCAGTTGTCGGAAATCGTCGTCCTTGATGCGGGCAGGGGCACCGGTGGTCATGGGTTACGTCTGTTCCTCTTCTCGTTTCTGTAAGTATTCAAGGGCCTCTTCCGCAGCCGAGATCAACTCCGGGTCGTCGGTGTTGAGCACGTCCATTAGGATCTGAAAGACTGCCGGACCGCCGATGCGGCCCAATGCCCACATGGTTTTGATTGAAATCAGCCTGTTTTCGTCCTGAAGCATGGCTGCAAGATCTGGGACCGCATCGACCACGCGCAAATTTCCCAGTGCCTCCACGGCGCGCACCCGGACCCAGTCGGATACGTCGGTCAGGGCCGTTTTAATGATGGGCACGACATCGACCAAGTTGCAGTTGCATTCACCCAACAGTGAAACCAGGGTCAGGCGGACATCCCGGTCTTCATCCCGGAGACGCTGAGAGATCAGGGCGAAGACTTCTTCGGTCAGCCCGCAAAGTTTGATGCCGGCTTCCAAGGCGGCTTTGCGCACTTCGGGGGATTCGTCTTCCAGGCCTTGTCTGATCAGGTCCAGATGGTCGGCGCAGCCGAGGTTGCCCAGCCCCAGAAGGGCCATGGTCCGTTTGGCCGGGTCCGGCGAGGAGGCCATGTGCTGGAATTTGTCCATCATACTCTGGTCGCCGATGGCGATGCAGGTTTCCAGGGCGGTTTTCCGCACGTCCGGATAGGGGTGATCCAGCAGGGCGAAGATCTTATCCGCAGCCTTAGGTTGTGGACCGAGGTGTGCATCGAGGTGTTCACCAAGGTGTCCCAGAAAACGCAGCGATTGCTTGAGGACGTGGCCATCATTGTGGCTGGTCAGCAGGTCGACGAAGAAGGACGCGTCCTTGTCCTCGGCTACTTGGATCAGGGCGTCAATGACAAGGCGTTGCAGGTTGCGTTCCTGGCCCTTGAAGAAATGCATTAACAGAGAAGCGGCCTGCGCACCGGGGAGCAAGCGCAATGCGCGGACGGCCAAGTCGATCCGGGCCGGCTTGCCGCTGTGCAGGGCTGTTTCCAGAGCCGGCATGGAGCCAAGGTCTGCAAGGGCCTTGGCAATACGGTTCAGGCGATCGTGGTGCTGGTCTTCGTCCGGATCCAGCGTATCGGCCAAGTTGATGATTGGTTCCGCGGCTTCGACGACGTTCATGATGACCAGTCCGGAGATGACCTGATCCTGGATGTCCTCGTCCTCGTCGCTTAACGCGGCAAGAAGGTACTCCTTGAAGTTTGCCTGTTCCAGGGTTGGGAGCAGGGTCAGACCGCGGCCGCCCATGATTTGCACCACTGCCTTGACGATTTTGTTGCGCAAGGCTTTGGGAGAGCTTTTCAGGCGCTTGAGGAGCAACGGGACGGCCTTGATGTTGCCCATTTCCGCTAGGGCATCGGCGATCATGGAAGAGACCAGGTCGGAACTGTCCGGCATGGCCTTGATCAGGGCGTTGATGGAGGATTCGGAACGGATTTTGAGCAGTGCTTCGATCACTGAAAACTGGACCCATTCCTCGTCGTTGATGGCCTGGTTCAGACAGTTGGCGGCTTCCACGAAAGACAGGTTGCCCAGGCTGACCGCGGCTTGGTAGCGAACATTGACCTCAGGGTCCTGAAGCAGGGCCTGACAAAGGTTGGGTACAGCGAGAATATTTGCGGTGGAACCGAGAATATTCGCTGCAAAAATCCGGACGTCCACGTCGTCGTCTCGCAGCAGGTTGAAGATGCTGCCGATGTCCTGGTCTCCGATTTGGCACAGAATGTCTATGGCCAGGTTGCGGACCTGAGCGTCTTCGGTGCGCAGCAGGGGGACAAGTTGTTGGACGGCTTGGGCGCCGCCCAACTGGCGCAGGGATATTTCAGCTGCTTCCTGAACGCCGAGATTCTTGTGCTTTAAAAGGGCGATGAGCATAGGGACCGCCTCGGAGCAATCGCAATCTCCGGCATCCTGAGCCGCCTCGCGCAGGATCTCCGGGTCAGGGTCCTGAAGACGCCGCATAATCTCTAAACAGTCGGTCATGGCTAACCTTCGAGGGCTTGGGGGCCTGTTCGGTCTGTCGGCGCTGACGGGGGCGCATACGCCGAAGAAGCGGACATTAAACTGTCCTTCGATGTTCTATTACTCCAGGCATGGGGAAGATTCAAGACTTTAAGCATGGGGTTGCATTTGGTTTTTCGTCCCCAGCGGCGGTTGATGGACATGTGTTATGGCCGATCATATGGGGTCCAAAAGGTTCTTGACGTCTTTCTGGAAAATGCACTAAGGCTATCTTCTTTCGCGCCCGTAGCTCAGTTGGATAGAGTGCCGGACTACGAATCCGTAGGTCGCAGGTTCGAATCCTGCCGGGCGCACCAAGAATTATAGGGGGCCAGACATTTGTCTGGCCCCCCTTTTTTGTATCCTTCGTACTGCTGGTGGTGATTACGCCACCTTTGTTGTTGTTTTTTCGCTAGGGCGTGTTTCTCTTTCCGGTAAATCTATTTTTTGAAATATTGCTATAAATATGCATTAAAAAGAGGAATATTAAAGATAATAATTTTAATCGCCTGACAATCTGCGTTTTGATCAATTACGGTCTATTTTGGCTGTTGCATTTTAACGCTGTCTCACCGAAAAGATGCGTCTGTTAGCACTCGTCATTGTCGAGTGCTAAACAAAAACTTACGGAGGGATAAAAAATGAAGTTGAAGCCATTGAATGATCGTGTTCTGGTGAAGCGGCTTGAGGGTGAGGAAGTCACGAAGGGTGGCATCATCATCCCGGATTCGGCCAAGGAAAAGCCCATGAAGGGCGAGGTGGTCGCTGTTGGTCCCGGCAAGGTCGATGATGACGGCAAGAAGATAAAAATGACTGTGGACAAGGGCGACAAGGTCTTGTTCAACAAGTATGCCGGGACCGAGTTGAAGATCGACGGCGAGGAATTTCTGATGATGCGCGAGGACGATATCCTGGCTATCATTGAGGATTAATGCCGGTTTGTCGCGACGAAAACCTAACCAAATTGATCGAATCGCAACGTTTAAGGAGTAGCTACCATGCCTGCCAAAGAATTATTGTTTGACGCCAAGGCGCGTGAGAAGTTGAAGAAGGGCATTGATTGCCTGACCGACGCCGTGAAGGTGACCCTGGGTCCCAAGGGCCGCAACGTGGTTATTGAAAAGTCCTTTGGTTCCCCGATCATTTCCAAGGACGGTGTGACCGTGGCCAAGGAAATCGAGCTGGCGGACAGGTTCGAGAACATGGGCGCGCAGATGGTCAAGGAAGTGGCCAGCAAGACCAGCGACGTGGCCGGTGACGGTACCACCACCGCGACCGTTCTGGCCCAAGCCATTTTTGCCGCCGGCGTGAAGCTGGTGGCCGCCGGCCGCAACCCCATGTCTATCAAGCGCGGCATTGACAAGGCTGTGGAGGCCGTGACCAAGGACCTGAGCAAACAGGCCAAGCCTACCCGCGACCAAAAGGAAATCTCCCAGATTGGAACCATTTCCTCGAACAACGACTCAACCATCGGCAACATCATCGCCGAGGCTATGAACAAGGTCGGCAAGGAAGGCGTGATCACGGTGGAAGAGGCCAAGGTTCTGGAAACCACCTTGGAAGTGGTCGAGGGCATGCAGTTCGACCGCGGTTACCTTTCCCCCTATTTTGTCACGGACCCTGAGAAGATGGTCTGCGAGCTGGACGAGCCTTTGATCCTGATCAACGAGAAAAAGGTGTCCAGCATGAAGGACATGTTGCCCGTGCTTGAGCAGGTGGCCAAGATGTCCAAGCCGCTGTTGATCGTCTCCGAGGACGTGGAAGGCGAAGCCCTGGCTACCTTGGTGGTGAACAAGCTGCGCGGCACCTTGCGGGTCAGCGCGGTGAAGGCCCCTGGTTTTGGAGAGCGCCGCAAGGCCATGCTGCAGGACATCGCTATTCTCACCGGCGGCCAGATGGTGTCCGAGGATCTGGGCATCAAACTGGAGAACATCACCCTGAACGACTTGGGCAAGGCCAAGCGCGTGGTGATCACCAAGGAAAACACCACGATCATCGACGGCGCCGGCGATGCCGATCAGATCAAGGCCCGGGTGCGCCAGATTCGCAGCGAGATCGAGGAAACCACTTCCGACTATGACCGCGAGAAGCTGCAGGAACGGCTGGCCAAGATCGTCGGCGGTGTGGCCGTGATCAATGTCGGCGCGGCCACGGAAACCGAGATGAAGGAAAAGAAGGCTCGGGTCGAGGATGCCCTAAACGCTACTCGCGCCGCAGTTGAGGAGGGCATCGTACCCGGCGGCGGTGTGACCTTTATTCGGGCCGTGAAGAGCCTGTCCGACATTGAGGTCGTGGACGACGACGAAGCCGCCGGCGTGGCCCTGGTCCGCCGGGCCATCGAGGAACCCCTGCGGATAATTGCGGCCAACGCCGGCTTTGAAGGCTCCATTGTGGTGGAAAAGGTCAAGGCAGGCACGGACGGTTTCGGTTTCAACGCTGCCACCGGCGAGTACGAAGACTTGATCGCCGCTGGTGTGATTGATCCCAAGAAGGTGGCCAGGATCGCCTTGCAGAACGCCGCTTCTGTAGCCGGTTTGCTCCTGACCACCGAGTGCGCCGTGGCCGAGAAGCTCGAATCCAAGAAGGACATGCCTATGCCCGGCGGCATGGGCGGCATGGGTGGCATGGGCGACATGTAATGTACTAAAGCCCAACCTTTGATCAGAAATGCTAAAAGGCCGGACCTCGCGTCCGGCCTTTTTCTTTGGCGCCTCTGGTCCAGTCGGTCGCCCTGATGTTCCGGCACCCCGGTGTACCGGGGCGCCGGGGTGCCGGGGCGATGTGCTTGCCGGAAGTATAGACAGGACCAATACATTGCGGGAGAATTGTACATGCCCAAGGAAAACACCCATCTCTGGTTCGCCCAAGCTTTGATTTCGGCCTCTGAAACGGCGGACGGCCTTGATTTGCTCCAGGACGAGCCCCTCTTTTTTTTTCTGGGTTCGATCATCCCGGACGCTTTCTACTACCATCCCCTGCCCCGGGCCCGGCGCATGCCTCGGGTGCTGCACGGCTCAGATCCCGAGTGGAAAAATACGACGTTTTCCTGGCTTGTCCGTCAGGCCGGAAGGTCAGGATCACCTTGCGACAAGGCCTTTGTCCTGGGCTATCTCTCCCATCTGGCCCTGGACAGGGTGTTTCATCCTGTGATCCACGTGCTTTCGGGAAAGAGAAAAGAGCAGGCCTCGTCTTACCAAATATCGGCCAGGCACCGCCTCGTGGAGACGGCCCTGGACCGGCTCGTCAATCAAACGTGTTTTTTTCATAAGGTCATCCGGCCCTGCCGGGGCGATTGCGTGCAACCTTTACAGTCCTTGGTCTCGGAGGTCGGCCTGGGTAGCAAGGACGTGCGCCTGGCCTTGACCGTCCAGCATCTGGCCAACAGGCTGATCCTGGGGCGAGGCGCGCCCGGAATTCTGGCGTTTCTGGACCGGTTGCCTTTTTGGGACCTTTCGGTACTGCGCAACTTGTGCTATGCTCAATTGGACCAGGAGCCAGCCTTTGTCGCGGACGGACAAGGCGTCGGTTCCGGGAGTCCTGGCGCGGACAAGGCCCTGCGGGCGGTGCGCCGGATCAAGTGGCTTCGGCTGTTTGCAAGGAGCAAGGCAGACGCCCTAGCCATATTCCGGGCCTGTGCGGCCTACTGGCGCGGGGATTTGTCAGACGAGGAGCTTGCAAAGGCGCTGCCCGGGCGTGCGTGCAATTAGCATGGTGGCGGTTAGGCACGACAACCTGGCCGGAAGAGAAAAAACCGTTGCCTATACATCGCGAACCTCTTTATTCGGGTCGAGCATTTTCCGGTTATGAAACCAGCTCGAAAAATCATCCATGAGCTTGTAGAATAGCGGAACGAACAACAAGGCCAGGGAACTGGCGAAAATCATGCCGCCCACAACCACGGTCCCGATTGCCTGGCGGCTGGCCGCTCCCGCGCCCGTGGCGAAAACCAGGGGCAGGACGCCGATGATAAAGGTCAGGGCCGTCATCATGATGGCTCGAAAGCGCTGCCTGGCCGCTGCCATGGCCGCGTCAAAGGCGCTCATGCCCTGCGCCCTGTTCTGAGCTGCGAATTCCACGATCAGAATGGCGTTCTTGGCCGCCAATCCGATCAACACCAGCAGGCCGATCTGGAAATAAATATCGTTGGGATATCCTCGCCACAGGGCGAACAAGGACGCGCCAAGCACCCCAAAAGGGACTGCCGAAGCTACGGCCAGGGGTAGGCTCCAGCGCTCGTACTGGACCGCCAGGACCAGCATGATCATGATCAGCCCCAGGGCAAAGGCCAGTCCGCCCGCGCCAGCCGCGACGTCGAGTTGAAAAGCCTCACCGATCCAGCCGATGCCCGCATTGCCGCCGAGCAGCACCTGGGCCGCCACTTCCTCCATGGCCGCCTTAGCCTGGCCCGTGGTGTAGCCGGGAGCCGCGTCAGCCATGAACCTGGCCGCGCCGTACATGTTATATCTGTTGATCACGTCCGGTCCCGCGACCCGCTCCAGGGTGACCAGAGCGCCCAGAGGCAGCATTTCTCCATGCTTGGAACGGACAAACACCTTGTTCAGGTCTTCGGGCCGACTCCTGAACTCTTTTTCCGACTGCAGGTTGACCTGCCAGTTACGTCCGAACATCGTGAAGTCAGTGACGTATAATGCGCCGAAAGTGCTCTGCATGGCTTCAAAAACCTGATTAATGGGCACGCCCATGTCCCTGGCCTTTTCTCGATCCACTGTCGCCTGATACCTGGGGATGCCGGTATCCAGGGTGGACCTCGCATTGACCAACTCCGGCCGCGCATTGGCCGCCGCCATGAGTTCTCCGACCATGGCTTCGATGTCCCGGGGCGTGGCGCCCCCACGCACCTGCAGGTACCCCTCGACCCCTCCGATCAGGGACAGGCCTACGATGGGCGGCGGGATAAAGGCGAAAACATTGGCTTCCGGAATGTCCAGTCCCATGCCCATGACCCGTCCAGCCACGGACATGGCATCCTGTCCGGGGCCTTTCCGGTCGTCCCAGTCGGCCAAGTCGATGAACCCCACCCCCATGTTGGTCCGCAAGGCAAAATCAAAAATATCGAGGCCTGCCACAGAGACGAATTGTCGCACCTCTTCCATTCCCTGGAGCTTCTGCGAAATCGTATCACGTACCGCTTCGGTCCGGGATAGAGCCGAGACCGGAGGCAATTGATACACCACCAGGACCAATCCCTGGTCTTCCTGGGGCACCAGGCCCGGAGCAAGCCGACCGACCACAAGAAACGTGCCGGCGACTATCGCGGTAAAAATAACACAGCTGATCACGGCGTGGCGCAGAATCTTGCCCACACCCCACACAAACGCGCTGGTCACGGCATCAAAGGCCATGTTGAACAAGGCGAACGGCTTCATCACCTTGCGTTTTTGTCCATCCAGGAGCAGAGCGCACATGGCCGGGACCAGTGTCAGGGCCACGATTCCGGAAACCACCACGGAAATGGCGATGGTTACGGCAAACTGGCGATAGAGTTCGCCGGTCATCCCACCGAGAAAGGTCGCGGGTGCGAACGCCGCCACCAGGACCAATGTCGAGGAGATCACGGCCCCGGCCACCTGCTTCATGGTTTCAACGGACGCCTCCCTGGCCTTAAGACCTTGTTCGCGCATCAGCCGGTCCACGTTCTCCATAACGATGATGGCGTTGTCCACCACAATGCCTATGGCCAGCACCAGGCCGAACAGGGTCAGAAGATTCACGGAAAAACCCAAGGCCAGCATTCCGGCGAACGTGCCGACCAGGGAGACCGGGATGGCCGCCACCGGAATCAGGGTGGCCCGGTACCGCTGCAGGAACAGAAAAGTCACCAGGACCACCAGGCCCACGGCGACGAGCAGGGTGATGAGCACCTCGCGGATGGAAACCCACACGAATTCAGTGGAGTCATAGGCGATGCTGAAGGATATCCCCGCCGGAAAAGCGCCGGCCAACCGCCTGAAGGTGTCGTGCACTGCGGCGGCGGTGTCCAGGGCGTTCGCCCCGGGCTGCAAAAATATGCCCATGGCCACTGCGGGTTGGCCGTTATACGTGGCTGACGAAGAATAACTCTGAGCGCCCAGTTCGACCCGGGCCACGTCGCCCAGGCGCAGAAAGCTTCCGTTTTCCCCGGAGCGCAGGATGACTTTTTCAAATTCCTCCGCGTCGGTCAGCTGACCCCTGGTGGTTATGGCAAAAGTGAATGCCTGGTCGGCAGGCGCTGGTTCCGCACCCAACTGCCCGGCCGCAAAGTGGGCACTCTGCTCGCGGATGGCCGCGGCCACGTCGGACGGAGTCAACTCAAACTGGGCCAGCTTGTCCGGACTCAACCAGACGCGCATGGAATAATCCTCGTTCCCAAACAGCGAGGCGTCCCCCACACCAGGCAGCCGCACGAGTTCATCCAGAATGTTGAGCAGGGCGTAATTGCTCATAAACAGGGTGTCCCGGCTGCCATCCGGAGAATAGATCACCGGAACCATTAGCATTTTGGTGGACCTGGCCTCCACGCGCACGCCATGGTCCCTCACCGCTTGGGGCAGCCTCGGCATGGCGGCCTGGACCTTGTTGTTCACGTTGATGGTCGCCTGATCAGGATCCGTGCCCATTTTGAACGACACGTTGATGCGCAGGGTACCGGCATCGGTGGAAACCGATTCCATGTAGAGAATATTGTCCACGCGGTTGATTTCCTTTTCCAGAGGAGCGGCAACGGCATCGGCGATGACCTCGGCGCTGGCGCCTGGATAGAAAGCCTCAACGACCACCTGGGGCGGTGCCACGTCCGGGAACTGCTCCACCGGAAGCACGCGCAACGCCGCTCCGCCGGCAAGGATGATGACAATAGAGATGACCGAGGCGAAGATGGGGCGGTCAATAAAAAATCTGAACATTACCGCGCCCCCTCGCCCACCACGTTCACGGGCATGCCATCACGCAGGGCCACATGGCCGTTCACCACAACCCGGTCGCCCTTGCGCAGGCCCTCCAGAATCACCCGACCGCCGTGCACCACCGGCCCGAGGCGGACCGGGCGCGCCCTAGCCGTGTCCGTTTCGTCCACAACGAACACTTGCGGCGTTTCCCTGCCCTGGCTCACCGCAGCCTCAGGCACCAGGAATACATTTTCAAGGTGCTGCAGCGTGACCAGTATCCGGACGAACTGCCCGGGTATAAGCTCTTGATCCGGATTGGCAAACACGGCGCGCGCGGAAACAGTCCCTGTCCGGAAATCAACGGTGCTGGAGGTGAAGTCGATTTCTCCAGGGTGGGGATAAGGCGTTTTGTCCGGCAAAATCAGCCCTGCGGAATGGCCGCGCCCCGCACTACCTCTGCGCAACACGAAGTCCTCTTCCGGCAGGGCGAAGCGCACATGCACGGGATCCTGCTGGGTGATGGTGGTCAGCAAAGCTCCCCACTCAAGGAGGTTGCCTTCGGAATGGCTCTCCAGTCCGGTCACTCCGGCCACGGGAGCGCAGACTTCGGTGTAACCGAGATTGCGCCGGGCGTCGTCCACCGCCACGGTGGCCTGGGCAAACCGGGCCTGGGCCTGCTCCAGATCGGTCATGGCCCGATCCCGTTCCCGCTCACTCACCGCAGAATGCTCAAAGAGCGCGGAATAGCGCGCCCATTCCCGCCGGGCGTGGTTAAGCTGCGCCCGGACGTCGGCTAAGTCGGCCTCGGCGCGGCGCAAGGCGATTTCATGGCGCTCCGGATCGATCCGGAAAAGCACTTCGCCCTGCTCCACTAACCGGCCTTCCTCATACAGCCGCTCCTTGAGGATGCCCTCCACCCTGGCCCGCACCTGCACCTGACGCGAACCATGCACTCGCGCGGGATAGTCCCGCACCACCTCCACATCGGCCTCCTGGACCGTCATAACCTCCACCGAAGGTGGAGGCATCTGCTTTGCCTGTGGCTCCGGAGACGAATCCTCACAAGCAGCCAAACCAAGAGCCAGCAGCAACATTACGCATCCCACAAGGGCTTTTCTTGTCAAGCCTAAGAACAATAACCGCATCTCTTCCCCCAGATTTCAGTTACCTACACATGATGTCGAAAATTAGTTCTGCACCTTCGACGTTGCGGCCAACGGAAAACCTCTCAATCGCGATGGAAAAAGAAAAACGCTGCGAAAGACAAGTTCCGGCCTTGCTGTTCTCTTAATTTTGAATTCCTGTATGACACGACTCCGGGCGGCAGTTCACCGAGTTTTGCCAGGAAATATTCCAAACGACACTTACACGTTATATGCCAAGAAAAAACATCCTATGAATATGTGTTGAGCGTCCTGGGCCTGATCCA
>DBNV01000026.1 GCA_002299865.1 Desulfonatronaceae bacterium UBA663 | reverse complement strand
CCGGTATTCAAAGCCAGGATGGAAAACGGCGTACATCGGGTGGTTATGGAGACGCCGACATTTGTCCTCGGCCCACACATGGAATTGCAATTCAACACCACCTATTATCTAGGCCCCCGCGAAAGGAACGCTCTAAGCCTCGCGCCTAACAATCTCGAAGCGGCGCTGCACTACGGCTGGTTTAACTTTATTGCCAAGCCGCTGGTTTACGTGCTTAATTTCTTCTACGGATACGTGCACAACTATGGTCTGGCCATCATCTTGCTGACTATGATCATCAAGCTCCTGTTCTGGCCTCTTTCCCAGAAAAGCTACGAATCCATGCGACAGATGAAAAAGCTGCAACCGATGATCCTCAAGCTACGCGAGAAGTACAAGGATGATCGCCAGAAGGTGAACCAGGAGACGATGGAACTGTTCAAGACCTACAAGGTCAATCCCCTGGGCGGCTGTCTTCCCATCGTTGTGCAGATCCCCGTGTTCATCGCTTTGTACCAGGCGCTGATGGGCGCCATCGAACTGCGCCACGCGCCGTTCATCACCCATGTGCCCTTTACGGACATCATCTGGCTGGCCGACCTTTCGGTTCGTGATCCGTTTTACATTACCCCGCTCATCATGGGCGCGACCATGTTTTTGCAACAGAAACTGACTCCCGCTCCACCGGACCCGATCCAAGCCAAGGTCATGCTGTTTCTGCCCATTGTGTTCACATTTTTGTTTTTAAGCTTTCCTTCGGGATTGGTGCTCTATTGGCTGATGAACAACGTCCTATCCATCGCCCAGCAGTGGTGGGTCATGCGCGAGGTGTCGTAACCCAAGCCGATCCTTGTCCCGACGATGCTTCTTTAGGACAAGGCTCTTCCCGACATCTAAGGAGACAATCACGACCATGAAGGATGCCAAGGAGTTTCTCAGCAAGAGCGTCGACCAAGCTATCGCTGATGCTTGCGCACATTTTTCCTGCTCACGGGATGAGTTGGAAATATCCATTCTCGAAGGCGGATCTTCCGGCATTTTCGGCCTCGTCGGGACCAAGAAGGCCCGGATCAAGGCCCAGCCAAGGTTGCAGCTGGCAGGCCTGGAGGAAATAATCCGCAATGTCGCCGAACGTCTTTGTTCCGCCATCGTGCGCTCGCCGCGGTTCTCCATTGAGCACCAGCCTGAATTGATCAAGGTGACCATCTCCAGCGAGGATGACGATGCCTTGCTCATCGGCCGCGACGGCCGAACCCTGGCCGCGCTGGAATACATCCTGGGCCGGATCATCGCCCGCCGTTGGCCGGATCAGGTGCGGCTTATGCTGGATACGGCGAATTTCCGTGAGCAACAGGATGAAGAACTGCGCAAGCTGGCTCTCGCATTGGCCGACAAAGTCACCTCTTCCGGACAAAGCGAAAGCACCCGGCCGCTCCCCTCCTATCAGCGCAGAATCATGCATGTGACGCTACAGAATGCCCCTGGGGTCCAGACGAAAAGCAAGGGCGAAGGCCCGCTCAAACGCGTGCTGATCCTGCCGAGTGTCACTCCTGCCGAGCCCGAAGAGACGGCGGCTGAGGTCGAATCCCAACCAGTGGAAAAATGAACGCGCACCGGACCGAAACCATCGCGGCCACGGCGACCCCTGTGGGATATGGCGCGGTGGGCCTGATCCGGATCAGCGGACCGCTAGCCCTGGATGTTATTTCACAGCTTTTCACCTCCTCCCGACCCGATTTTTCCGTTTTCAAGCCTTACCACCTGCACCACGGACGCCTGACAGACGCTTCGGGCCGGATTATTGACGAGGTGCTGGTCAGTTTCATGCCCGGTCCCAACTCCTTCACCGGCGAGGACGTGGTGGAAATCAACTGCCACGGTTCTCCCATGGTTTTGCAGACCGTCCTTGAGATCTTGCAGACCCATGGTGTACGCGCCGCGAATCCCGGGGAATTCACCCAGCGCGCGTTCCTGAACGGCCGCATGGACCTGACCCAGGCCGAAGCCGTGGCCGAGATCATCAACGCCGCGACCTCCACCGCGGCTCTGCTGGCCCAAACCAAGCTGGCCGGCAGCCTGCGCCAACGCATTCGCGCCCTGAAGACGCACCTTGAAGATTTGCGGGCCCAGCTTTGCCTGGCCGTGGATTTCCCCGAGGATGAGGTGGAATGCCTGCCCCCGGATGATTTTCTCAGGTCCGTGGAAGAGGTGCGGACACAAGTCCGGGATCTGCTGTGCAACCACGAAACGACTCGGATTTGGAACGACGGGGCGTTATGCGTACTCACCGGACCGGTCAACGCCGGCAAGTCCAGCCTCCTGAACGCTCTTTTGGGCCGCGACCGGGCCATTGTCAGCGAAATTCCCGGCACCACCAGAGACTATATCGAGGCCGTCGTTCATTTGCGTGGCTTGATGGTCCGCCTCGTGGACACCGCAGGGACCAGACCCAGCGAGGACGAAGTTGAATTGGCCGGATTGGCTCTGGGCCGGGAACTGCAAGCCCAGGCGGACCTGCTGCTGCTGATTCTCGACGGTTCGCGCTCCCTGGAAGCCCACGAGGGCTCTCTTCTTGCCGAATTACTCCCAGATAAGACTCTTGCTGTCTTGAACAAGGCCGACCTGTTCCGGGGTGAGCCCGCTTCGGCTTCTTTCCTGCAACGGCAAGGGTTTGAAACCCTGCACGTTTCCGCCAAAACCGGCCAGGGTTTGGATCTCCTGCGTGCACGCATCCGGGCCCGCCTGACGGCAAAAACTCCCGCCCCCGCCCCCGGGACCCTGGCGCCCAATCTGCGGCAAAGCCTGGCCCTGCGGCGAGCAGAGCAAGAACTGGATGCATTGGCGCGGGATATCGCCGCTCATGTTCCCTATGACCTGCTGGGCGTGCGCCTGGAGTCCGCCTGTACGATCCTGGCCGAAATCATCGGGGAAATCTCCTCGGATGAAGTCCTGACGAGTATTTTCAGCCGGTTCTGCATCGGAAAATGACAAGCCTTCCAACGTAGTCCGAAGCATTCCATTAAACACCTCATGAACTCGCGTAAATGCGGGGTTTTTGTTGCGATGGTGGCTGTCAGTGATA
>DBNV01000099.1:15067-15646 GCA_002299865.1 Desulfonatronaceae bacterium UBA663 | reverse complement strand
ATTAGAGTAGCGTTTTTATCATTGCTGGGGGGGTTGATCCAGACCACTTCCTGGGGCGCGGATTTTGGGCAATCCGGGATGACGTCCATTCCATCTGATTGGATTGGTGGACTTGGACTGGTATAGGGTTTTCAAAATAGCGGCTAAACTCCTGTCTAACACTTCCTAAAGTTTATCTAAAACTTCTCCGGGCGAATGACTTGGATGTCTTCCAAGTAAATAATCCCGGGATGCTTTTTGACCAGAAACTCACTGTAAACCACCTCCATGATGGACCGAACCTGTTCTTCACAGGCTACGACAGTTTCGATACGCACATTTCCGCCGAGCCTTGCTACTGTCATAAGTTCTGACCGGATCCCGTGCGCTCCTTTGCCAGCAAGATCCCTGTAAACCGTATAACCTTTAACCCCCTGCGCGTTCAGCATGCCGATAATCTGCCCCTCTATTGCCGCTTCAGTAATGATGACCACCTTTTTTACCGCTGTGAGCTTCATTTTACACACCTCCTCATTATTTTAGGCGTCTTTATTTAGGACTAAAAGATACCGGCCAAAAACTGGACAAGCACTGCCGTGT
>DBNV01000099.1:0-14744 GCA_002299865.1 Desulfonatronaceae bacterium UBA663 | reverse complement strand
ACAAGCACTGCCGTGTCCATAAAGGGATATACCACCGGCATAAAACCTTCGTACGCTACCTGGAAGTCAATTCGGGAAGATAATGATCATAATCGGCGTTACACTACGCGTACTTCAATATCTGGCTTAACACAATGGCGGTTAGAGAAACAGGCCCGGCGCGGCCTTGGCCGTATTCGACACTTTTTAAGTTTTAAGTTCTTCTCTATAAATAATTTGCTTTTTCGATAACAATTTGGTTCCTCGCTATTTTAAGTGGGTAACCCGAAGTCGAGCTTGCCTGCAATAAGGTAGGACATGGCAAGGATGTTCTTACTCGTTCGATATCCTCGCGCTCTTGCTTTGGCGGCCTGGATGAGGCTGTCAATGCCTTCAAGAAAGCCAGTGGTGAGCCTGCTCCTGCTATCGAACCGGTTGAGCATGCCATCCCATTGTCTTGTGTGGTCTTGGCAGCCTCATTTTTTTTGCGTGCAGCGCGGTGACGCCCGCTGCCTGGCTCCGGTGGACGCCATTGACCCCGCTTATGGACAAACATTGCACAGGGGGTGCTGAAGCTTTGGCGTGGAAGCCCTGGCCTGCCTGTCGGCCTACCGGCAGGTAGGCCGACAGGCAGGCGACATGGGGTTGCGGGAAATTGTTTTACGCCGCGCCTTGTCCGTGGTATTGCCTGAACAACGTGCGGAACGACCATGCCCCGAGTAATGCGCCGCCATTCCTTTCTCTCCTGGACCCTGGTGATCATGCAGGTTGCCTGCATGTTTTTCCTGCTGCTGTCCGGTCCGATTCTGGCCGACAGCACGGGCTTGCTGGTCCTGCAGGCCGCGGCATTGGCGGTCGGCCTCTGGGCCGTGCTGGTCATGGACGTCGGCCGCTTCGGCATCCACCCGGAACCAGTCGGCCGGTCGAGATTGACGACCAGTGGGCCATACCAGTGGATTCGTCACCCCATGTACGCCTCGGTGCTCCTTTTTTTCGGTGGTCTGACCGGCGGACATTTTTCCGGGAGGCGTCTTGCGGTGTTCTTGGTTCTCGGCCTGACCCTGCTGATCAAGATGCATTACGAGGAAGGCTTGCTTATCAATCATTTTCAAGGGTATGCGGACTACCGCAAGAAGACCAAACGGATCATTCCCTTTCTTTACTAAGAAATTACAAGAACAATCTGATGCAAACAAACCAGTTCGACGCGCTGGGACTATCCCAAGAAACGCTGAAGGCCGTGCGGGACATGGGCTTTGAGGAGCCTTCGCCCATTCAAACTGCGGCCATCCCGCTGCTGATGCAAGGCCGGGATGTGATCGGCCAGGCCCAGACCGGCACGGGTAAGACCGTGGCCTTTGGCATTCCCATTCTGGAACGGGTGGACCCCAAGGACAAGCGCGTCCAGGCCATGGTACTTTGTCCGACCAGGGAGCTGGCCATACAGGTGGCCGGGGAACTGAACGCGCTGGCCAAGTATCGACAAGGCGTGAACATCCTGCCTGTCTATGGCGGGCAGCCCATTGATCGTCAATTCCGGGCTCTGCGCCAAGGCGCGCAGGTGGTCATCGGCACGCCCGGCCGGGTCATGGACCACATGCGGCGGGGCACCATTGATCTGCGGGCTCTGCGCATCTCCGTGCTGGACGAGGCCGACGAGATGCTGGACATGGGCTTTCGGGAGGACATTGAGTTCATCCTGGACGCCGCTCCGGCTGAACGGCAGAGCGTCTTCTTTTCGGCGACCATGCCTCCGGAGATCATGCGCCTGATGGACACGTATCTGAAAGAACCGGCTCTGGCCAAGGTATTACAGAAAGTGCTCACCGTGCCCGGGGTGGAGCAGTTCTTCTACGAGGTGCCCCGAGGCCTGCGCCTGGAGGCCATGTCCCGGCTCATTGACGTTTTCAACCCCAAGCTGAGCATAGTTTTCGTCAACACCAAGCGCGGCGTGGATGAGATCGTGGAACATCTGCAGAACAGGGGCTATTTGGCCGAAGGGCTGCACGGCGACATGAACCAGAACCAGCGCGACAAGGTCATGGGCAAGTTCCGCGCCGGAAACGTGGAGATCCTTGTGGCCACGGATGTGGCGGCCCGGGGCATCGACGTGGAGGACGTGGAGGCGGTTTTCAATTTCGATATTCCCAGCGACGTTGAGTATTACGTGCACCGCATCGGCCGCACCGGACGGGCTGGCAGGACCGGACGGGCCTTCACCTTTGCTTCGGGCCGCGAGTTTTACAAACTGCGGGACATTCAGCGCTTCACCAAAGCCAAGATGGTTCAACGCGCCGTGCCCAGCGCAGGCGACGTGGAGCAGGCCAAAACCGAGAAGCATTTGATCCGGGTGCGGGAAGTCATGCTCGCCGGAGGCCTGGATAAGCAGCAGCGGGCCGTGGAGCGTTTTCTGGAAACCGAACAGGCGACGTCCCTGGACATGGCCGCCGCGCTTTTGAAGATGCTCATGGGGCCGTTAAGGGACGAGCAGGAGATGTTTTTCCCAACCTCGGCCGAGAGAGGCGACAAGACGTTTGGTCCGCGAGGGGATACGGTTCGGAACATGGCCTGCCTCAGAATCAACGTCGGGCATGGCCACCAGGTGGAAGTGCGGGACGTGGTCGGTGCCATTGCCGGAGAAACTGGGCTTTCCGGCAGGCAGATCGGCAAGATCCGCCTGCTGGAGAGATGTTGCTACGTTGAGGTGCCCGAGGAATTCGCCGCCGAGGCGGTGCGGATCATGCATGGCAACCAGATTCGGGGCAGGCGCCTGACCGTGGAGGTGGTCGAGCCCGGAGACTCCGCCCTGGAAGAAGGGCCGGGCGAACGCGCAAAACAAATTCCGCCCCGCAGACCACAGCGGTTCAAAAAGCCGGGTGCGGGCGTCTGGAGAAAAAGCAAGATTCGCCCATGACGCCAATGAGCCGAAAACAAGGCGTAATTTTCGATCTGGACGGCACGCTGCTGGATACGCTTATGGATCTGGCCGAGGCCATGAACGGCGTTCTTGCCCAACGAGGGTGGCGGACGCATCCGGTGGACGCCTATCGCAGGTTCGTGGGCGACGGCATGGCCATGCTGGTCCGAAGGGCTCTGCCTGACAACCAGCGTCATGACCCCGGAATTGCCGAGTGCGTCCGGGCTATGTGTGAGGAGTATGCAAGGACCTGGGCCAGGACCACAAAACCCTATGCCGGGGTTGAGGAATTGCTCGACAGGCTTGAATCCCGAGGCATCCCCATGGCCGTGCTTTCCAACAAGCCGCACGAAGCCACCCGGGAGATGGTGCTCCACTTTTTCCCCCGCGTTCCGTTTCACGAGGTTGTCGGAGCCAAGCCGGAAAAGCTAAGAAAGCCCGACTCCGGGGTAGCCTTGGAAATAGCCGAATCCATGCGGATCAAACCGGAAAGCATGCTTTTTTTGGGGGATTCGAGCATAGACATGCAAACGGCCCAGGCAGCCGGCATGATTCCTCTCGGTGCCGCCTGGGGCTTCCGGGGACGGGATGAACTTCTGGCTTTTGGCGCGGTGCGAGTCCTGGAGAATCCTTTGGAACTAATGAACTATCTGCGGCCTTGAAGGCGGCGGGGGCGTTCGATTCTCGTCCGTCGCCGAGAGAAAGGGGCGTTGCCGGATTTTTTACGAAACGGTGCGCACGCCCAACCCGTTATCGGGACATGCGCGCCTGTCTCTTCTTCTCCATCTTCTCCATTTCTTCCTGCCGCAGAGCGCGACGCAGCACCTTACCTACCAGAGTCTTGGGCAATTCCTCGCGAAATTCCACCCTGCGCGGCACTTTGTACTTGGCCAGGCGCTGATTGCAAAATGCGATGATTTCCGAAGGCTCAATTTTTTCCCCCTGCTTGGGCACGATGAAGGCCTTGACGATCTCACCTCGGGTGGGGTGGGGGATGCCCACGGCCACGGCCTCCTTGACCTTGGGATGCTCGTACAGCACTTCATCCACGTCCCGGGGATAGATATTGTAGCCGCCGGAAATGATCAGGTCCTTTTTGCGGTCCATAATGAAGTAGAACCCGTCTTCGTCCATGTAGGCGATGTCGCCGGTGTACAGCCAGGTGTTGCGCACGGCGCTGGCCGTTTCATCCGGTCTGTTCCAGTACCCGAGCATCACTTGGGGGCCGCGGATGACCAATTCCCCCAGCTTGCCGGTGGGCACGGAAACCGCTCCGCCCTCCATGTTCACGATGGCCGCTTCGGTGCCCGGCATGGGGATGCCGATGGAGCCAGCCTTGCGTTTGCCATGGAGCGGGTTAAAATGGGTGACCGGAGAGGCCTCGGTCAAACCGTAACCTTCGATGATCTCCGCATTGGTGATCTGTTCGAACTGGGCCATGACCTCCACGGGCAGGGGGGCGGACCCGGAAATACAGTAGTCAATGGAGGACAGCCGGTATTCCTTGAGCTTCTTGTGCTGCAGCATGGCCATAAAAATGGCCGGCACCGCAGGGAAAATAGTAGGCTTGAACTTTTGGATGGCCTTGAGCAGATCGTCCACCACCAGGCGGGGGAAGGGGATGATCGTGACGGCCAAGGCCACGGAGAGGTTGATGCACACGGTCAGGCCAAAGATATGAAAAAAAGGCAGCACGGCTAGCAGGGTGTGATGCTTGGTTTTCAGCTCGGGCAGCATGGCCAGGCACTGCTGAACGTTGGCCGTCAGATTATAGTGTGTGAGCATGACCCCCTTGGGCACGCCCGTGGTTCCGCCGGTGTATTGCAGCATGGCCACTTCCTGGCGGGGATCGCTGACGATGTGCGCATGGGTTTCCTGCCCCTTGACCGCTTCCTTCCAGGGCATGATATCCCCGTCTCCATAGGGGACGTCCTTGCCCATCTTCTGCTTCCAGGCGTTGATGCGGTAGAGTTGGCTTAAGGGGAAGGCCAGGGCGTCGGCGATACTGGTAATGAGAATTTTTTTCAGCCGCATCTGTTTGCGCAGGTCCTTGACCTTCGCCCAGAGCAGATCCATGGTGATCAGAAACTCCGCTCCGCTGTCGGTGATCTGGTCCCGCAACTCTTTTTCCATGTACAACGGGTTCATCATCACCAAAGTCCCGCCTGCCTTGAGTACGGCGAAAAAACTGATCAAGGTCTGTGGCAAATTGGGCAGCAGGATTGCCACCCTGGTGCCCGGACGCAGCCCGAGGCGGCGCAGGTTCGCGGCCATCACTCCGGAAACACGATCCAGTTCCGCGTAGGTCATGGACCAGTTCTGGAAGACAATGGCCTTGCGTTCAGGGGTGTTTCTGGCGGCTTGAGCCAGATAATCCTGGACGGCCATGGCCTGGGGTTCGAAGTTCAATGGGGTGTCGGGGCCGTAGAATTTCGTCCAGGGCCGGGGAGCCTCGATCATGTCAGATCTCTCACGGTTATGGATGATAAGACGCGGTAGTTGTTATTTTGAAAAAGCGTATTTGTCCAGCATGCCCTTGTCAAAGGGGGACAGATTCAGCGATGGGCCTCTTTTCCCCATGCCGTGGGCGGGGCTAATGTCCTGGACTACATGGGTCTGCTGGAAGCCGAACCCGCCTGGATCACTCCTTCGCGGGGCGGGGCCGGATTCGTGGAACGGACGGACTTTTTGTTGGCCATTCGGGCTTGACCAACAATGGTTCTTTTTTCGGTCACGGCAAAACGGCCCGGAAGCCGGGCCGTTTTGCCGTGAAGGTCAGCGTTATTTTCCTTTTTCACCCCACTTGCCCCCGCCTGCCTCTGCTGTTTCTTCGCCAATCTTGGGGGCTTCGGCAGCGGATTCGGTCGTCTTTGAAGCCTGGACCTTGACGGCCGGTCCGCTCACCGCCGGCAATTCTTGAGCCGCGTCCTCGGGTGCCTCCGGCTCGGACGCGGAAATACGCGTGCCCGACATTTCCACGGGAGCTTCTTCCTTGCGCCAAACCAGTTCCATCTCAAATTTCTCCTTGCCTTTTTTGACCGAGGCCTGAACTTCCACGTTGATCAGTTGCTCCGGGCACAAGGTCACGAATTCTTCCCCCTGCTGAACGCAAATTTTTCCGGACTTGAGGCCGGCGAGCAGGTCCTCCAGATACGCCACTACCTGGTCTCTACCCATGACTCCCTTCAGCTTCACTTCTTTTTTCGACATATCCGCCTCCTTAGACTTTAAATGGTTAAATTGCTAATTTTTAAAAACATTTAAATTGGTCATACCAGAGACAACAAAGCCTCGATCACGTGTTCTCCGTCAAGGGCCTCTTCCTGGTCCCGCCCCAAGGGCATCCGGATCACCTCCACCCCTAGTTCGCGCACGGCCGCTACGTCCAGGGGCTGGGCATAGCGAGCACCCTGGGTGTCCAGCATCACGAAGTTCAGGAGCTTATCCGGGGCCTGCTCCGTGTTGCAGCCTTTGCGTAGATAATGCAAAAGCGTCCGCACGTTGTCTGCCAGGGACATTCCGTACTGCTCGGGATCCACGCCCGTATTGGGAATATACACCTTGGGACAGTCGTTCTCGGCCACGGCCTGTCCCACGCCGCGAGGCAGGAGATTGGCGATCAGGCTGGAATAGAAGCTGCCCATGGGATAGCAGATCAGTTCGGCCTCAAGGATCAGTTTGCGGATTTTTTCCCGAATGTTCACGTCCACCAAGTCTGGAATCGGGCGGCTTTGACTGATGCCCAGACGTTTGATCCGAGAGGCGATGGGAGGAACTTCCTTGCCGGTGAGCAGGTGTTGTCCCACGATCCATTTCCCGTTTTCCAACTGTCCGGCCAGATGAAGAGATGTGTTGGTGATCGGGCGGACCACGCCGCGCACTTCGGCCAGCTTGGAAAAGAGAAAAATTACCGAGTCGATGCGTCGTTCGCTGGTCAGGTACCCGGCCGTCAGGATCAAGTTGCCGATGCTGGCGCCGCGCAGGTCAAAATCCTTAGGCATGTGCTGCAGGAAAATCTGCAGGTAGTTGCGGATGATCTTGCGCATGGGGTCCGGGATCTCCCGGATCAAGGGATCGCGTCCCAAGCACAGCCGCTCCAGGTGTTGACGCAGGGTGCGGTCGTCTTCTTCCTTGGGGAGGCGGTAGGTGAAGAGCTTCAATATTTCCGGGTTGCCCTTGACGCTTTGGTCGGCCAGGGCCATCAGGCGGCTGCGCAGGTCGCCCACGGCCAACATTTGAAACGCCTCGCGCAGTTTGGCCGAACTGCCGCCGGAATCAAAGGGCGTGACCAAATGAATGGAGTTGTGGGTGTAGCGCACCAGTTCCCGGCTTAAGGGGTTCAGAGCCGTACCGCCGCTGAAAAAAAGAATCTTCGGTCCCAATTCCGGGGCTTTCAAATACCTGGCCAGGCGGAACCGGTCCGGCAGTCTGACGGATCTGCTGATGCGCGTTGCATCCATGATGGAAGAAGAGCGTCGTTATCGCCGATTCAAGAAGTGAATGCAGGCGTCGCTGACCTGGCTGAAATCCACCCCGCCCCGGGCCTCGAAGACCGGACAATCCCGCAGCAGCCTCAGATAAGCGGCCTTGGAAAAATCATAGTCCACATCAGGTTCCGGTAAAAAAAACAGGCCCGGCACCTTGATCACTGTTTCCAAAAGGTCGAGGCGCTGGCTGATATCCACAAATTCCAGGGAAGTGCGCGGGTACTTGTGCTTCCAGTTAAGGATCACCAGGCCGGATTTTTTTGAAGCAATCAGGAATTTGCTCATTCTAAAGCATTCGTCCAGATAGACGTCATGCTTGCTCTCCAGGGACCACAGCTCCTCGGGGGCCATCTGAGCGTAATGATCCTTCCGGCGCTCGTCCAGCATGCCTATGAGGGTGGCGTTCCCCAGAATGGTGCCGGGATTGACCCGCGGCAGCTTGGCCACGCCGTACATATCCAGCCCGGACTCACCGAGGCGGATCAGCAACCTGTCGTTGCTCACGAAGTCCAACCCCCGGCTCATCATGTGCAGGGCCAAGGTGGATTTGCCCATGCCGGAAAAACCGGCCAGGGCCAGCCCATTGCCTTTTGAGGAAACCCCGGCGGCGTGACAGAGCAGGCACCCGCGATCCAACATCCACTGGATGAAGCGGCTGTTGATGAAATTGACGACCTGGTTGTCGTTGGCCGTGCAGGGGCCGAGGGCCAGATGACGTCCGCGGTCGAAATAGAAGAGCATCCCGGTCAGGCGCTTGCGCACCATGCGTCCACCGCCCACATCAAGATATTCTTCCTTGATTTTGGTCTTGCCTGGATCGGGCTGTTTGATCACCCAATCAGCTTCTGGGGCGATGGGTGCGGTTTCCATGGCCGTGACCACTATCTCTGGCGCGCCATCGTCCACGAGAAAATCCGCATAATACCGGCAAAGCTTTTCCACTAGGAGGGGAGCGTTGGAACGCACTTCCACTGTGCAGTCTGCAAAGCGCAGGAGCAAGCCCCGCGTCTGGGCAAGGCCATCCGTGAGATCGAATATTTTCTCCTGCAGGCGGGCGGGGGAAAGGTTAGTCATGACCGCACCGCCGCAGGATGTAATCGGCCAAATGAGACGAGGCGTCCACGTTGCAGGCTTCCAAAAGGCCGCGGAACCCGCCGAAGGCGGACACCTCAAAGACCATGGGCCCGTCGGCGGTTTCCACCACGTCCACGCAGGTGAAGTCCAGGCCGAAAAGATCCTGGGCCTTCCAGGCCAAATCGATGATTTCTCGGGGCGGATCAAAGGGGCGGTATTTTCCGCCGTTGGACGTGGAGGTGTTCCACGCGCCGAAGCTTTGCCGGGCATAGGTCCCGAAGTATTCGCCGC
Source organism: Desulfonatronaceae bacterium UBA663 (assembly GCA_002299865.1). GTDB lineage: Bacteria > Desulfobacterota > Desulfovibrionia > Desulfovibrionales > Desulfonatronaceae > Desulfonatronum. Next base: position 5,996 of record DBNV01000099.1, on the reverse strand, counting down.
CCAAAAACACGATGCCCAGGTCCTGGCTCAGGATGTCCAACATTTGTTGGATATAAAGCACCTGGTTGCCTTGGGCTTGGTAACGCTCAATGCGCCTCCGGCTTTCCGGCCCGGATTCGATGACCTCCATGCCTCTGGCCTTGGACGTGTAAAGTGGCTTGAAAACCGCCCGCCCGAACTCTTCCACGGCCCGCACGGCGTGATCCACGTTTTCCGTGATCACGGTGGGCGGCAAGGGGATATTTCCCGAGCGCAGTTTTACAGTGCAACTGAGTCGATTGACTGCGGCCAGGATCGCCTCGGGGCGGGAGAATATCCTTGTTCCGCGCATGGCCGGCAGGTGCAGCATGGACAGGCGGTCCTGCATGTCCGGGGAGTAGATCGGGCTAATTTTTTTGATGACCAGAGCGTCGAAACCGGATAGGTCGTGATCTTCAAACCACAATTTTTCACTTTGCAGGTCCAGGGTGACCCTAGCCATGTCCACGACGCATCGAAAACCTGTTCGGGCCTCAATGGCGTCGGCCAGTTTCTCCGTGGACCAACTGCCGGGATTGCCGATGACGGCGATACGTTTCATGGGGTTCCTTGGCTCACAGCTTGTTGAAGTAGTCCACTTTCCTCGGGCCTTGGCAGGCGCGTGAAGAGGTTTAAAAGTAATTGTACCGCAGTATCTCCTTGGGCACGACGAATGATTCCCAAGGCTTGCCCTGATGCGCGATGATCTTTTCGGCAAGATACATGCCTCTGGAAAACATGTTATGGGCAAAATCCGGATTTAATTCAAAACGCGTCGACGTGATGAACGAACGCGTCAAGCCGAAGGCAAGGCGGGCCTCGAAAGTCGGATCGCCGTGCTCCCGCGCAAACTGCCGCCCAAAGTGTAAAAATCGCCTGTTGGCGTCGTTTAGATTGTCCCGGACGCTGCTTTCGAAAATGGGCACCCGGAAGTTGGACACCAGGAAGACCGAGAGGTCCTGCAGGTAGTCGTCGTCCTTGGAGCGGTGCACGTCGATGTAATACACTCGCTGTTCCTTTTGATTGTAAATGATGTTGTTGATGTTGTAGTCCCCGTGGATGAAGACCGTGAACGGAACCTTGAGTTCTTGTTCGATCTCGCGCAGCCGCTCGAATATTTCCGAGGTCGAGGGCAGGGCGAGATCGCAGATCCGGATGTCGGGAGCGTTCAGGTCGGGATGGACCACGAAAACGTCGTCCACGCGGGAGAGCAGTTGTGCGCTGAAGGTACTGGGGCGAGGTCCGGGCTTGAGGGTCTTCTGCCAGATCATGGCCGCGGTTTCCTGGATCAAAAAGAAGGCGTTTTCCAGGATCTCCTTGTCGTCATTGAAAAGAACCTCCTGAAAGGTGCACCCGGTCAGAAACTCCAGCAGGATGGAGGCATTGTCCGGACCTTCCTGGAAGCCGAAGACCTTGGGGGTCAATCCCGGGAATATTTCTTCCCAAAGCTCAATGCTGGCCCTTTCCTGAAGGATTTTCTTCAGCTTTCCTTCCTTGAAGATGACCCCCCGGGCGCTGCTTGCTCCCTCATTGGATACTTTGCCGATGCGACATCCTGAGCGGGTGCCCCAGATGGATTCAAAGTCCATGTCCCGCAGGGGCAGTTTAAACCCCAGGGTATCCAGAGATTCGCGCAACGCTTGGTACTGATTGATTTTCAGCTTCTCACCGACCACGGAAAAAATCACCGCCTCTCCAATGTTCAGCAGGGCGTCCCCCATGCGTTCCAGATAGCGGAAGATGAACAGGGTGGTGATCAGGCTGTGCGCTTCGCGGCCCGCTTGCAATTGTTCGATGATTTTGTCGAAATTGTGTTTATAGAGCTTGTCCAGCACGAATTCAGCCCGGCAGATGCGCAGCGCCAGGGATAAATCCCGGTGGAAAAGCGCCCTGACGACAATGTCTAAAGCCTCTAGAACTTGCCTGAAGAAAGGGCGATATTCGTACTGGTCCAAAAAATTTTTACGGGACAGATATCGCGTCTGGTTGGCGATATTCACGCAAAAATCACTGATCCGTTCCAGGTTGTTGCTGATGACGTTGGCGGCGCGGATGAAGTCGATGCCTTTCTTGTCCAGATGGATATGACTTCCCAATCTGGAAAAGCAGCTATTTTCAATGACGCTTTTGAAATTGTCGATATAGTCGTCCCGGGCCGTGACCTTTTCGATAGCATCCTCTTCAGGCGTGATCAAAATCTTGAGGGTGTCGTCCACCTGCTTGGACACATCTAGGACCATAAACTGGATTTTTTGCTCCAATCCCTCAAAAACGTGCATGAACGATCATTCCTTGGTTTCAATGACCAGAGGGCCGTCGATGAACATGCTGCCCTCGGAAGGCTCTTCCCAGCGGAAGCGCAGGATCATCTTCACTTCCCCGTCCTTTTTCTTAGTTTCCAGATCGAACTTGATCAGGCTTTGCGGTTCCAGGAGCAACTGTTTATCCTTCCAGGAAAAACGCAGCTTGCCGTTCAAAAAGCCGTCGCTCAGGGCGTTCAGATATTTGCCGATAGATTCTTTGTCCTGCAAGGATTCGTGGCGAAATTTTTCATCCGACATTGGGTTCTCTCTTTGTTTATGTTAAAAAGTGCTGCACGTTGATGCTCATCCCGGGCGGCCGGGAAACGGACTCGCCCCCTTCGTTTCCTTCGGCGGCCCGCCGGTCATCCGTCCAGGCGGGCCTTGTATTCCTGAATGATTCCGGCCCTATTGACGTTGCCGACGATCAGGTTCTTGCGGATGGTCAGGTCGTCCCAGGCCGGTTGCAGGCCGATGTCCCGATAGTACTTGTCGGCCTCGGTCTGCGCGGGGTCCTTGATTTTTTCGCTCATATGCGTGTCGTCGCCCATGAAAATCAGGAACTGCCGGCGTCCGGAGGAACGCTCCTTGTTCTGACGACTGATCACGTTGATCAAAAATTCGGTGTATTCCCGGGACTGAGGGTTCCAGACCTCATAGCCGTCCACGTCGTAGTCGGCCAAGAGGACTGGCCAGAACTGCTCCGGATGGGGCACGACAATCCCGCCTCCCAGGGAGCGGGCCTCCTCAATGAATTCGGAGGTGCGATAAAAGTAGGTCAGGCTGAAGTTTTCCTTGACCATGCGCTTAACGCTTTTCAAGAACACCTGTGTCCTGTTGATCAAGACTTCGGGGAAAAGATGACGCTGGGCGTCGATGAATTCGCGCAGCAGCTTGTTCTTGATCATGTCCCGGGGCATTCCTTGCTCGTGCTTTTCCAGCAAGAGCAGTAATTTTTTGGCCTGGATCCTGGAAAAGTGGACCACCTCCTCATCTACTCCCGTCTCCTCGGAGGCCAATTGCAGATAGTCCCCAAATCTGGGATTGGTGACCATGTCTAAAAAGGCGTGCAACTGGCTGGATCGATAGCGGAAGGTGTGTTCCAGCATGGCTTTGAAGACGTCCGCCGATTTCAGCCTGGACGTCTGGAAGTGGAGCAGGAGCTGAATCTTGCGTTGGAAACCCCGGGAATAGCAATCCACCTCCACCCCGGAATATTTCCCGTCGTAGCTCATGAGCATGTTGTGCTGGGTGGGGATGATCAGTTCGCAGGCCGCGCAGGGATAGGTGGCCCTGATCCGGCGCCTGATCAGATCCATGGGAATGAATTCCGGATGCCAATGAATAGCTAAAATTTCGTCCTGCCTGGAGTGAACCCGCAACGGGGTGACGACTCGCTCGACCTGCTCCGGGGATAGATTCTGCGAGGTGACGTATTGAAAGAAAAGCTCGTCCGCCTCCGAGAGTTCGGGCGGATAGCCCAACGCTTCCACGCGGGGGGGGGCTTCCTCGCGCTTGACGATGGTCATTCTTCTGCCCTGTGTCACCTGCATGGGGTCTTCTCCTGCAAGGATTCCTGATGTTGACGGATCGGATGATCTAAAGGGGACTCAGTCCCGGGGGACTCGGCCCCGACTCCTCAATCGTAGAGTTTATGGCACCTGGTTTTCAAATCGTTGAGCAGATGCGCTTTTTGGGTCGCCGCTTCCAGATCTTGAGCCTCCACTGCGGCGGCAAACCCGGCTACTGCCTCGTTGTAGGCCGCATAAAATTCGTCGCCCTGGCCCGGATATTGAACCATGAGGCCCGAATCGCGCACAAAGACGTCCACATCCCCCGCATCGGGCCAGGCATGTTCATGCAGCGCGGACATGATGTTCTTGAAGGTTTTTTTCATCCTTTTTTTTAAGGCGCCGTAGCCCCCGTGCGGTTTTCTGCCGGCAGTCGGCCGGGTTTTGGCGTCGGGGAGCGCGGCCTTGGAAGAAGCAGTCTGTAGAGGGCCGGAAGCGACTTTCATCCTGACTTCCGCGGCCTCGCCCCTGTTTTTGATGGACAAAGAAATTTTTAGCACCTCGCTCCAGGAGAGATCAATGCCTTCGAGGCTGATGCGCCCATGCTCCAGGGCCTCGGCCATATCCCGCAACACCTCGGCCAACTCTTTAGCCGAACAGATCATGTCCAGCTTGTCTTCCCGCTGCAAGGGGCCTCCTTTCGGATTTTTCCCGCACATTCGCGTTCATAGACTTCATAAATGAAAAGGCTCACCACGGCCAGGATACTGACAATAGTGAACCCTTTCAACATGGAGGTGCGAGGCGGTTGAATTATGTCTTCAAGGCCCGGAATGTTCATGACGATCAGGTGACATTTTGAAGACAATCGTAGAGTCCTGTTCATAACCGGGATTTAATGACCATGTCCGTAATGGGGCCTCTGGATTTTTCGTCTTTCAGCACAATGTGGGCATAACCGGGCAATCTTTTGACAGAGTCAGGGCCTTGCGGGTACATTCTTTTGTCGTTTTATTTTTCTTTTTGAAACATTGCCCTTTGGCAGGCGCTTCATGGAACAATTTCCCCGCGTACACAGACTGCCCCCATATGTCTTCGCCGTGGTCAACGAACTCAAGACCCGGATGCGGCATCAGGGGGAGGACATCATTGATCTTGGCATGGGCAACCCTGATCTGGCCACGCCGCAACACATCGTGGACAAGCTCTGCGAGGCCTCGCAAAAAGCCACTAATCACCGCTATTCCGCCTCCAAGGGGATTCCCAAGCTGCGCCTGGCCATTTGCGACTGGTACTGGCGTCGTTTCAGCGTGGAACTCGACCCGAATCAGGAAGCCGTGGTCACCCTGGGTGCCAAGGAAGGGTTGGCGCACCTAGCCCTGGTCATGCTCAGCCCCGGAGACGTGGTCTTTGCCCAGGATCCCACGTATCCTATCCATCCCTATTCCGCGATCATCGCCGGCGCGGACGTGCGCCGCATTCCCATCAGCCGGGACCGCAACTTCTTTGAAGACTTGATGATCGCCACCCGGCAGACCTGGCCCCAGCCCAAACTGCTGATCATTTCTTATCCTCACAACCCCACCACGCAGGTCGTGGATTTGGCCTTTTTCGAGAAGATCGTGGACTTCGCCAAGGAACACAAGATGTACGTGATCCACGACTTGGCCTACGCCGACTTAACCTTTGACGGTTACGAGGCCCCCAGCTTTTTGCAGGTCAAGGGCGCCAAGGACGTGGGCGTGGAGTTTTTTTCCCTGTCCAAGAGCTATTCCATGGCCGGATGGAGGGTGGGCTTCTGTGTGGGCAACCGGAACGTTGTCCAAGCCCTGACGCGCATCAAGAGCTATCTGGACTATGGCATGTTCCAGCCCATTCAGATCGCGGCCACCGTGGCCTTAAACGGCCCCCAGGAATGTGTCCGGGAGATTGCCTCCGTGTACAAGGACCGCCGGGACGCCCTGATCTGCGGCTTGCAACGCATCGGCTGGGACGTGCCTGCGCCCAAGGGGACCATGTTTGTCTGGGCTCAGATTCCGGAGCAGTTTAGTTCCCTGGGTTCTGTGGAGTTTTCCAAGTTGTTGCTGCGCGAGGCCAAGGTGGCTGTTTCACCAGGACTGGGCTTTGGCAACTACGGCGACGACCATGTCCGTTTCGCCCTGGTGGA
>DBNV01000070.1:18134-21326 GCA_002299865.1 Desulfonatronaceae bacterium UBA663 | reverse complement strand
AAAATATTCAATTATTTCGATAAGTTACGTGAAACAACTCTATTCTCTAGGCTATTGATATTGTTGATTTTTTCAAGGCGCCGCACGAAGATATGTTGGAGGGCAGCCGCACTGAATAAAAAACCACCCGTAGTGCTACTATCAGCAGTCGTGAAAAAACCGTGAAACTTCAGTAAGAAGAATCTGCGGTTATTTTTTGAGCGTGATCAAGCCGGCCTGGCCCAGGATGTCCTTGAGCCGAGCTTCGGTGTTGGGCTGCATCTGAACCATGGGCAGGCGCAGTTCCGGTTTGATTTTGCCCATGAGACCAAGCGAGGTCTTGGCCGGTGCCGGGTTGGTTTCCAGGAACATGGCCCTGCACAGCGGAGCCAGTTCGTAATGCAGATCCTGGGCCGTGGACAGATCGCCCGCTCTGAAGGCGCGGCACATTGCGCTCATTTTATCAGGAACGAGGTTGGACACCACGGAGATCGCTCCCGCGCCGCCCAGGGCCAGGGTGGGCAGCACCGTGAAATCATCACCGGAAAGAACGATGAAGTCCGGCCCGCAGTACTCCAGCACTTCGGAAACCTGGGATAAATTGCCGGTGGCTTCCTTAACGCCCTTGACGTCGGGTACCTCCCTGAACAGCCTGGCCAGGGTTTCCGGGAGCATGTTCACACCGGTCCTGCCCGGGACGTTGTACAGGATCATGGGGATGGAGGCGTCTTTGGCGATGGCCTTGAAGTGGGCCACCAAACCTTCCTGGGTCGGCTTGTTGTAATATGGGGTGATCAAAAGTGTGCCATCCACCTTGACCTGTTTGGCGACTTTGGTCAATTCAATGGCTTCCTTGGTACTGTTGGAGCCTGCTCCGGCCAGCACGGGAACCCGGCCCTTGACCTGTTCCACGCAGATTCTTACGACCTGGGCATGCTCGGCATGGGACAGCGTTGCGGATTCGCCGGTGGTGCCGCAGGGAACAAGCCCGTCAATGCCTTGTTCGATCTGCCATTCAATCAGGTTTCTGTAAGACTCTTCATCAACCACGCCGTTGGAGAAAGGCGTTACCAAGGCTGTGAATGCGCCCTTGAAAGGCATTGTGTTCCTCCTTTACAGATTCTTCCGCAAAACCTAACGCTCCAGGCCCAGACCGCGGGGAAAGAGTCTGGCGGTAAAGACCGGCACGGCCTTGCCGGTCAGAAATATTCGTTGGTCCTCAAGGGTGATGCCGAGTTCTTCCTGACCTGACGTGCGAAGCAGGACGTTCTTCCCCGTGCGGCCGAGCATGGAGGCGATGAGTGCTGATGCCGCCGCGCCTGTGCCGCAGGCCAGGGTTTCCCCTTCCACGCCGCGTTCATAGGTGCGCAGGAGAAGACGGGTATCGTCCAACACCTGGACGAAATTGACGTTGGTTCCCGCCGGAGAGAAGCGGGGATGGAAGCGAAACTGCCTGCCCAGTTCCTGCACGTCGATGGAGGCGACATCAGGGACGAACAATACCAAATGAGGCACTCCTGTATTGGCGAAATGAGCGTCCCACCGGGTGTTTTGGAGTTCCAAACCCAGGTCCAGTCGGACATCGCGATGCGGAGTCAGTTGGACCTTCACCAGGTCGTCTTCCGGCAGAACATGGGCCTTGATCGGTCCGGCATCCGTCCCCAGGACATGCTGCCTGGGGGCCATGCCTAACTCCCAGGCCAGCCTGGCCGCGCATCGCGATCCGTTCCCGCACATTTCCGCCCGTGATCCGTCGGCATTAAAGAAATGCCAGACATAGTCCACGCTTTGTCCGGGGGCGGCTATGTCCAGGAAAATCAAGCCGTCGGCGCCAACGCCAAAGGCCCGCCTGCAGATGCTTTTGGCCCAGACAGGCATGCGGTCTTTGGGAAGACGCAGGGATCTGTTGTCCAGGAGCACGAAATCATTGCCGCTTCCCTGCATCTTGGAGCATTCAATCGAGGAGTGATCTTGGGGGCCGAAGGCGGCGCAGGTGGACATGGGACGGATTGGGCGAGGGGTTACGGTTGAAAGACGACGTTTTAGTATCCTAATCCTACGTGTTCAGAAAGTCCTTGAGTTCTTTGCCCGGCCTAAAAAAAGGCAGCCGTTTCGGCTGGACCTTGACGGACTGTCCGGTTTTGGGGTTGCGTCCGCTATAGCCTTGGTAATCCTTGACCTTGAAGCTTCCAAAGTCTCTGATCTCTACACGGTCGCCTCGGATCAGGGCGTCTTTGATGGACTGGAAAAATACATTCACGATGCGTGTGGCCTCATCCGTCTGCAGATTGTTTTGCTCGGCCAGGGCCTTGATCAGTTCACTCTTGTTCATGACGCTCCCTCAGCATGTGGACATGGAACATGGTCAAAATGACAACGACGAAACTTTTTGGGGTCAATACACCGATCTCCTTGAAATTTCCATAGCTCGGGCCGTTAAAAAATTTTGAGCACGGGCTTGGAGGACAAATCCGGGAACAACATCAAGCGCAGGGATTGAAGCCTCTGGGCGATATCCCGCAGATCCGGCACGGCGATGCTTTCAGGGGCGAATCGGACCAGGGGGCGCTGTTTTAGGATTGCCGCGCCCATGTTGGCGTCTTCGCGGACCATGCCCAGATAGACCAGATTGAAGCCGAGAAATTTGTTCACGGCACTGTCCAGACGAGCAAAGATTTTTTTGGCTTCCTCCCGGCCTTGAGCCTGGTTGACCAGGATCAGAAAATCCCGTTCCCCGCTTTGCGAGGACAGCACCTTAACCATAGCGTAGGCGTCCGTGAGCGATGTGGGTTCCGGAGTCAACACCAAAATCCTCTTGGTCGCGGCATGGGCCAGGGTCAGGACCGTGGGGTTCAAGCCCGCAGCCAGATCCAGGATCAGGAAGTCATAGGCGCCGAACAGGGGCTGTAGTTTTTCCAGAAGCACGGCGCGCTGATCCTCGCCCATCTCCACAAGCTCAGGCACTCCGGATGCAGCGGGAATAAGGTCCAGGCCGGTGTCCAGGCGCAGGACGATGCTTTCGGCATCCCTGTCCGTGCAAAGCAGGTCCTGCAAGCTGCCTTCGGTGCTTACGCCCAGGAGAACATCCAGGTTGGCCAAGCCGAGGTCGCAATCCATCAGCAGGCATCGTTGCCCCAAATCGCTCAGGCAATAACCCAGGTTGACGCACAGGCTGGACTTGCCAACCCCGCCCTTGCCGCTGAAGACGGAAAT
>DBNV01000070.1:0-17737 GCA_002299865.1 Desulfonatronaceae bacterium UBA663 | reverse complement strand
CCCAGGAGAAACTTCTTTTCATCCGAATCCACCAGGGTCTGGTCGGAGATGGGCGGGGCGATGTCCCTGAAGGGCGCTTTTTCAATGCGATCTTTGCCTTTTTGTTTGGCTTGGTACAAGGCTTTATCGGCCATTTCCAGAAAATTGCCCGGGTAAATTTCGCCCAGTCCATTATAGCATGCCAGGCCTATGGAACAGGTCAGCCGGGCGTCGGGAAAGTCCGGACAGTCGATCTTGAGATTGCGGATGGCGAACATGAGTCGCTCTAAGAGCTGTGCGGCATTAACCATGGAAGTGGCGGGCATGATCAAGGCAAACTCTTCCCCGCCGTATCTGGCGCAGAAATCGGTTTCCCGGACGCCTTCCCGCAGTGCCGCAGAAAAGGCCCGCAGGACCTTGTCTCCGTGAATATGCCCGCAACTATCATTAATGCGTTTGAAGTCGTCAATATCCAGGACGGCCAAGCTGACCGACGATTTAGTGCGCCTGGACCGTTCCATTTCAGTGGTCAGGGCGCGTTCGAACATCTCCCTGCGAGCCAAGCCCGTAAGGTCGTCGTGACCGGCCGCATGGGCCAGGGCGTCCAGGGTTTGGTGCATGCCGCGCAGTGCGGTATGGGCGTTCCCGTGCAAGGGCATGGCCATCCAGTCGGCCAAGTCGGGCCGGCTGGTCAGAGTCTTCCATTTGTCCTTGGGCAGACCGTACACAAAGCGAAATACGACCAGGTCTTCGCCAGCATCGTTTCTTTCCCGGGTCCGCTTGGCATGCCCCAGAAATTCCCGCCGCAGGAGATCCAATTCTGCGGCAATAGCTTGGTCAAGACCGATGTCGGAGTGGTCAGGCGGTTCTTTGGGCATGGACTTGCAGGAGATGATTGCGGATAAAGTCGTCGAGTCCTCCATCCAGAACGTTTTCCACGTTGCCGGACTCGAAACCGGTGCGATGGTCCTTGATCAGACGATAGGGCTGCAGTGTGTAGGTGCGGATCTGGCTGCCCCAGGCGATGCTGTCCTTGGTCGCGTATTGGGCTTGTTTCTGTTCCTCGCGCTTGCGCAGTTCCCGTTCATACAGACGAGCTTTGAGCATTTTCATAGCCGAGTCCTTATTGCGATGCTGGGATTTTTCGTTCTGACACTGGACCACGATGTTCGTAGGCAGGTGGGTGATGCGGATGGCGGAATTGGTCTTGTTGACGTGCTGCCCACCGGGGCCGCTGGCCCGAAAGACGTCGATGCGCAGGTCATCGTCTTGGATGTCTATTTGAATGTCCTGACCCACATCCGGATAGACGTCCACCGAGGCGAAAGAGGTATGCCTTCTTCCGGAGGCGTCAAAAGGGGAGATGCGGATCAAACGGTGGATGCCTTTTTCATTCTTGAGCAGTCCGTAGGCATGAGGGCCTTCCACCTGCAGAACCACGCTCTTCACGCCGGCTTCATCGCCGGACAAATAATCCAGAATCTGGACCCGAAAATCATGACGTTCGCACCATCTTCTGTACATGCGCAGCAGCATTTCCGCCCAGTCCTGGGCTTCCGTGCCGCCAGCGCCCGGGTGAATCTCCAAAATGGCGGGATGTTGGTCCTCCGGAGCGCTAAGCAGGGTGCGCATTTCCACCTGCTGGAGCTTGCGGCTGAGATCCCACAAGTGCCGCAAAACCTCTTCCAGCACTTCCTGCTCTCCCTCCTCCTCGGCCATGACCAGCCATTCGTTCAGGTCTTCTTTGGCGCGGCGCACCTGGGTCCATGCCTGGACCGCGTCGGTGAGCCGCGCCTTTTCCTGCAACAAAGGGGTGATGCCTTGCGGGTTGTCCCAGGCATTGGGTTGGGAAATGACCTTGTCTATCTCCACGAGGCGGGTATGAACGGCATCGTGGTCAAAGACTCCTCCAGAAACTGTCGAACTGGGCCTCCAGAGCCGAACTTTCGGATTTTAATTCAGTGAGTTGCAGCAGTTTGTTGGCTTTTTGACGAGGTGTCGCGGTCGTATTCATACAAAACTCCTAAAGGCAATTAACGTTAAGGTGCAGCATTATCACGGGTTGTCAAGTGCATGATGCTCGCTATTGGGTGCCTCGATGCATAACATTGTATAAAATCCGTCCCACATTTGCGATGTTGCGTAAAGCTTGCAGGTGTGCGCGGGGCGGTCAGGGGGTTTTATGTCGCGGACGGCGCGTCCAGGCGATCAGCAGGAGGGCGCAGACGGCCAGCGGCAAGGCGACCTTGAGGATCAAGTAATGCCGATGAAAGAACGTCGTCTCCTCCAGAAGGCGCACGTCCGAGTAGCTCATGGTCAGGCTTTGGAACAGGGCACCTGCTTCCAGGCGCCTCCCTCGCGGATCAATCACCGCCGTGATGCCGGTATTGGTGGCACGGACCACAAATCTGCCTTGCTCCACCGCACGCAGGACGGCTTGGTGCAGGTGTTGTCGGGGCGCTGAGGACAAACCGAACCAAGCGTCATTGCTGATGGTTACCAGGAGGTTGGCCCCGAATTGCACCCGCTCCTGGCTGAGATTAGGAAATATAATTTCATAACAAATGAGCATGCCCAGGGCAAGGTGATTCCACCTTAAGGGAGCAGGGTTGTTTCCGGGGGTGAATTCGCCGTCTCCGAGGCCGACGGCAAGCCTGGAAATGAATGGAAAGAGGTCACCGAAGGGAACGTATTCTCCAAAGGGCACCAAGTGCTCCTTGTCGTAAAAGGCAATGGTTTCCCCGGTCGGTCCGAGCAGGAACGCGGAATTGGCGTAGGTCACCTCGCCGGTGGCGAGGTCAACGGCATATCGGGGGGTGCCGGTCAGCAACAACAGGCGGTTGTCGCGGACGAATTCACGGATTTGTCTAGCCAGCGCGTTATCCTCCTGCAGATAAAACGGGGTGGCCGTTTCCGGCCAGATGATCAGATCCGGTTTTGGCGAAAGTTCTTTGCGAGTTAGTCGGAGATACTCGTAGACGGTGTGTTCCTGGTAGGCCTTGTTCCATTTGATGCTTTGGTCGATATTGCCCTGGATCAGAGCGACCCGGATGCGGGGAGCCTCGGCCAGGGGCATATTGACGGCCCAGATCCCCCAGATCAGCAGTCCGACGCTGGTCGCCACTCCAAGCACAAGGGATTGACGACTTTGTCTTCCTAGGGCCAGCCATGCCGCACAGGCGGCGAAAAGAGCCGATTGCCAGTATTCGCCGACGTATGCCAACCCCTGGATGGTCGCCGGCCAAGGAGCCATGGCTGCGGAAAGGGTCAGCCAGGAGAAGCCGGTGAAAAGCGTGCCCTGGGCCATTTCCATGCCGCCCCAGAGCAGTCCGGCCCCGAGACCGAGCAAGGGCAAGGGCAGGCGTGTTTGCAGCCAAAAAAGGATCGCAGCGAACATGCCCGAGTACACGCCAAGATACATGCCCAGGAGGATCGGGCAAGGCAGGGCCAGAAGCAACGGGAAACCGCCGTACACATGCACTGGAATGACAAGCCAGTACAGGCAGGCGGCATAACACAAGCTGCCGCAGATCCAGCCGTCGCGAAACGCCCGCTTCAAGGTCGCAGCACTTAGGCCCAACCACAGGAGGGCGGCCGGGAAAAGAAACACGGCGCCGGGAATATGGGCCACCGGGTTGGCATGGCCGAACCAAGCTCCCAGCAGGGCGATAATCAGCACGTAAGCGTTCACTGTTCTTCAAGGGGCGCGGTCTGAAAGGAGTTGGATGCGGATCCAGCGGACTTTTTTCTGATCCGCCTCCTGGATGGTGAAGCGGTGGCCTTGCACGTCGAACACATCTCCCTTGCGAGGTACTCTTCCGGCCAATTGAGAGAGATAGCCGCCGATGGTATCCATTTGATCGTTCTCCAGGCTCACCCGCAAGTGTTCCCGCAGCTCTTCCAACTCGGTCCTGCCGGAGACGAGCAGGTTTCCGTCGGCCTGCAACTGGATATCGTCCGGTTGCGGAAAGTCGTATTCGTCCTCAATGTCGCCGACGATTTCCTCTAACACGTCCTCGAAGGTCAGTAAACCCGAGGTGCCGCCGTACTCATCCAGGGCTATGGCCAAATGGTTTTTTCTGCTCTGGAATTCCAGAAGCATCTCCATGACGTTTTTCGTCTCAGGGACGAACAATGGTTCGCGCATGATGTTTTCCAGACCCGCTTTTGCAGGAACGCCGGAGGAAGTTGGCGGTGGCAGCGCCCATCGGAGCAGGTCCTTGGCATAGACAATACCCACGATGTTGTCCTTGTTGTCTTTATAGACCGGAATACGACTATGTCCGTGGGTGATGATCAGCTCGACGATGTCCTGAATGCCGTCCTCCATTTCCGCGCAGACGATATCCGTGCGCGGGATCATGATTTCATGCACCTGCTTGCGTCCCAGGCGCAGCACCTTGAGCACGATGGACACCTCTTCCTTGCGAATCTCACCCTCATGGCCGGCCGCCAGGATGATGTCCTCGATGTCGGAAGAATCCTCGCGTTTAAAGATTCTTTTGATCATGTTCCAGAGCTTGCCTTCATTGCCCTCTTCCAAGTTTCCTCCTCATGCTGTGCCGTGGCGGCGGGCACGGCCCCCCCGGTTGTTGAAGAGCGTGGAGACGTTAGACAATGCCCCGCTCGCGATACATTTGCAAATGCTTTTTAAAAACCCAGTCCTCGATAGCCTCCACCCCTTGCTCCGACAAGGTGACCCATTTTTTCTCACCGGAAGGAGGCGTGATCTGATGCGCTGCAAAGGAGATTCCGATCAGGAGATGGCCGGTTTTCGGGTCCGTAAAGGCATTGCGGACCCGAGCAATGACAAAGTGCTCCTTGATGGTGTTTTTACTCTCGTCGCGCAGCGCAAGATTGATGAATAAGCGTTTGCCTTTGGCCAAATGCTCCGTAAAGTGTTGGTTGTTGGCCTGGCGGATTTCCAAGAGCAGACCCCCGCCGGAGATGTTCACGACACGCAAGGAATTGTCCGGGCGGCCGTGCATAAAGGTCAACAACGGGGGCTGGTCGCCCTGATGTCCCAGGTTGCCTAGTGTTTCGGGCCGGATGCTCACTGCGGGGATATCCTCGCTGGGCGGGTCCAGGCGCAGATGTTGACGGCGCTGGCTTCGCTCCAGTTCCTGCGGGGTGAGCACAGCGATAAACTCCAGGTGGCCGGCCTTGCGCACTCCAGTGACGGTGGACTGAAACTTGTAAAAGGCCCATTTAGGCTCTTTTAATCCCGAGGACACCCGGAAAAAGCAGAAGACGACGCGTCCGATCCATTCGTTACGGGGATGAATGAAGCCCGGCATTTCCAGGATGATCGCCTTGCCTTGAGCGAACTGGACCGGAGAACAGGTGAAATGCGCCCGCTGCATGCCCTCCCCTGCGAATTGAACCTCGTAGGTGGATCGTTCCGGAATGCTTTGCTCAAGGATCGCGGAGATTTTATCCCGATCCCTGAGGACAGTGATTTCCGGTTTCCGGGTGAATTTTTTCAGATACAGGAGATAGGCCACGTAAATAATGGAAAAAATGACGATAAGTCCCAGGGTGAAGAGCAGCGGTCCTTGAGCAGCATCTAGGTTGTATTCCCAGTTACGGAAAAAATAGCCGGCCTGACTGGTGCAGACGGGATGAATCAGGGAGTCAGTTCGAAGGGACATGGCTAAAATCATGTTCCGTAATGTTGCCACGCGGTTTTCGATCTCCGCCCGCAGGTTCTGGTCCTAGGAGTGTTGTGCATGATCCGCCAATCCTCCATCAGAAAAACGATTCTTCCTTGAAAAATCGTCTCGTTCAGGGCCGTGAGCAGGAGATGTTCACGGGTGGACGTGGGTCAGATACAGGCTTTTTAATTTTGCGCAGGTGGACTCGTAGACAGCCCAGGGCGGCCGGCGTCACCCCGGAGATGCGTCCGGCCTGGCCGATGTTCAAGGGCTTGATCTGCGAAAGCTTTTCTTGCACCTCCCGGGACAGTCCCGCCACCTGATCATAATCCAGGTCCGGTGGCAAGGTGATGTTTTCCAGGAATTTGGTTTGGTTGGCCAGTTCTTGTTGCCGGACCAGATATCCGGCGTATTTGACCTGATTTTCCAACTCCTCGAGCACGGCTTGGTCGGCGTCGGCCAAGGCCGGCCAGAACACGGCCAAGTCCCGCAGGCCGAGTTCGGGTCTTCGTGCCAGTTCCTCCAGGGTGACGGATTTACCGGGGACGGGGGTGCGCAGGGCCTCCAGCAGTGCCCTGGCAGATGCGTCCGGGCGGACGACGATGGAGCGAAGCCCTTCGCGCAACGTGCAGAAGGCATTTTGTTTCTTGGTAAACGCCCGCCATTGACCCTCTCCCACTAGGCCGATTGCGCGGCCCAACGGAGTCAGGCGTTCGTCCGCGTTGCCTTCTCGAAGCAACAGCCGGTGTTCGGCCCGGGAAGTGAACATGCGGTAGGGTTCGCGGGTGCCCTTGGTCACCAGGTCGTCCACCAGCACGGCCAAGTAGGCTTGGTCTCGTCCCGGGAGAAAAGGGCCGACCCCGCGGAAGCTCGCGGCAATGTTCAGGGCGGCCCACAGTCCTTGGCTAGCGGCTTCTTCGTAGCCTGAGGTGCCGTTGATTTGTCCGGCGAGATAGAGTCCGGGCAGAACTTTTGTCTCCAGGGTCGGCAAGAGCTGTTCCGGATGGACAAAGTCATATTCGATGGCGTAGCCCGGGCGCACGAGCTGCGACTTTTCCAGCCCTGGAATGGTGCGGAGCATGGCCCGCTGTATATCCAAGGGCAGGCTGGTGGGCAGGCCGTTGGGATAGACTTCCGGGTTGTCCAAGCCCTCAGGCTCGACAAAAACCTGATGCCGCTCCTTGTCCGGAAACCGAGCGATCTTGTCCTCGATGGACGGGCAGTATCTGGCGCCCGTGCCCTGGATCAGGCCGGTGAACAGGGGCGAGCGGTCCAGGCCGGAGCGGATCACGGCGTGGGTCTGCTCGTTGGTATAGGTCAGGTGGCAGGGCGCCTGGGGCAGTTGGATGCCGGGCGAGTGGAAGCTGAAAGGAGGTGGCGGGTCGTCTCCCGGCTGGATGGTCATGGCGGAAAAGTCCACGCTGTCCTTGCGCAGCCGGGGGACGGTTCCGGTCTTCAGCCGCCCCAGTTCCAGTCCGATGTTGGCCAGGGACGCCGAAAGCCCGACGGCGGGCGGATCGCCCAGACGTCCGCCGTGGAAATGCTCCAAGCCGATGTGGATCAGACCGCGCAGGAACGTGCCTGTAGTCAAAAGCACGTACCGGGCGCGGATGCTCTCGCCGACGCGGGTGCGCACCCCGGCCGTGGTGCCGTTTTCCTGGAGGATGTCCTCGACCATGTCCTGACGCACCCAGAGGTTTTCCTGGGCAAAAATGTCGCGTTGAACTACGCGCAGATAGGCGGCCCTGTCGATCTGGGCCCGGGTGGCGCGCACAGCCGGCCCTTTGCGGGTGTTCAGGGTACGGAACTGGATGCCCGCCTGATCGGCCCAGACACCCATGCAGCCGCCCAAGGCGTCGATTTCCTTGACTAAATGCCCCTTGGCCAGGCCGCCGATGGCTGGGTTGCAGGACAGGTGACCGATGCGATCGATGCTGATGGTCAAAAGCAGAGTGGTCAGCCCCAGGCGAGCCGTGGCCATGGCCGCCTCGCACCCGGCATGGCCCGTGCCGACCACGATGACGTCAAAACGTCCTGGCTCAAGGGGTTTAGTACTGGGAGGATCGTTTGTGGCAGGGGGTGAAAGCATAGCCGCACGTCAAGGGCAGAGGCCAAAGGTCAGGCCGGAAGTCAGAATTCAGAAACCTGCTCGCCGTTGCACAGCACATGCGCCATGACCTGGGCGTCGGCAATGGTGTTGCGGATGGAGGAATGCTCGTCGGGCTGGTGGGCCGTGCCCAGAAGGGTCGCCCAGACCACCGCGGGATAGCCCCGTGCGCGTAGAAATGACGCCACGGTCCCGCCGCCGATGCCCTGGGGCTTGGGATTTGTCCCCAGGACTTGGCCGACCGCGGCCAGCATACGCCGGACAATGGGACTGTCTACAGGCGTGGCCGGGGCGGAGCGGACTTCCTGCACCGTCTCCCATTTGATCCGTACGCCGTGGGCCTTGGAAACCTCAGTCGCGTGCTCCTCCAGGGCCTTGAGAACCTCATCCAGATCGTAGCGGCTGAGCACGCGGCAGTCCAGGTAAAAGACGTCCAGCCCCGGAATGGTGTTCACGTTGGGGACGTTGGCTTCCTTTTTCGTGGCCTCAAAAGTGGAAATGGGCGGAATAAAAAGCTGGTCCTGGTCGGCAAAGCGGCTGTACAAGGCGCGGAGCCGCATGATCAGGTCCGCTGAGGCCACCAGGGTATTTTTGCCCTTTTCCGGATTGGAGGCATGACACTGTTTGCCGAAAACCGAGATTTTCAGCCAAAGGATGCTTTTCTCGGCCACTTCGACCATTGTGCCGTCAGCCGTGCCGAAGTCCGGGATCAGAATCAAGTCATCGGCTCCGAATAAGGCCGGGCGGGTTTTCAGAACGAATTCCAGCCCCTTGTTGCTGGAAGTTTCCTCGTCGGCCACGAACAGCATTCCGTAATTGATGGGCGGCAAAGCGGAGGAGGCAAGCAGGGCCTCGGCCACCAGCAAGGAAGAGACGATGCCTTGGTGGTTGTCTTCCACCCCGCGGCCGTACAGCAGGTCTCCCTTGACTCGGAGTTTAAAAGGCGGGCCTGTCCATAGGGCCGCATCCCCAGGCGGAACGATGTCCGTGTGCGAGATGACCCAAAAAGTCCGGGCAGTATCCCGGCCCGGAATCAGGGCAGCCAGATTGGGCCGAAACCCGCAGACCACGTCGCCGTCCGGGGCCGGGATCTCCTCAATGCGAGGAATCCTCAGATTTTTCAGGAGATCAAGGAGATAGGCCGCTTTTTCCTGCTCGCCCTGTCCGTCGTTGGCCGGGCCCAGAGCGGGAATGGCCACAAGGTCGCGCTGCAGGGTGATGACCCGTTCGCGTTGGCGTTGAATGTGTTCGGACAGGGCTGAGAACATGAAAAATCCGGGGTTATTTGCGCAACATCTCCACAACTCCGGGCAGCCTTCCCTGGAGGCCGGCTTGCGCCGGCATGACGTCTCCATGCAATGATCCGCACATATTTTGTCCTTCCGACAAAAGTCGGAATCCCTAATGATTTTTTCGGTGGAGGATGACCCGGTGTTGCCAAGCAGTTACTTATTTGCTGCGGGAGGCGCGTTTAGACATCTTCAGAGGGTTGATCTTGACCTTGCCTTGCTTGTCCACGCTGGCCTTGACATGTGTGGCGAAGTTGCAAATGCCCAGGGACCACTTGGCCGCAGGTTCGGGATAGCTTGAACAGCGGCGCATGCCGTCGATTTCCTTGATCCGTGCGCAGCCTTCGCATTTTTCGACAATGGGTTGAACCGTCATGAGTATTCTCTCCTGCAATGTAATGGGGCAAAGAGATGACTATTATTAACGAGGAGCGCGTTCTGTCAAGGTGCAGGATGGGCAGACACAGATCCGTCCAGGTTCACGATAATTTCCGTCCGCGAACATCAAAGCAGGCCGGCAGGGGTATGCGCCCCTGCCGGCCTGTGGAGTCTTTGCGTTGAGCCTTGCGTTTACCGCCGCATGCGGATGACCTCGTCGAGCATGAGATCCGTGGTGGTGATGATTCTGCTGTTGGCCTGGAAGCCTTTCTGGGTGCTGATCATTTTTACGAATTCCGTGGCCATGTCCACGTTGGACAGCTCCAAGGCGTTGGAGGCAATGGAGCCCAGGCGGCCTTGGCCGGCAATGCCGGTTAAGGCCGGGCCGGATTCTCTGGTTTCGGCGAAGAGGTTGCCGCCTTCCCGGCGCAACCCCCAGACATTATTGAAATCCGCCAGGGTCAGGGCGTAGAGTTCAAGGACCTGACCATTGGAATAACGCCCCGTGAGCACTCCTTCCCGACTGATGGAGATATTCTGCAAAAAGCCGGCGGTGTAGCCGTCCTGGGCCTGGAAGAGAGTCGTGGATGGACTGGAATAGCTGGTGGTGATCAGGGCGTCAGGCGTCCAATCCAGGCGTGCGGGAGGGGTCAACGCGTTCGGATCTCCCGTGAAACGCAGACCAAAATTAAGTTCCACGAACTGAAACACATCATTGCCAGCGCCATCCCCCTCGCCTAGGAAATTGAGGGCCATCATAGGGTAGCCGTTCTGTGAGAACCGAAGAGCAGCATTATTCATGGGAGTTCCTGCAGCGTCAGCGAATCCGTAATTGATCAAATTCCCGCCCGCATCAAAGACGAGGTAGCCTCGTTGAATTAAGCCGCGTTCCGCAGGGAGTATGCTAGGAGCCAATCTCTGATCCGCATCAGGACTGGTCGTGGCCATGAATTGCCAGATCCTGCCGCCAGGGGGAGGGGTATATTGAGGAGGCGGGGATGGGATTCCCGCAATATCCGGGTCAAGATAAACTGTAAGGTTATGTCCGGCGCCGCTTTTGTCGTAGACCCGCAACGTCGATTGATAGGCATATGCGGCAGCACCAATGGGAGGAACCAGAGTGCCGTTCCAGGCGGCCCAGATGTTCGGGGAACGGGAAGTGCTTTGGGAATCCAGATTCATGATCATGCTGACATTTCTCGTCGCCTCTGGAGGGGATTGAAAATTTTCCAACTGAACGTCCGTTGGTACGCCCTGGATGTTCACCCGGCGTCCTTGTTCCAAATCTATCTGGCCCACCAACTGGTCCACGCCTGCCTGTTGGATTTCCCATCCCTGAACACGGTGGCCGTGGGGGTTTATCAAATAGCCGTCTTTATCAAAACGGAAATTCCCGGCCCGGGTATAGTATCTGATCTCCTCCCCAGGAGGACGGACCATGAAGAAGCCGTTGCCCGTGATGGCCACGTCCGTGGCCTCGGTGGTGGATTCCAAGGCGCCCTGGCTGAAGTCGCCTATAATCGCGCCCACGGCCACGCCCCGGCCGACTTGGCCCACGCCGCTGGCCACGCTGACGCTTTGGCTCATGAAGTCCTCGAAGTGCAGGCGCGAGCCCTTGAACCCCACGGTGCTCATGTTGGCGATGTTGTTGCCGATTATGCCCATGTCCTGGCCATGACCCTTGAGGCCGCTGACTCCGGTCCACATTGACGCAGTGAGACTCATGGCTTTACTCCTTGGTTTGTCCCCGGCTCGCCTTGAACATGATGCGCAGGGATGGTGATAATGTTGTCGAGATCTTGCATTTTTACCGTTTAGTTTGGGATGATTTAGCTTCCTAATCCCACTACCTCCAGCACATCCCGGAAGTTGATGCTTCTGCCGTCCGCAAGCCTTAAGTAAACTTGGTCCCCGTCGTTGACCACGCCGGAGACTACGCCGCTGGTCTTAGTGTTGACCATCAAGGCCTCCCCGTTCTTGCCTTCCGCGGCCATGAAAATGGAGTACACCCCGTCGGGCAGGTCCTTGCCGTTGTGGTCCTTGCCGTCCCAGATGAATTCATGCTGGCCGGGCATCCGGCCGGGCAAGGTGATGGAACGGATAATATTGCCGTGAGAGTCAAAAATATTCACGTACAGCTTTTTAGCCGGATCCGGCAGTTGGTAGGAAAAAGAGCTGATGGCCTCATCGTTCTTGCTCAGACTCCGGCCCGCGGCCCGGATCTGCTTGCCGATGAATCCTGCCGCGTTCTGCATTTCCTGGCGGGCAAAGGCTTTCTTGAACTCGCCGATGGTTTCAGCGATGTTGTTCAACTGTTCCAAGCTGGAGAACTGGGCCAGTTGGGCCACGAACTCCTTGTCCTTCATGGGGTTCAAAGGGTCCTGGTGGGCCAGTTGGGTGGTCAGCAGGCGCAGGAAGGCGTTGCGGTCCAGCTCGGACTTGTCGCCTGTTTTTGGTTTCTCCGGGGCGAAATCGTTTTTGGCGCGCCCTACGATGTTGCTGAAAGTGCTGTTGCTGAGAAGGCCGGTATCCATGAGATCGTCCTCCACAAAGTGTGGTCTTAGGTTACGCGATCAGGTTAATGCCGCCTTTACGGCCCGTGCGGCATTCTATGACAGACTGCTCCAGGCCGCTTGCATCACCTGGGCCGGACGTGCCGGTCCTGGTTTGGCCGCGGCCAAGGGCGCCCCACTGGGTCTTGGCGTCTTGGTCCTGAAATTTTCGACCGTCCATGCCCTGCCAGAGTTGGGTGAATTGATTCTGTTCTTGCAGTTGGGCCTGGACTTCCAAACGACTGACCTTCAGTCCCTGAGTTTCCAGGGACTGACGCAGCAGCGGCAGGTTTTCGGCTATGAGCTGACGGGCGTCCTGGTTTTCGGCGCGGAGTACGGCGTGGACCTCCTTGCCGAAGACTCTCAGGTTCACGGTCAGGCTGCCGAGTTCCGGCGGATTGAGTTGCAGGGTTAATTGCTGGCGGCCTTGCCCCATGTTCTGGAGCAGGCCGGAATGGATCTGCTGCAGAACCGTCCGGTGCGGAGCCGGCGCGTTATTGATGATTCTGCGGGCTGCTGCCTCTGCGGCTATGGCGGCGGGTTGGCCTGCTGCGGGGCGGGTGTCGGCGCCGATGTCCTTGCCGACATCCTTGATTATTGTGCCGGCCCCTTCAGGAGCGTTTTTCACGGTATTTTTCACGTTGATCTTGTCCCAGAAACTATTCCAGCCCTGGGCGTTCTTGTCGCCGCTTTGAGGGTTGCGCGCGGGGTTTTGTTCACCGGCAGAGCCACCGGCAGAGCCGTTGTCCCGGCCGACCGTGTTGTTTATGGTCTTCATGATGTCGCTCTGGCCTAGGCGCGACGTGCCCGGATCACCATCCATGCGGTTTGTCTGAGCCATGTGCTGTGCCTTGATCTCGGCACCGGCCATAGCCTTGTGGATTTCCGAAAGAATTTCACCCTTGTTTGCCTGGTTGGATTGATTGTTGGTCATGACCGCATCCTTAATCATAGCCAGAATGTTCCGCATTTCTTTCGGCGAGAGAGCATCCCCGGAAAGCCGGTTGAGGAATTGCTCCAGATTCACGCCGGGAGCCGCGTTTTGCAAGGCTGTTTTCAGGGCGTCCAGGGTGTTCTGGTCCAGTTTGATTGTTCCTTTGAGCGCTGCCGCAACAATTTTTTGCATTGCGCTTAGGGTTTCAGCGTTGGGCTTGGCCTCTCCCTTGGCCGCGGCGAGAACGGCTTGCATGGCGGACTGAAGTTCTGGCGAGAGTTTCTGCTCGCTCATTATCTTTTGGAGCATGGCCTGGGCTTCAGGGGTGATTTTTTTGAGCCCGGACTTGACCAGGTCGGGCAGATCCAGCCCTAGAGCCTTGAGCAGGGAGGCAATCTCCCTAGCTGTTGTGGGAATGCTCTGACCATTGGTCAGCGAGGAGAGCATGTCCTGCACTTTTCTCCATACGGCGTCGTACTTGTTGTCCAGAATGTCTCCCAGCAAGGCCTTGGCTTCCTGGGGCGTAAAGCCCATCTTGTTGAACAGGCTGATGACGTCTTGTTGCTGCAGGGCGCTGAGCTTGATGTGGGTTTTCTTTTCCAGTGGTTCGCGCAATACCTCGTACACTTGGCCCCAAGTGACCGTGTCGGCCCTGTCGAACAACTCCTCAACCCGGTCCAGAACATCCTTGTCCACGCCAAGTTGTTCCAGTTTTTTCCGCAACTGGGTAAAATCTTCCTTGTTCGCGGGCATGTTCTTTTGGTGCACGCTTGCCGGCGGGTCGTCATAAACAGAAACCAAGCCAGTCTTAGCATGGTCGGATCGCACCCTGGGAGGGTCGGGCAAGGCGTCCTGGAAGGGCGCGTCCGCATCCTTGCTTTGCATGAACGAGTTGAAGATATTTATGAAGTCCGCATCGGAACGGCCCAGATAGTTTGCGTCAAGGTCGAACAGTCGATTGCCGGCAGGTTTGTCGACGGCCTCGAAAGAGGGAAAAATTTGCATGTTTTTTTTCTCCTTGCAGCTTTTGAATTTCAAAATCCGTTCCGATCCCGTTCCCGGACGCGTTTACAAAAGGTTTTGCCGGCAACGTAGCAAGCACCGTGGATGAGTACGGGAACGGGTTCGGGAACGAGCAGGAGAAGTTAGGAGCGTAAGGACCCTGGTCGGCGGCAATGCCACACGGCTTGTTTCCAGGCTTAAGGATAGGCTAGAAACAACGCATGTCCAAATCGCAACGCCGTGAGTATCCGACGTGGTCTAAGCAGCATCTATCTGCACTTGAAGCCGGGAGACATTGCGGTGTTGAAATTCCTACTTGAGGTCAACCATATTAAGCAGGCAAACTGAAGAATTTTTCGGCCGTGGCTGCGCATTCCGTCCAGATTTTTTCCAATCCCTCTCCCTTAAGCTTAGCTATTTCCGCCGCAGTATAGGCCATCCGGGCCGGCTCGTTGCGTTTGCCCCGGAAGGGATGCGGCGTCAGAAATGGGCAGTCCGTCTCCAGGACCATGCGCGAAAGCGGAATTTTGGTCACGGCCTCGCGTAAGTTCGTGTTATTGGGAAAGGTCACAGTGCCCGGGATGGATACGTGCCATCCCTGGGCAAGGATTTTCGCGGCCAGATCCGGGCTTCCCCCGAAACAATGCCAGAGGAGCTGACGCCCCTTAAATCCCATGTCTTGGAGAATCCGCAGCGTTTCTTCCTCGGCTTCCCGTGAATGGATGACAACGGGCAGTTCCAGGTCGCGGGTTAAGGCTAACTGATTCTGAAAGGCCTTGATCTGGACGTCTGGAGGACTGCGGTGCCGGTAGAAATCCAGTCCGATTTCTCCCACTGCCCGCAGGTTGTCATCCTCTCGGAACAGTTGCTCCATGTCCGCGAGAACGTCTTCATTCACGGTGACGGCTTCGTGCGGATGCACGCCCAGGGTGAAGAACAGTCCGGTTTTTTGAGACAATAGGGGGGCGTGAGTCTGATAAGCGTCCGGGGACAGGAAAATGTTTCCGATCCAGGCAATCCCCGTCTGCGCGGCCCGTCGCAGGACCTGGTCTAAGTCTTCGGCGAACTCGGGAAAATCGAGATGGGCGTGCGTTTCCACGCCGACCAGAGGCAGGTTGAATGCGTGCGGTTGAACCTGTTTTTTTGAGGACACGGTTTGGTTCTCTTAAGGGAACATGAAGAGTTTGTTCTTTTCCTAGGGGCGAGGTCGATTTTAGACGGTCACTGTTGAAGACAAACTCCTCATGTTTTTAGTTTCCCAAAAAAGCAATTACGACATGTGTCAGGGCTTGTCACGCCTGGACTTTTACCGGCAGGCCTTGTTTTTTGCCCGCCTTTTCGCCAAGCTTTCAACCAACGCCACATGCGGAGGTCTTTCATGAGTCTTCGAACGTGCATCACTTCGGCCGGCGTGTTTCGCGTTGGCGTCCACGATCCTTCTTATCGCGTGGTCAACCTGCGCGAACAGGATCACGTCGTCCCGTTGGGATCGGATGAGCAGGGCAAAACCGTGGACAACCGGCGCAACTTTCCGGAAACCGATGTGTTCGTGCCGAAAGCCGCGAGAATTTACGAAATACCCAATGCGTTCCCATTCCGCGGCGTCACGTATATTGATTCCTCCCGGGCCGACGCCAAGGCTCAGGGCGTACCGTCCGACGCGTCTATCAGGCTGCCGAAACCGGCTCGCTGTTCCTTCAGTCATTGGTTGAGGAATCAAGCCCGGGGCGAGGTGTTGCTTGAGCAGGAGGAGTATTGTTTTGCAAGCCTGCCGGAGCCGTTGCTGCTGGCCTTGGCCGCCGCTTCCACCGATCCCGTAGATTTGCAGATGCTGGCCAGAATATCCTGTGCATTAATTTGCCACCCCGATACCGGTGAGCCGATCGGCTTGCGCTACGAGGAGGATGGGCATGGCCGGATGAGGCCCGTGATCCATCGCCATGATCTCTTTGAGGTCTTAGTGAACAATGCGGCCCTGCCCGACGCCCTGAAGAGGGCCTTGGTGCTCCGGCCCGGCACGCAGGGCGACAGCGAGATCGTCGGCGACATGGCCGATTCTGATCGGCAAACCCAGATCTTTGAATATCTGCGCCGCAACAGCTATATCCCCTGGGGACATTACGCCGCGAACATGGCCGACGACGCCGTCCGTTACGCCGTTGGGGACTTGTCTTGCACGGATATGCACGGCTTGCGGCATTTGTACTATCAGCGGACCTACGTCCGGCTGGCCGAAGAACTGGGGTTGGTCGTTTCCAGACGCCGGTGCCTGAGTCCGGACGAACTGGAGAGGCTACGCCTGGCGATCCTGGCGGAACTGGAAAAGGGGCGGACCGATGGGCGGGAGTGGTGTTTCAACGCAACGCTTTGGGGCTGGAACTTTGGTTTTGACTTCGCGCCCAGCGGGTACCGGCTGCATGCTTCGCATCAACAAGTGCACCAACAGTACGCCTTGGTCCCTGCCAAGGTTTCTTTCCTTGAGGGCGGCGGCGCAAGCAAAGCATCGTCCAGGCCGGCATTTGCCTGCGGCGACCTGGTGGCCGAAGTGGTCAGACAGTATCGGTCCGAAACCGGACACGGCTTTTTTGAGGACTATTTGCGGGCCCTGCGCACAAACAGGCGTACGGACGGACGGCCGGGCAATGCCGGCTTGATCGTCCATGAGGACGAGCATGTGCTGCTCTTCGTGCCCAAGGCCCAAACTGCGGGTTTCGAGCTGCAACTCCTGCCGCTCTCGCCAGTGGGCAACATCCTGGAGGCTGATCTCGCCTGCAGGGCGGCCCTGGACCGGGCCATGCTCTTGGCGCAAAGGATTCTCGAAGGATTGGGGGTGCGGATGGTCACGGGCATAGAATACTCAAAGCGTTTCGACTCGCTGGATGAGGATCAGCGTCTGCTCTACGTCTTCTTGCCGAAGCTGCCTTATGCGCCGGGAGGTTTCAGCGAGGCCCAGTTGCGCTACATTGTCGGCCATTATCCTGAGGATTTTGCTGCGGCCTGCCGGGCCGCAGCCTGCCGGGATGTGGCGCGTGGTTTTCAACGGTAAGCCCGGCAAGCCCGGCAAGCCGGGCTTGCCTAAGTTTGTCCATAGTATGCGTCCTTTGTTCCACCAGACCACTTTCTTGCGCCATGTCCCGGCGTCCATTCCGGTGGCCATCATCGTGTCCAGCCTGGTCCAAGGGACTTTGGCCGAACTGTCGGCCGCGGCAGCCTTGTGCGTCAGGGTGGCGGCGGTCATGCTCTTTGAGGGGGCTTAGGGGATGACGGCGTTACCCTCGCTGGTCTGCGCATGGCATTCCAGCATCGACGAGATCGATCCCGGACAGTGGAACGGTCTGTGCCGGGAAAGGGACCGGCCGTTTTTACAGTGGGAGTGGTTGCGGCTTCTGGAAGATTCGGGGAGCGTGGGGGCCGCAACGGGCTGGCGGCCGTGTCATTTGACCGTGCGCTTCAAGCAGAGGCTGATCGGTGCCGCCGCTTTGTACGTCAAGGCGCACAGCGACGGAGAGTTTGTTTTTGATCATGCCTGGGCCCATTTGGCTTCGAGCATGGGTATTAGCTACTACCCGAAAATGGTCGGCATGAGCCCGTTCACCCCGGTGCAGGCGTATCGGTTCCTGACGGCCATGCAAGCGGACGAAACGTTGCTGAGCATGACCATGTGCCGGGAAATCGAATCGTTTTGTCGAATCAACGACATGTCCGGCTGCTGCTTTCACTTCGTGAACCCTGGATGGGGGAGGATCCTGGAGAAATTCGGCTACCGCGTCTGGCTGCATCAGGGATTTGTCTGGCTCAATGCCGGGCGCCGTTCCTTTGATGGGTACTTGTCCGGGTGGAAG
>DBNV01000100.1:1158-8593 GCA_002299865.1 Desulfonatronaceae bacterium UBA663 | reverse complement strand
CCGAACGCGGCGAACGCGGCGAACGCGGCGAATATCTCGAACGCGGCGAATGTGCAGTGACCTCTGGAAAACCGGCTTTCCGGTCGGTTTATTATCCAGAATGGATCTATTTAATCAAATCTCCGCAAGGTCGCAAGAGGGACGATTTTTTTCATGATTCCATCTTTTGCTCTCTTCCCGTGCCTCAACACGTTGTCACGCATGGATCAGTATGATTTTTTTCTCCGGACGCAACCATGATTCGCATTCATGAAATTCTGGATAAATTGTCCGGCTATATGTCCGAGGAAGACATGGGCGTGATCCAAAAGGCCTACGTTTTTTCTGCGGCGGCTCATGCCGGTCAGATCCGCCTCTCCGGAGAGCCCTATCTGTTCCACCCCCTGGAAGTAGCCAACATCATCGCGGAAATGAAGCTGGACAAAGCCTCGGTGGCCGCCGGCCTGCTCCACGACACGGTGGAGGACACCAAGGTCACGATCAAGGAAATCGCCGAGGAGTTTGGAGCCGACGTGGCCAAGATCGTCGCCGGGACCACGAAAATCAGCAAGATGAACTTCAACTCCAAGGAAGAGGCCCAGGCGGAGAACATCCGCAAAATGATCCTGGCCATGGCCGACGACATTCGAGTGCTGATGGTCAAGCTGGCGGACAGACTGCACAACATGCGCACCCTGGATTTCCAGAAGAGCATCAAGCAGCGGCTCATCGCCAAGGAAACCCTGGATATCTACGCTCCTTTGGCCAACAGGCTGGGGCTTTACCGGATCAAGGTCCAGCTTGAGGATTTGAGCCTGCGTTATCTCAAGCCGGACATATACCAGCAAATCGCCAGCGGCGTCCAGCAGCATCAAAGCGTGGGCCAAGAATATATCGGCAAGGTCATCGCCATGATCGAGGACCTGCTGAAAAAAAACGGCATCCAAGGCCGGGTCACGGGCCGGATCAAGCACATTTACAGTATTTATCACAAAATGCTTCAGCAAGGTTTGAATCTGGACGAGGTCTACGACCTCACCGCCTTTCGCACCCTCGTCACGTCGATCAAGGACTGCTACGCCGTGCTGGGCTTGGTGCACTCGCTCTGGAAGCCGATTCCAGGGCGATTCAAAGACTATATCTCCATGCCCAAGAAGAACATGTATCAGAGTCTGCACACCACGGTGTTCGGGCCAGGCGGCGAACGCATCGAGATCCAGATCCGCACCGAGGACATGCACCGTTTGGCCGAGCACGGAGTGGCGGCGCATTGGCACTACAAGGAGGGGACGAAGGGCAAGGACTGGGAAAAGGATGCGGACCGTTTTTCCTGGCTGCGCCAGATCATGGACTGGCAGCACGAGCTGGAAAACCCTCGGGAATTCATGGCCTCCCTGCGTATCGATCTGTTCCAGGACGAAGTCTACGTGTTTACGCCCAAGGGCGACGTAAAAGAACTGCCCGAGGGGGCTACGCCCGTGGACTTCGCCTATCTGATCCACACGGAAGTGGGCAACCGTTGTTCCGGAGCCCGGATCAACGGACGACTGGCGCCTTTGTCATCTGAGCTGCGCAATGGCGATACCGTGGAGATCCTCACGGACCCCGGCCGGCATCCCAGCAAGGACTGGTTGAAATTCGTCAAAACGGCCAAGGCCAAGGCCAGGATCAAGCATTGGATCCGCACCGAAGAGCGGGAACGCAGCATCTCCTTCGCTCGGGAGATCCTGGAGAAGGAAGGCCGCAAGCTGGGCGTGAACGTGGCCAAGGTCATGAAGGACGGACGGTTCGACAAGGTGGTGAAAGACCTGTCCTTCAAAACCAGGGAGGACCTGCTCACAGCCGTGGGGTACGCGCGGATCACGCCGCGCCAGGTGTTGCACCGACTGCTTCCGGAGGGGCATGCCCTGACCGAGGCCAAGGCCGAGACCTCGGAATACAAGGCGGCTGAAGAGGCCAAGTCGCGGCCGACCAGGGGCATCAGCATCAAGGGCGTGGACGACATCCTGGTGCAATTCGCCAAATGCTGCAACCCCTTGCCCGGAGACCCCATCGTCGGCTTTATCAGTCGGGGCCGGGGTGCCATCGTGCATACTGTGGACTGTCCCAACGTAACTCACCTGGAGCCGGAGCGCATGATGGACGTGTTCTGGGAGGGCGACCCGCAGAAGTCCTTCCCGGCCAAGGTCCGCATCATTTGTCAGAACGTGCCGGGCGTGCTGGGGGAGATCAGTTTGTTGATGGCCCGCGAACAGATGAACATTGATTCCGGAACGATCCATTCGCGTCCGGACGGGAAAACGGAAATCATTTTTCAGGTAGAAGTTAGGGATTCCGCGCATCTCTACGGGGCCATCGAAAAGATCAGCAAATTGGACCCCGTGGTGGAGGTGCTGCGGGTGACGGAGAGGTAAGAGGGGGGAAAAAAGAGTGCCGAACTAAATTTTTCATCCTCTTAAGCGGCTCAATTTTCCTCCAGCCTGATCACCTTGACCCCTCCGGGCAGAGCCTCTTGAGGCAGAGCCTCCCGGGCGATGTCCACCAGATGGGAATGGTGGGTGAAGAACAAGACCTGAGTGGATGAGGCGATTTCAGCTAAGACACGAAAGGTGGCCGCGCTGCGCTGATCGTCGAAGTTGACCAGGATATCGTCCACGATCAGCGGCAGGGGCGGGTTGACCTGCACATAGCGCCACAGCCCCCCCAAACGCAGGGCCAAAAAAAGCTGGTCCCGCGTTCCTTCGCTGAGCTGGGAAATTTCCAGGCGCCGGTCTGCGTCGCGCACGGCCTTGATCACCGGGTCGCCCTTGTCGTCATAATCGGCCAGGAGGCCGGAAAAAGAGCCTAGAGTCATGGCCGCGAAATAACGGCTGGCCGCTGCCAGGACCGGCCCCTGATTGGCTTCCCGGTAGCGTTCGATTTCCCTGGACAGCACCTGTGAGGCCAAGCGCAAAAGGACAAATTGCCGGACCTCTTCGGCCAGCCGGGCATTGACTTCACTGATCTGTTGCGTGGTTTCCGCAGCCAGGGACGAACCGTCCAGGCCGGTCAGTTCGCTGCGAATCCGGCCGATTTCCACGGTGCACCCGTCCCGCCGCTCATTTAAGCTCTGTTTTTCGACACGCATCCGCTCCAGTTCCGCGCTCAGTTCATCCGGCTGATACTCGCGGGCTGCGGCGATAAAGGCTTCCAGGTCCTCTCCTCCGGCTAGTTCCAGAAGCCGTTCCTCGACCCTGTTGCGGTCGTTCAGGGTTTGGACCTTTGCCCGTGCCCTGGCTTCCAATGCGGGCAGTTCTTCAACATTGGAGCAGGCGGCCTCGGCGCACAGCGCCTCGGCGCGCAGCCCGGCAAGGGTTTGCTCACATGCCTGGAAGGTCTTGCGCACTTTATGCAACTGTTGCTCGATCTGGCGCTGTTCTTCGGCCAAGGCCTCGATCTGGGTTTTTTTCTCTTTTTCCGTCTGCCACTGGGCGTGGAGGCGGCCGATGATGTCCTCAGACCGATCCGGAACGTCAGAGGGTGAGAGATTTTTGAGGCTCAAGACCTGCCTGGCGAACTCCCGGTATTCTTCGTCCATCTCCGCGATGCGCTGTTCCAGGCCGTCCACTTCCCGCTTGGCTTGGTCGATTTCTTCCAGGGTCAGGGCTACGGCGGCGGCTGCTTCCGGTGTGGTCTCAGCGGGCAGTTTAATGGATTGCAGGGCCTTGGCCCATTGCTCGTTCCAGGTCTCCAAAGCCGTAACAGCCCGGTTGCGGCGGGCCACGGCCCGGTCCCTGACCCTTGTCACGTCCTGAATGCGGCGGTGCAGGTCTTGTTGCTCCGCAGCCTGCTGCTGGAGTTCAGTCAGAACCTTGCCGGCCAAAGCCGGCACGGATGCATATTCAACAGGTTCCGCAAGTGGACGGCCCGCACTTGCAAGGGCCTGGCCCAGTTGCGCAGCCACGGTTTGCATGTCCGAGACCAGGCGTTGGAGTGCGGTTTCCCGCTCGTGCAGGTCGGCCAAACGCTGGCGGACATCCAGGGCCTTGTTCAGCCAGGCCTGCATTTCCCTGGGAGACAGGGGTGAGATGTGCGCAGGCCGCCATTGTTCAGCCCAGAGGGTGTGCAGTTTTTCCAAGGCCAGGGTTTCATGCTCAACCTGGTCTGCGGCATTTTGCGCATCCTGTTGCAGGGAGATGATTTCCCGGCGCAAGCCGGCGGCCTGGGCCACGCCGGAAGCGTTGGTGAACATGGTGTCGGCCAAGGCGTCGGCCTGGCGCAGGGATTTTTCAAAGGCCTCGGGCAGAGAATCGGTACCGCTGAATTGCGCGGTGAACCGTGCTTCCTGTGCGGCGTCTGGTTTGGACAACAGCCAGGCGTTCTTGATCAAACCCCAGCCCGTATCGCGAAGGCTCCTGGCCTTGTCTAAGACCGAAGGATCCGGCAGTTCTCCGAACGCTTCCAGGCGCGACAAAATAGATTTCTTCTCGCGCAATGCGGTTTTCAAGCGGTGCATTTCCTTTTCAGCGTCGCTTAAGCGAACCTGCGCACTATGCATGTCCGCCTCGAATCGATCCAGGGTTTCCGGCAGGGGCAGGGCAAGATCCGCCAGGGCAACAGGATCGCCCTGCCAGAGGCCCATGGTTTTTATGTCGCGCAAGACGCTAAGCTTAAGTTTTTCGATCTCTGCGGCGGCCTCCCGGCTGCGCTGAATTGGGTTGCCCATGTCTGCGGTCTTGGCCAGGGCTGCCTCCAGTGGAGAGGTCTTTGGCAGATCCGGCATGGCCTTGAGTTGCTCCAGGAGTTCGGCCTGGGCGGCCTGGGCTTCATCTCGGGCTTGGGTGGCTGAAACCAGATCCGCGTTCAGCGCCCCGGATTCCCGGGCCAGTTTTTCCAGATGTACCCTGGACTGCCGTGTCATCCGATCAGTATTTGGGCCAGTATTTGGGCCGGCATTCGGGACTGTATTCCGGCTTTGTTCCGGATCTTCGTCGCGGCCCAGGGATGCAAGCTTGTCTGCAATGGACGCGCGCAGAGCGGTATGCCTGTTTTCCAGGCTTCGAACATCCTTGACGGCCTTGCGGTGGGCCGCAGCCTCCGCATACAGGCGCTGTACATCCTCGCCAGCCTCCAAAAGGCCGGTGTTGATGGTCAACATGGCCAACTGGGCTTGGACCTGCTCCATGCGAAACGCCAAGCGATTCTCCTCCTGAACGGCATTGACCAGGGCCTGTTGGGTCATGGAGCGACGTTCAGTGAAATCGTCCGCCAGCAGCCTGACTCCTTCGGCCTCGGCAAGCCTGCGGGAGATCTCCTCGCGCAGGTCGATATGCTTGAGTGCATCCCGGTAGCGCTGCCGGCGCGCCATGTTTGTGTCCAGGGCAAAGATCGCATCCAGCAAGATTTCCTGCTGTTCGAGCAGGGCGGTCAGTTCTTGTTGCTTCTTTTTCCACTGCGTGGGCTTGAGGGATTGTTCGCGAACGCGTTTGGCAAGCGCCGTCAGCTCGGAAACACTCTGGTGGATGCTGGACGTGCTGGCCCGCGGCCTGAAAAGGCCGTCCTGCCGGTTTTCCAGAGCGTTGAATATGCCGCGCAGGTCGGCGATGCCTGAGGCCGCCGCGAACAGGGCCTGACCCAGGTCGCCCTCGGCCTGGAGCAGGCCCTCGGCGCCCTGGCGCAAGCCGTCCTGGTCAATGCTGAAGATCCGTTTGAACAGATCCTGGGAGACCCCGCCCATCAAAGCGGCGATCTCGGACTGGGCCAAGACCTGCCCGGTCCCGTCCAACAGGTCGTTCTTGCGGCGCTTGTAGCGGACAATGTCCAGGTTTCCGCCGTCGGGCAGGCGCAGGGTCGCGCCGACAGTCAGGTCTTTGGCCGGATGGAGGTGGGCATCCGGTGTCTGGTGGGGAAAGCCGAACAGGAGGTTGTTCAGGGCCCGCAGCATGGTGCTCTTGCCGGCCTCATTGGGGCCGTGGATCAGGTGCAGGCCTTGGCCCTGATTCGCGAAACGAATCTCCATGCCCGTGAAAAGACCGAAGGCAGGCAGCCGAAAGGTCTCAATGCGCATGGTCTTAGTCCAGGGGCCCTTGCGACGTGCCAGCCAGCATGGGCAGGAGCATGTTCCGGACATCACGGGCCAGGGCCGCGCGGGTCTCAGGGTCGTCGAAGTCGGGCAGGTTGACCGCACTGACGCTGATTTTGGCTTGCAGGTCGCGCAGGTCAACACCAAGCTTGGTCAGTTCTTCAGGGTTGTCTTCCAGGTTTTCCAGGGCCCGCACCAGGCCGGCTTGGGGGGTGTCCCCCTGGGACAGGGCCGCAAGGTTTAGGTCAGGCGTGGTCTCCAAGAGCACCTTTTCGACCCAGACCCTGGCCTGGGAAAGATCCGTGGCCATCAACCTGATCTGGGCGATGACTCTTTCGGGATTGCGGGCAATCCTGGCGTGTGCCGGGCATTGGCCGTGCAGCCGCAGGCGCACGGCCGCCGGACGGCCTTCAAGCGGGGACAAAGCGCTTTTCAGAGCGGAATCGACAAGAGCGTAGAGGTCGTCCATGGACCGGGCGTTTGCAACGCTCACGTTGATCATGTCCCAGCGCAAGGCGTCCAGGATCACCTGTTCCACATGGATGAGGCCATCGTCGCCCACGTCCACGCGCACGCAGCCCTTGGGGCCTGTTTCCCTGGCGTGCCTGCCCTGCAGGCAGCCGCTGAAGACCGCATGGGGCGCTTGGGATACGTACTCGAACTCGTGGACATGGCCCAGGGCCCAGTAGTCGTACCCCTTAGCGGCCAGGTCCGTCAGGGTGCAGGGAGCGTAAGAGGCGTGGCCGGGTCTGCCGGACAGGGCCGTGTGCAGCAGGCCGATGTTGAACAGCCCGGGCAGTGGAGCAGGATAGTCCCGGACCAGATTGTCCGTTACGTCGCAAGCGGGATAGGACCTGCCGTGCACGGCCACGGGCAGGGACTCACAGCGCCAGGTGCCGGCCTTGTCCGGGGGAAGCACCGTCACGTTGTCCGGTAGACGCAAGGCTGAAGTCATGTCGTTGTCCGCGTCGTGGTTGCCGCGAATCATGACCACTTGTCCGCCGTGTTCGCCCAGACGGGACATTTGATGGGCAAAATGGAGCAGGGTCTGGAAGTCCGGGCAGTCTCCGTCATAGACGTCCCCGGCCAGGACCACCAGGGGAATGGCGTTGTCCAAGGCGTATTCGACCATGTTCGCCAAAGCCTGCCGAGTGGCCCCGCGGATTGCCTCCACGGGCGCGCCTTCGTAGCGTGCCAACCCGCGCAATGGGCTGTCCAGGTGGATGTCCGCGACGTGGAGGAAGGAAAACATTATCGCCGGCTCTGGTCGGTCTTGGTCCCGGCCCGCCAGGTCAGAAGGCCCAGGATGAAGAAAGCGTCGGGCGGCATGATCATAATGGTCCAGGAGCGCAGATGTTTCGTGCGGGCAAAGGGTGACCGATGCGCAATCGTCGG
>DBNV01000100.1:0-820 GCA_002299865.1 Desulfonatronaceae bacterium UBA663 | reverse complement strand
CCGGGGCGACCGGGGCGACGTCTCGTCCTCGGATACGCAAAGTTTTTCGTCCATATATCAGAGCGCGCCGGGAAAGAAAATCGAGAATAGGACCGCTTGTAAGGAGCAAATGAATTGTCCGGTCTTGCAGCTAATGAATGGTCCGGTTTTATAGGGCTTATGGAGGAGACGCCCTACACTTTGACGATTCCGTCCATGAGCGAGATCACGGCGGCGACTCCTTCGGCACAACCAGGGGCTCTGACGGAACCACATGTCGTACCGATTCCTTCGGCACAATCCGTTGCAACAAGTAACGCATAACAAGTCCGTCAACCGGACGGCAAAAAGCTGCGCTTTTCGCCGTCCGGGTACGTCCAACGTTAGCCCGAGACCAACATGAAGATTTTTCTCAAAGGATGGCAACGCTACCTGCGCCGCCCCTTCCAACGCGAACCCGACTTCGGCGTCACGAGCGTGAACTGCGATTTTACCGAACTCTTGGCGCGGGCAAAGGAGCCGCGGTGAGCCGCGGCTCTGACTCGAAGGCGTCCTGGGAGCGCGCCCGCGGCCTGCCCCCTTGACGATTCATGTCGTGAATGACTATCATCCATGACATGAATATCATTCCTCGCCTGGTGAGCACCGCCCTTGCACAGCGATTGAACGTCATGCTGGCGGTCGTGGTCACGGGCGCGCAGCAAACCGGCAAGAGCACCCTGGCCGAGCAGCTCGTGCAAGGCGAGAGGGCGCTACCACTCACCGCTCCAGCGCCGTCCGCTGATACTAAGCGTTAAACCTGCAGGACAAGTATTTTTTCTTTATTTTTTGTCTCCGATCT
>DBNV01000117.1:23937-25485 GCA_002299865.1 Desulfonatronaceae bacterium UBA663 | reverse complement strand
CGGCTGGCCTAACATTCAAAGCATGCTGATCATTGGAGGCTTTTTCTTAGTTCTTGCCTCGGTGGGAATGTTACTCAAGGGTGGCAAAGTGCCCTTGTTTCTGTTGGGTTTTCCGGTAGTGTTCCTCATTGCGATTACTGCCCAGATCCTTGGCGGGAACCATACCATGCGTGAATGGGGATTTGGATTTGTTCTTTGGTCGCTGCTCCTGGGCCTTTTGGTGAGCAACTTGATGAAGCTGCCGGCATGGCTCGAAGAAGCGGTGCAAACCGAGTACTTTATCAAGACCGGCTTGGTGATCTTCGGCGCTTCCCTTCTGTTTGAAAGGATCATTGCTGCCGGCGGGTTGGGGCTGATCCAGGGCATCATCGTCATCGTTACGGTCTGGTATGCAGCTTTCTGGATGCTTAAAAAGTACTTTAAAATGGATGAAGAGTTTTCGGCAGTTATGGCAAGTGCGGTTTCAATCTGCGGTGTTTCTGCAGCTATCGCCGCTCACGGTGCCGTCAGGGGTGACGCGAAGAAAATGAGCTATATAACTTCGCTTGTGCTCTTAATGGCTGTACCGATGATGCTTTTGCAGCCGTTTATCGCCAAAACCTTTGGCTTTTCTGAGGCAGTCGCAGGCGCTTGGATGGCTGGCACGATTGACACTACCGCTGCCGTGGTAGTAGCCGGTGCCATGGTCGGCCCTACCGCGATGGATTATGCAGCAATTCTCAAGCTGACTCAGAATGCTTTGATCGGGGTTGTGGCGTTCGTCCTGGCAGTAGCATGGTGCTATAAAGAAAAAGCTAGGGGTGCTGATCCTAGTTGCGTCGCGAAACCAAGCGTAATGGAAATCTGGTGGCGCTTTCCCAAGTTCGTGCTTGGTTTTATTGTTGCGTCATTCGTCTTCTCTTTCATGATTGATCCCGAGGTTGTGGAAAGAACAGCTCCCTTAATAGGACACCTGCGCGAGTACTGGTTTGCAATGGCGTTTGTCTGCATCGGCCTGGGGACCCGCTATGTTGACCTCATCAAGATCGGCGGCGGACTACCGGCCTTGGGCTTTGTCACGGCGCAAACATTTAATATCGTCTGGGTCCTGTTAATTGCTTATCTGTTGTTCGGCGGCGTTTTCTTCCCGCCTCCGTTCTAAGCAACACCGTTAACGTTGAATAATTAAAATGGACCATGACTAGAACAAGAGCCTTTTTGAGGCCTCTGTTCTAGTCATGGTCCAAACTATTTTAACGCCGACCGCATGGTTACAAGCGATGACAAAAACCAACCATTCAAAGATTAACGTGAATAGAGCCCAATTTTTTATCTTGACAAATGGGTCCACTTTAGGCTGCTAAAACTACGAGGGTTACAATGAACGATTTTGTTGCTTTATTTCTTGGTTTTGGATGCGCCTTCATCGGCGGCGAGCTGTTCGTTCGCGGCGCGGTCGGTCTCGCTCATTGGGCACGTATTTCTCCAGGAATTATCGCCGCAACTGTTGTCGCATTCGCTACATCAAGCCCCGAGTTGTCGGTCGCAACAAATGCCGCTCTGGTTGGT
>DBNV01000117.1:0-23545 GCA_002299865.1 Desulfonatronaceae bacterium UBA663 | reverse complement strand
GCCTGATTCTCGCTCTTGCGTTGGTAATTTCTGGAATCCAAGCCCCTCGTGACAGCATAAAGCGGGATTTTTCTGTGGCGTTGCTGATCCCCATAATTACGGGTGTTCTGATACTTGACGGTGAGCTTTCCAGATTTGACGGTTTGTTGCTGGGAAGCATGTTTTTTGCTTGGCTTGTGGCGGTAATTGTCGAAGCACTAAAACAACGAAGATTTGCGGAGAAAGTTCTAGGGGAACATCGAGGATGGCAGACTGTTCTTTTGTGCGCCATTGGCCTTGCCTTTCTTGTCGCTGCCGGCAAGCTCATTGTGATGGGTGCAAAAGGCATCGCCATTGCCTTAGGTATCGACGAATTCATTATCGCGGCAACTATTGTGGCGGTGGGTACGTCCACACCCGAACTCGCAACAACGATCATTGCCAAGCTGCGCGGACATGACGAGATTAGCTTGGGAACAATTCTTGGCAGCAATATCTTCAACGGCAGTTGGATCACTGCTGTTATGTCCGTCATCCACCCTATACCGGTTGCAGGGCATCATGGGGTCGCTATTGCATTGGTGTTCGGTCTTATGGCCGTGGTGTTCACTTACCCTCCGCGCACAGGCTTCATTACCCGCAAGCGGGGTATTTTGTTGCTGGTGCTGTATGCTGCTTATCTCGCGACCATCCTTCAAGGACAAGCAGCCTAACAAATCGCTCAATACGGACGTGTAAAAGCGGCGCTTCGCTCTGTAGCGGTCTAGAGTTTTTTGGACACAATTTATCCTTGAACACCTCCTAGGGGGCTTTGCCTTACCCTCAATTCAGTGTCCAAAAAAACCCTATACCAGTCCACCTACCTGACGTACTTCGTGGTTTTCCCGCACGTCGCTGAAGCCTTGATGGCGGCGGCTTAACGTCAAGACTTGCTGAATGGCAAGGATGGTGCTAAATGTATTCAACGAATGACGGTATGGGCGAGAAATCCGTGAGAAACGGGTTGCTGCGCGGCTGGATTGGACTGGTCGCCGGCCTGGCCGTGGTGTGGATGATGGCCTATGTGGTCCTGCCCTGGGGACGGACCCTGCCGTACATCCGGCCGGTGATGGAGGTCATTGCCGACTCCAACGTGGATTCCGGCACGGATTGGTATTCCCAGCGCGAGGATACCGCCATTGCGCAGATGTACGTGCAAAACGCCATCCGTAACTGGCAAGTGAACTAAGGGAGAAAACAACGCCCGGATCGGACTGACTAATTTCGCCGTTAAGGTCCGGGCGTTGTTTATTGCAGGAGAAAAACATGCTGAAGGTCTCTTCAAGAGTTCTGCTCGCGGGCATGTACTCTTGGTGGGAGCATGAGGTGCTTTTCGAGCCCAAGGACTGGATTCAGGTGGAGGTCACGTCCGCATGCAACGCGGCCTGCGGCTATTGTCCGCGGACCGTCTACGGCAGGCAGTGGCAGAACCGTTACATCACGTTGGAAACATTCCAGAAAATTCTTCCCGCGATGTCCAAGACCGCGCTGGTGTATCTTCAGGGCTGGGGCGAGCCCTTCCTGCACCCGGATTTTTTAACAATGGTCCGGATGGCCAAGAAGGCCAAATGTATCGTGGGAACCACCACCAACGGAATGCTGCTGCATGCGGGGCATGTGCGGGAGGTCGTTGCCGCCGGGCTAGACATCCTGGCCATATCCCTGGCCGGGACGACGCCGCGGCATAATGACGCCGCCAGAGCGGGGACCAGCTTGGTCAAGGTTTTGGAAAAACTGGATCTCATTCACCAGATCAAACAGAAACAACGCAGCAAAACGCCCGCCGTCCACCTGGCTTACATGCTGCTGCGCTCGGGGTTGGAAGACTTGGAGGACTTGCCGCGTCTGATGGCCGAACATGGCGTGGATCAGGCCGTGGTCAGCGTGCTGGATTTCGAACCTGGACTGAAGCTGTCCCAAGAGGTGCTTGCGCCTCAAGACGACAAGGAGCGCCGGGACCTCGAAGAACTGTTTGTCAAAGTGAGCAGGCGGGCTGCGGAACTGGGAGTGGTCATTCACCTGCCAAGCTTTGGTCTAAGGGGAGAGGACGAGCCGGTCTGTTCCGAAAACATTCAGCGGGCCCTGTTCGTCTCCGCCGATGGCGATGTGTCGCCCTGCGTATACGCCAACGTGCCTGTGGACCAGGCCGAGTATGCCCGTCAAGGCCATGTCGCACACTATCACCGGGTGAGCTATGGCAACATCAACGTGGAGATCCTGCCGAAAATCTGGCGCAATACAGAGTATGCCGGTTTCAGGGAAAAACTCGTTCAGGGGCCACCGCCGGAAATCTGCTTGAGTTGTCCGAAGCGGGGGCGCTAGGGCTACCCGAATATTTTCCGGGCTTCCTCTTCGCGCAGGGCGTGGATGATTTTTTGCATCTTTTTGGTCACGTTTTGCGCGTGCTCACTGGGAGGATACGTGCGGAGCACGGCATCCTTCACGTTTTCTTCGGCCTTGACCAACTTGTTCAGAAAGAAGCGCAAATCCCCGCCGGTCTTGCAGGCTTTCTTGACCACGGCCTGGCAGCTTGAACCCTGTTCGCGCAACAGCTTCTCATAGTGGGGCTTGAGCAGTTCTACTTCGGCGATCTGCGTGTCCAGCACGCGCATCACGTTGGGAGAACTTTCCAGGTCCTTGGAAACGAATGCTTCCTTGTAGCTTCCATCTTTCTTGCCGGTATTAACCTCTTCCAGGGCCGAATCGGGGCCAGGATTTTTGAACGCGCCAATCCCTTGCCGAAACTGTGCACATCGGCTTTGTATTGCTGGATCTTGTGGGCATGGTAGAGAAAGAGGATCGGCTTGAGGACGAGCTATGCGGATATTTTCGATTTGTCCAAAACCTGTTTGGCCACGGCATAGGCGAACTGATACTCCTGGTCCCAAACGAGTTGATATGTTGCCTGATGATCATGGGACATAAGCGATTTGCTCCTTGTTTCGGGGCGACTAAGTAAGTCCGGCGGTTATCGGCGCATGCTCCATCGGCGCATCTTTTCCAGCCAACCCGCAGGCCGGCGTTCCCAACTTGTTTCAACGCATGGCAGAAAGGTAGTAGCGCCCCATTTTTGTTTGAAGAAACGAACGGCCGGGTTGATCCCCAGCCCCAGGTTCATGCGGACTTGGCCGCGTCGTTCACCTTCTTTCAAAAGAGCATTCAGAAGCAGATCTGCGGCGCCTGGCGGAGCGCATTTGGGGTCGCGGAAGGAAAACATGTAAATGGCCGTGCTCAAAGAGGTATAGTCCCCCACCGCAAAACCGGCCAATGTCTGGTCTTCCAGCCGGGCCGAGACGATCCAGGCACCCGGGCAGGCCTGGATATAGGCCGGGATGTGGCGGAAGATCAGCCGTATTCCCGGCTCCAGATCACGGGACTCAAGGTAGGCGTTGATAAGGGCGATGTGATCCTGGGTGATAATCCGCCCTTGATCAAGAGCCACTTCCCGTTCGGCCCTGCGCAGCAGGTTGCGTAATTTTTGTCCCACAGCGCCGATGGGGATGGGCAAAGCCAGATAGGCGTCCTCGATGACGCGGATCCGGTTCGAGGGTTGGTCACGAACCTGTCTTGGGCACATGGCCGCCAGCACGGCAAACTGGCGGGCCTTGCCGTCATCAAGGGCCGCGTCCACGGCTCGGGTCAAGGCTTGCTCGTCCAAGGGATCGTGCAGAGGATAGCCGATTAGAACCAGGCTGTCATCGGACTCATAGCCCAGGCAGGAGTCGAAGAGGCGCGGCCTGCTGCCGGCCACCGCCTGCACATAACAGACAATCTGCTCCGGCACCACGGCCTCCGTGGAAATTCTATGCAGTCGATCCGGTCCGATCATTATATTTTCCGTAGCTTGCGCACTGAGAATCCGGCCTGAGCCAGCATATCCCGCAGGTTGAACATGTGGGCGGAACCAACGAACACGGCGCATCGTCCCGTTTCGAGGTGCGGCAGCATCCTTTCCAAAAACAGTTCGTCGCGACGGTTGATGACCATGTCCGTCCGCGATGGGAACTCGACGCTGGTGCCCATCATGGCTTCCAGGTTTCCCTTGAGGTAGGCGCACCTGTTCTTGCGGATGAATCCTTTCCAGTGCTCGCATTGACGAAAGAACCGAACGATGCGTTCCACGGGGATGCTTTCCAGGGTTGCGATCTGCTCGTCAATGGTTTCCATGGGCAGGATGTTCTTGCCCGTCTCTTTGGCTAGGCGCCAGGCCTCCAAGTCCACGGAGTGTTTCCAGTCGTGACGGCGCAGGAAGTGCGTCCACAGGGAAAAGAACGCCATCCAGTGCCTCATATCGGAGAGATATTGTCGAACATCCAGCGGGTTTGGATCCTCCATGTTCAGCAGTCTGGCCCAGAATCCGCGTGGTCCGCAGACCATGCGGTCCAGCTTTGCAATCTCCTCCTCGGTCATGGTCTCAATCAACCGGGAAGAATCCGCATCCGGAGTTCGGCCGATCTTGGCGATGCAGTCCAGCGAGTCTTGATCCAAGGGCCCTTCGAAGATCACGGTGTCGGCCTTGTTCAACAGTTTGCGCAGGGAATTTTCAAAACTGCAACAGAAAAAGTGGGCCGTTCCGCAGATCCAGGACGTCCTGCCGTTTTTCTCCAATTCCCAGATCATTCTGAAAGTGCGCTGCGAAGGCAGAGGAAGGAAGAGCTGTGTCTTGGTCATGTGCACGCGCGGCATCTGGGCCAGAGTGCGCATCAACTCGTCCAGGTCGTCCTTCAGGTCGGCAGATTCCTTCCATTCAGCCATCTCATAGGCAATTCCAGGTATGGCGCCCCATTTGGTCTTGAACCTGCGGATGCCCGGGTTCACAGCCAAGCCCAAGTGCAGATATTCCTTGCCGTGTTCACGGGCCAGGCGAATCATCTCACGGAACAACAGGTCCGACGCGTACGGCGTGTAGTGTTGTCGGGAATGCGCTCCCAGCAGGTAGCTCAGGAAAGCACGAGGCGCTGTATCCAGAAGTAGGCAAGCGGCGAGGTTCCCATGTTTGTCCCAGGCGTTGAGCAGATACAGATCGGGGCATTGAGGAAGGACCTGTTCCGTACGGACGTAGAGTTCATGGACATTGGGCGGGAGAGCTGTCCGGCTGGTGAATTCGGCCCAGAGACGCCGGTGCCCGGCGGTAAATGTCCTGCCGATTTCTACCGAAAGCAAGGATGAGGCTTGGTCCGCAAGACGCGAGAGACGATTCGGAACGGCATGCGAAGCATGCAGGGTGTAGTACACGTCCCGGTTGACGCGATGGGGCCGGAGGCGCTTTGGCAATTTCGGACTGATTGCCCAGCAGTTATGTGCCTTGGTGTAATTCCGGACTTTCCGCAGTGCCTGATCAAAACTCTCGGGACAGTGGTCGTTATTATCCGGATGCATCGGGTATCCCACGGCCAGCAACCAGTCATCAGCGTGGAGAAACAGGTAGGAGTCCTGCAACAAGGGGCGGCCGCCGGACATGGCTGCCATGAACTGTACGGAATGTTCCGGGATGCGGGCCTGCTCCAAGAAGAGGCCGAACTGGGAGGGACTCAGTTCCTTAAGGGGCATGAGTATCGTTATGCCTCAAGACGTGCATGAGTGATCGCAGATCATGTGTGTTCATGGGCATGGACCTTTTTCACAGCGGCTTTGAAGGTTTGGAACGTTCCCTTTGCTATGGCATGGGCCGCCGTTCTGGTCAATTCCAGAAAATAGTGCAGATTGTGGATGGTGTTCAGGCGATAGGCCAGCAGCTCCCGGGCCGTGGACAAATGGCGCAGATAGGCTCTGGAAAAGCGCGAGCAGGTGTAACAGCCGCAGGCCGGGTCCAGGGGGCCGTCGTCCTCTTTGTACTCGGCCCGCTTGATGTTTACCTTGCCCAGGGAGGTGTACAGGGTCCCGTTGCGGGCGTTGCGGCTGGGCAGCACGCAGTCGAACATGTCGATGCCCGCCTCGATTCCATCTAGGATATCCATGGGCGTGCCTACCCCCATCAGATATCTGGGCTTGTCCGGGGGCAGCAGGGGCGTTGTGTGGCGCATGATCTTCAGCATCAGGGGCTTTGATTCACCGACGCTTAAGCCCCCGATGGCGAAGCCGTCCAAGGGCAGGGCGCTGATCTGCGCGGCGCTTTGCGTGCGCAAGTCCGGGAAAAAACCACCTTGGACGATTCCGAAGAGGAGTTGGTTGCCTGCCCCCTGGGGGTAGGCCTGGCGGCAGCGTTCGGCCCAGCGGGTGGTCAGCTCCAGGGATTTGGCCGTATAGGCCTTGTCCGCGCCGAAAGGCACGCATTCATCCAGAACCATCATGATGTCCGAGCCCAGGTTGTGCTGGATGGAGACTACTTTTTCCGGGGAAAAGAAGTGCTTGGAACCGTCCCGGTGTGAGCGGAACTCCACGCCGTCCTCGCTGATCTTGCGCAGGGCCTGCAGGCTGAAGACCTGGAAGCCGCCGCTGTCCGTGAGGATCGGGCCGTCCCAGCCGGAAAAGGCGTGCAGCCTCCCCCTGCGGGCGATGAGTTCGTCTCCTGGCAACAGATACAGGTGATAGGTATTGCCCAGGATGATTTGGGCGTGCAGGTTCATGAGGTCGTCGGGGCTTAAGGCCCTGACGCAGCCCACCGTGCCCACGGGCATGAACACAGGGGTGCGGATGGTCCCGTGGGCCGTGGTCAGGGTCGCGGCTCTGGCTTGGCCGTCCGTGGCCAGGATGTTGAAGGCACCGGGTTTGGTCATATTTTTTGTAACTGATTAGGCCGCACCAATGCCGTACTGCACCGGCTGTAGTCCCTCGCTCTTTGATAAGGAAGCCTGGTTGCAGATGTTACAGATCTGCCGGCAGGCATTGATTTCCGCCTGGTGTACGGTGACCAAAAGTTTCGTCCAAAAGCTTTAGGGGTGGCAGGTTAGCTACTTGACGTCTTTCGTATTGGTTAGGCGTCCGCGCCGTTTGTGTTCCCCGGAATTTTGCCTGTGTCTGTGCTTTCATGTCTATACTTTACATGCCAAGCAGTGCGGAGTACAATATTTTACTTC
Source organism: Desulfonatronaceae bacterium UBA663 (assembly GCA_002299865.1). Taxonomy (GTDB): domain Bacteria; phylum Desulfobacterota; class Desulfovibrionia; order Desulfovibrionales; family Desulfonatronaceae; genus Desulfonatronum. The sequence goes on along the minus strand of DBNV01000117.1, from coordinate 16,511 downwards.
AGCAGGATAGCTTAAGTAGTTGCGATCCGTGAGAGTTTGAACTTTTTGTGGCGACGCAGCAATTGGGAGTTTTTCAACGGACTGGCAACCCCAACCTGAGGAGGAAGATGATGCGCGTGGCCGTATTCAGCACCAAGGGCTATGACCGACGGTTCCTAGATCAGGCCAATGAGCGGGCCGGGCATAAGCTGCACTATTTCGAGACTCGGTTGACCAGGGAGACCCGCTTTCTGGTTGACGGATTCGATGCGGTCTGCGTCTTCGTGAACGACGTGGTGGACCGCGACGTGCTTCAGGCCATGGCCAAAGGCGGTGCAAGGCTTTTGGCCCTGCGTTCAGCCGGATTCAATCACGTGGATCTGCAGGCAGCCGCAGAGTTCAAGATCACCGTGGTCCGTGTGCCGGCCTATTCGCCCCATGCCGTGGCCGAGCACACCCTGGCCTTGGTCCTGGCCCTGAACCGGCACATTCACCGAGCGTACAGCCGGGTGCGCGAGCACAACTTCGCCCTGGACGGCCTGCTGGGTTTTGACGTGCACGGGAAGACCGTCGGCGTGGTCGGTACCGGGAAGATCGGGGCGATCTTTGCCCGGCTGATGTCAGGCTTCGGATGCGAACTGCTGGGGCATGATCTTCACCCTAACGAGAATTGCCGGGACTTGGGCATGCAGTACGTACAGCTCGACGAACTGTTCGCACGTTCCCATATCATCAGCCTGCACTGCCCGTTGACCCCGCAGACCCGCCATCTGATCAACGGGGACGCCGTTTCCAAGATGAAGCCGGGCGTGATGCTCATCAATACCAGCCGCGGGGCCATTGTGGACACGAAGGCGGTCATCGCAGGCCTGAAAAAAGGTAAGATCGGCAGCCTGGGCCTGGATGTCTACGAGGAGGAGGCGGACCTCTTTTTCGAGGATCTTTCGGACGAGGTGATTCAGGACGATGTCTTCGCCCGGCTGCTGACCTTTCCCAATGTCCTGATCACCGGTCACCAGGGTTTTTTCACCGAGGAGGCCCTGCGCAACATCGCCGAGACCACCCTGGGGAATATCACGGCCTTTGCCTCGGGCCGGGGCGGCTTCCACGAGGTCACCCTGGACATGGCTAAGGCGGGATAACATTCCGCGTGAACCGAGCGCCAGCTTGTCCGGCATCCGGTTCACGCGATTGTTGGCCGAGCTTCTCGTTCCTGAAGCCAACGCTTGAAGGACTGTCGGCTCTCTTTCGGAGGGCCTTCCCGCGATGAGGCCTTGCATGCACAGATCCTCAAGTTCCAAGGACCGCATGTTCGTCCGTCCCTGCAGACTGCATCGGGCGTAAGCGTTCATGCACTGACAACGCCCGACTCCGCGACGCGGACTTAAAGAATCTTCAACATCTTTATTCAGGTTGAATCACAGATGCGCTCCCCGTTTTTTTTCTGCATCTGCCCGGATGTCTGGCTCATTCAAGAACGAATCAAGGACCTGACTACGGCCGCCGGATGCGGGGCCTGGACCAGACAGACTTTCTGGGGAGACGAACCCCTGCCTCCTTCGTTCTGGACGGCCCTGACCATGCCCGGCCTGCTCTCTATTCTGGGAAGCGGGCGAATCTTGGTACTCCGCCGGACGCACCAGTTGCCGGTCAAAACTTTGAGTGACATGGAACCGCTTTTGCGCGCCTCTAAGCCGGACCTTTGGGTGTTCTTCTGCCTGGAAGGGGAATGGAAAGACAGCACGCCCGCCGTGCCCGCAACCGCAGGCAAGCAGACCTATTTCAAGGCGGCGAAGAACAAAGGCTGGCTGTGGCAATCTCCGGGATACACGGAACAATCCCTGAGATCGTTCGTGCGGCAATGGGCCAAGGACAAAGGGTTCGCCTTCGACCCGGGAGCAGAGCAAGCTCTCGTGAACGCCCTGCCCTTGGACGGCGCCCGGATGCACGGCGAACTGGAAAAGCTGGAACTGCTTTTGGGCGAACGACGCCGGATTGCCGGCGAGGATCTCGGCTTGCTAAGCAGCGCATCCGTCATGAACAACTTCGCCTTTTTGAAGAGCGTGCTCACGTCCTCCAAGGACTTGACCGCCTGGCGGACCGTTTTAGCGGACCAGACAGCCACCGGCGGTGGGATGCTCATGCCTTTCTTGGGGCTGCTCCAGCGCGAGGTGCGCATTCTCTGGCAGCTTCTGGCCGGGGAAGACGACAAAGTCGCCTTGCCCCCCTCCATCAAGCGGGAAAAGAAGCAGTTCGCCGTAAAACTCGGCGAACAAGGCCTGGCAAGAATCTGGGACTTGATCTTTCAGGCCGAATGGGACCTGAAGACCGGCCGCAAACAGGCCGAACAGATCATGGAATTCATGGTCGCCAATCTGGCCGCAGGTGAAATCTGCTTTCCGTTGCACCAATCGTCAGCTCATTGATTATTACTTCCTTGACTTGTCATGCCCACTCCCCGTACCTATATGCCATGGACAAGCACTATCTTGGACATCGCCGGCGGTTGAAGGAGCGTTTGTTTCGCTCTCCTGAAGGTCTTGCGGATTACGAAATCCTGGAATTGCTGCTTGGGTATGCGATTCCGCGTCAGGACACAAAACCCCTGGCCAAGACGCTTTTACATCGTTTTGGTTCATTGCGCGGGGTTTTCGAAGCCCGCCGGGAGGACATGACGAACACGCCCGGCGTCGGTCCGGGCGTCATAGCTTTGTTTGCGTCGTGGCGAGAATTTTCTAGCCGGGTGCGCGAGGGGGCGGTCCAGGACCGACAGATTTTCAGCCATCCCGGGACCGTGGCTGATTTCGCCATGTCCCGGTTGGGCCACTTGCGCACCGAGGAATTTTGGGTGGCCCTAGTAGACAACAAGAACCGGCTGATGCATTGGCAGCAGGTCAGCCGAGGCACCGTGGACCAGACTCCGGTCTATCCGCGGGAGATTTTGCGTCTGGTCCTGCACCATCAGGCCAGCGGGGTGATTCTCGTGCATAATCATCCCGGCGGCGATCCCCGCCCCTCGGCGCAGGACCAGGAACTGACCCGAAGGCTGCACCGGGCGGCCCGGGAAATGGACGTGCGTGTCCTGGATCACATCGTGGTTTCGGAAGCTAACTATTACAGCTTTCAGACCCAAGGCCTGCTGTGAACGGGGCAATGCCTCCCCATCCCGGATCCGTTTTTGTGCACAGACACGTGTACGAAAATTTTCGGCGATGACTGGGATTAATTATGGAGAGGGGACGTGAACGAGAACGTGTCCGTTTACGAGCAAGGAAACGCCGACTTCATCAAGCGTCCGGCTTGTGGAGGGGCATGGGAGGGGATGCTGGCCCTCATCAAGGCCGGCAGAAGCGCCCGACAGGAAGACAGGAAGACAGGAAGGTGCAGGATGAAAACAGTGCATTGCGTGATCAGCGGACAGGTGCAAGGGGTGTTCTTCCGGGCCTGGACCAGGAATCAGGCCTGCGAACTCGGGGTTGCGGGTTGGGTGCGCAACCTGCCCAGCGGACAGGTGGAAGTCCTGGCTCAGGCAACGGATGAGATCCTGACCGCTTTCTTGGAACTGCTGCGCCAAGGGCCGCCATTGGCCCGGGTGGACCGGGTGAACAGAGATTTTTTGGATGACGCACAGCCGATGACTGGATTTGTCATCCGCAGATGATCCAAGAAAAATGCCAAATATTTTAATGGAGTTACATATTCATGAGCAGTGAAAAGGATCCACAAAAGGTAAACATTGTCGCCGAGTCCGAGGAACAGGAAGCCCGGGTGAAACTGGGCGCCTCGGCTGAACCGGTAGCTGATTCCGAGGACAAGGGAGGAGGCGCCAGGCAGGAACTGCCCTCCCAGATGCCGCTTCTCCCGGTGCGGGACGTGGTGGTCTTCAATTACATGATTCTGCCCCTGTTCGTGGGTCGGGAAAAATCCGTGCAGGCTGTGGACGCGGCCCTGAATTCCAATCGGCACATCCTGATCGCCACGCAACGGAACGAGAAGACCGATGATCCGGACCCTGAGGACGTCCATCCCGTGGGTACCGTGGCCACGATCATGCGCATGCTCAAAATCCCCGACGGCCGGCTCAAGGTTCTGGTCCAGGGGGTGAGTCGGGCGCGGATTACCGGGTTCGTGCAAAACGACCCCTTCCATATGGTGCAGATTGAGCCCATTGTCGAGCCGGAGGTGACCGAACCCACGCCCGCCCTGGAAGCCATGATCCGTACGGCCCGCGAACAAAGCGAGAAGATCCTCTCCCTGCGCGGCATTGCTTCTCCGGACGTGTTGGCCGTTTTGAACAACGTGGAGGAGCCCGGGCGTCTGGCCGACCTGATTGCCTCCAATCTGCGGATGAAGGTGGAGGAGGCCCAGGAAATCCTGGCCTGCGAGGATCCTGTAGAGCGATTGGCCCTGGTCAACCGCCAGCTGCTCAAGGAAGCGGAAGTGGCGGAAATGCAGGCTAAAATCCAAAGCATGGCCAAGGAAGGCATGGACAAGGCCCAGCGCGAGTTCTTCCTGCGCGAGCAGCTCAAGGCCATCCGCAAGGAACTGGGGGATTCCGGAGAGGGCGAGGAGGAACTGGAGGAATTGCGCGCCGCCTTGAAAAAGGCCGGCCTGTCCAAGGAGGTGCGCAAGGAGGCGGACAAACAGCTCAAACGCCTGGAGTCCATGCACCCCGAATCCTCCGAGGCCACCGTGATCCGGACCTATCTGGACTGGCTGGTGGAGCTGCCTTGGAAAAAGCTGTCCAAGGACCGGCTGGTGATCCAGGAGGCCAAGGACATCCTGGACGAGGATCACTACGGTCTGGACAAGGTCAAGGACCGGATCCTGGAATACTTAAGCGTGCGCAAGCTCAATCCGGACATGAAGGGACCGATTCTCTGTTTTGTCGGCCCGCCCGGCGTGGGCAAGACCTCCCTGGGGCGGTCCATCGCCCGGGCCCTGGGCCGCAAATTCGTGCGCATGTCCCTGGGCGGCATCCGCGACGAGGCTGAAATCAGAGGCCATCGCCGGACCTACATCGGGTCCATGCCCGGCCGGATCATCCAGAGCATTAAGCAGGCCGGGACGCGCAACCCCGTGGTCATGTTGGACGAGATCGACAAGGTGGGCACGGATTTCCGGGGCGACCCATCCTCGGCCCTGCTGGAGGTGCTGGACCCGGAGCAGAATTTCGCCTTCAGCGACCACTACCTGAACGTGCCCTTTGACCTGTCCAAGGTCATGTTCATCTGCACGGCCAACGTCCTGGACACCATTCCTTCGGCCTTGCTAGACCGAATGGAAGTGATCCGCATCCCGGGCTACACCGAGATGGAAAAAATCAAGATCGCCCGCAAGTATCTTCTGCCCCGCCAGATCAAGGAAAACGGCTTACACCCTGAAGATACGCTCATCGCGGACCAGATTCTCAGCCGAATGATCCGCGAGTACACCCGCGAGGCCGGCCTGCGGAACCTGGAGCGGGAACTGGGCTCGGTTTGCCGCAAGCTGGCCCGCAAGGTGGCCGAGGGCCAACCCGGACCGTTCATCATCACCGCCAGGATGCTGGCCAAACTGCTGGGTGTGGCCAGGTTTCTAGAAGATGAAAAGGATAAGGAACTGTACCCCGGAGTGGCCCTGGGGCTGGCCTGGACCCCGGTAGGCGGAGAGGTGCTTCATGTGGAGGCTACGACCATGCCCGGCAAGGGCAAGCTGATCCTCACCGGGCAGCTTGGCGACGTGATGAAGGAAAGTGCCCAAGCCGCGCTGAGCTACGCCCGCGGCCGGGCCAAGAAGTTTGGTCTTGAACCGGATTTCGCGGAAAAGCTGGACATTCACATTCACGTCCCGGCCGGGGCCACGCCCAAGGACGGGCCTTCCGCCGGAGTGACCCTGGTCACGGCCCTGCTTTCGGCTCTGACCGGCACACCGGTACGCAACGACCTGGCCATGACCGGGGAGATCACCCTGCGCGGCCGGGTCATGCCCGTGGGCGGGATCAAGGAAAAAATCCTGGCCGCAGTGGCTCACCATCTAAGCGAGGTGCTCATCCCCAGGCAGAATAAGAAAGACGTGCAGGAGGTGGCCGCAGACCTGCGCCGCAAGATCAAGATCCGCTTCGTGGAGCATGTGGACGAACTCTGGCCGTTGGTGGCGTCGAAGACGGCGGAATAACACAAGCTGTGTTGCATATTCTTCAACAAAGGCCGCCCATGGGCGGCCTTTGTTGTTGGAGGAGAATGGCGCCTTAGATCATTTCCATTTCAATTATTCTCTTTTGGAATCGGAATCGGCGCTTCGCTATCGGCATCGGGGTTGAAATCAGGTCATTTGCACCCAAACATTATCCATTCCGCTTCCGATAACTGCATTTTCTCAGGCAAACAACGCATTGCCGAATAATAATCTTTAACAATCTCATGATGTTGCAGAAACAGGAAATCCTCATGTCTCCCCAGGGCAAGCCAGCCTCATATATTTCTGGTGGTTGCGTGAGAACACATTTGCCCTGTTGTCACCCCATTGCATCCTCTCCACCACCATGCTATTTTCTACACATCGAAAACTAAATGTGCATTCTCAGAAAATTTCATGCATAAACGAAACATCTACCTGGAACGAATCCAACCTTTTCTGGGCAAGCCCGTAGTCAAGGTCATCACCGGCATGCGGCGGGTGGGCAAAAGCTATCTGCTGCGACAGGTCATTGACATGCTTCGGGAAGAGGGAGTGCCCAAGGACAATATCCACTACGTGGACATGGAATCTTTGGATTTCGAGCACATCCGCGCCCATGGCGACCTCTACGAAGAAGCACGGCGCATGCTGTTGCACAGGGAAGGCATGAAGTATCTCTTGGTGGACGAGGTTCAGGAGATATCAGGCTGGGAGCGGGCAGTGGCCTCCCTTTCGGGAAGACAGGATATGGATGTCCTGCTGACGGGGTCCAATGCGCACCTCTTTTCTTCGGAATTGGCCACGCTGCTTTCCGGGCGCTACGTGGAGTTCCCGGTCTATGGGCTGGGGTTTGGAGAGTATTTGCAATTTCGGGGCGACAAAAGAAAAGACACCCAAAGCGAACTCCTCGATTATCTCCGCTATGGCGGCCTGCCGGCAATTCATCACTTCCGTATCGAAGACGAAATGGTTTTCCAGTACGTCAGTTCCATTTACAACACGATTCTGCTCAAGGACGTCGTCCGCCGGCACGGGGTGCGTAATGTAGAGCTGCTGGAAAAAATGGCCCGGTACCTGTTCGACAACATCGGCAACGTCATGTCCGCGAAGAATATTGCCGATTATGTAAAGTCCCAGCGCCTGCGGGTCGGGGTGGAGACCGTGCAGAACTACCTGGGATATTTTTGCGAGGCCATGGTAGCCCACAAGACTCGGCGCTACGATCTCAAGGGCAAGCGCCAGTTGGAAATCCTGGATAAATTCTATCTGGGCGACGTCGGCATTCGGCACGCCGTGCTGGGGTTCCGCGAGGCGGACATCAGCGGGGTTATCGAGAATGTGGTCTTTCTGGAACTGTTGAGGCGGGGGTACAGGGTCGAGGTGGGCAAGCTGGGTGATTGTGAAATTGACTTCATTGCCACGCGGGCCGGGGAACGCCGGTACATCCAGGTGGCCTATCTACTGGCCACGCTGCAGGTCGTGGATCGTGAGTTCGGCGTCCTGCGGGACATTCCGGACAACTATCCAAAATGCGTGATCAGCATGGACACCGCATTCGGGGACGACATGGCAGGAATTCAGCGCATCAATCTGGCCGATTTTCTGCTTGAAAAACCATAAGTGTGGGCTTTATACGCAACGTCGAAAATTTTGCGTTTGCGGGGGCAAAACTTCACCCCGGCAATTGTGAGATCGTCGAGCATAAAGATCAAAGCTGAGGCTATCCAAGAAGGAAGCATGATGAACCGTAACGGGAGCAACATCGAATCTCGGCTTTGGAGCGCGGCGGATGAGCTGCGGGCGAATTCCAAGCTGAAGTCATCGGAATGCTCGGTCCCGGTGTTGGGACTGGTTTTTCTGCTGTATGCGGACCATAAATTTCAGGAAGCTGCCAAGCAACTTGAGGGAGCGGGTGGTGGGCGGCGCAGGATTGGGCCGCCGGATTGTCAGGCCATGGGGGTGCTGTACCTCTACCTGTCGGTAGACAGGTGCCGGAGCAGGCCCGCGCCGAGGTTCCGCGTGACCATCGAAAAGGTTCTGCCTGCCTGTCGGCCTACCTGCCGGTAGGCAGGCAGGCAGACAGGTCTGCCCAGAGTCTATGCCTTAAGAGTTTTTCAACCAGAAAAGTTCAGCCGTGGACCAGCACGTCTATGACGCCTATTTCTGGGCCGGGCAGAGCGTGTACGGAACAGCGGCGTGTTCATTGTTCAGGCATGATGAGCGTATCGTGATGATGCATTCCAACATGAAAGGAGAAGTATCATGAAGGAAGTACGCGCCAAGGCGAGGGAACTGATGAAGGGCTTTTGCCGGGTCTGCCCGGTCTGCGATGGTCGGGCCTGCGCCGGGGAAGTGCCGGGCATGGGCGGTTTAGGCACGGCCTCCAGTTTTCAGGACAACGTCCGGGCACTGGCGGAGATCAAGCTGAACATGCGCTGCCTGCACCAGGCCCTTGAACCGGACCTCTCGCTGTCCCTGCTGGGATTTAAGCTGGCCATGCCGGTTTTGGCCGCGCCCATCAGCGGGGTGTCCTTCAACATGGGCGGCGGCATGCCCGAGGAGGCATACGTCCTGGCCAAGCTCACGGCCTGCGCCGAGGCCGGAACCCTGGGCTGCACCGGCGACGGGGTGCCGGACTTCATCCATGAAAGCGGCTTTGCCGCCATCAAAGCCCTCGACGGCCGGGGCATTCCGTTCATTAAGCCCTGGGAGGACGAGGAACTGTTCGCCAAGCTGGACAAGGCCCTGGCTGCCGGGGCCAAGGTGGTGGGCATGGACGTGGACGCCGCCGGCTTAGTCACCCTGCGCAAGATGGGCCGCCCGGTTTCGCCCAAGCCCGCGGCCAAACTGGTCGAAGTGATCCGGCGCACGCCGGCCAAATTCGTGATCAAGGGCGTGATGACCCCGGACGAAGCTAAGCTCTGCGTGGATGCCGGGGCCGCCGGCATCGTGGTTTCCAATCACGGCGGCCGGGTCCTGGACGGCACGCCGGGCACGGTCCGGGTGCTTGGCGAAGTGGCCGGAGCGGTGCGCGGCCAGGTGGCCGTGCTGGCGGACGGGGGGGTGCGTTCGGGCACGGACGTGCTCAAGATGCTGGCCCTGGGCGCGGATGCCGTGCTCATCGGCCGGCCCTTCTCCGTGGCTGTGCTGGGCGGGGGCAAGGAAGGCGCGGCCCAGTATCTGGAAAAAATCCGCCAGGAACTTGTCCAGGCCATGGTGCTCACGGGCACGGCCTCGGCAAAAGAGGTGCAGCCGACTGTTTTTTGGAACACTTAAGCCGAAGCTTCCAGGTCTTTTGGGCCGACTCAATTTTCATCTGATGTTGAAAGAACTCGTAAGGCCATGAACCTCGCGGGAGCTATCGTTCGCGGCAATTTCTTCTGTTTACAAGGGATTGGCAGTGACGAAGAACAAACATCAACAAGCGATGAAAATAGAGCCTTTGGGCCAAATGTCCCGTGAATGCTGGGCTTATTGGCAATAACCGATCAAAAAGTAGACAGCAAACTATTAATTTAACTTTGGGTCATGACTAGAACAGGGGCCTCAAAAAGGCTATTATTCTAGTCATGACCCAAAACTATTGCCAACCTCACATTGCTGCCCGATGCGACGCGGGAAATTATCCGGGAGAGCCTTCAATGACACAGAGGGTGCCGGAAAGCAGATTTATCCTTGCAGATCGGTATGTTTAGTAAAGTGGGTGCTGGGCAGCGAGGGGGTTTGCAACGTGAGGAAAACTTGCGAGTCCGGCTTGAATATGCTTTTTGCGCATGATGCTGGACAAGCGTCTGGTATTCGGCGAGGGTGAGCGGTTCCTGAGCCTGGCCGTATCGCTGGACCGCAGCGTTTTAGAGTGGGAATCGGGATCGAAATCAAGAGATGCATAATAATGATCGAAAGCGGTCCATCCGGTTCAAGCGTACGTGGCCCAAACAGTGCTTCCATGCACATCGCCTGCTTCCGTTGGTTGCTCAAGGCACCGGGTTTGCCAAGGAAAGTATTTTGGAAAGCAGTGAAAAAGCTGCTTTCTAAAAAGCAGGTTCCAGCCGAATGAACCTCGAAAGCGATGCCGAAAGCGACTTCGGCCCCGAGCGACATAAAAGAGAGAAGCTATGCATACTACATTGCGGATACTGGTCACCGGGGCCGACGGCTTCGTGGGCCGGGCCTTGTGTCCGGTTCTGCGCGGCCAAGGGTACACGGTCCGGGAGGCGGTGCGTGCTGAAACCGGGGAAAACCGGGTGGCCGTGGGCGAGATTGATGCGAGCACGGACTGGTCCGCGGCCCTGGTCGGAATCGACGTGGTCGTGCATCTGGCCGGGCGGGCTTATGTCCTGCGTGAACAGGGCCGGGCCCTGGACGTGTTTCGCCGGGTGAACCTGGAGGGGACTGAAAGTCTGGCCCGGCAGGCTGCGGCGCAAGGGGTGCGGCGGCTGGTTTTCGCCAGTTCCGTGAATGTCAACGGCGAGGAGACGTTCGGGCGGGGCTTCACCGAGGATGACTTGCCCAATCCCGAGGACCCCTGCGGCATCTCCAAGTGGGAGGCCGAACAGACCCTGGCCGAAGTCTCTGCGGAAACCGGTCTGGAAGCGACCATCCTGCGTCTGCCCCTGATGCACGGCCCGGGCGTGAAGGGCGATCTGCTGCGTTTGCTGGAGGCTGTCCATCAGGAGCGTACCTTTCCCCTGGGCGCGGTAAGCAACCGGCGCAGTCTGCTGGGGCTGGACAATCTGTGCGCGGCCCTGGACCTGTGCGTCGCGCATCCCAAGACCGGGACGTATCTTCTGGCCGACGACGAGGCTGTGTCCTCCCCGGACCTGGTGCGCGTTCTGGCCGAGGCTATGGGTCGCCGGGTCAGGATGTTCGCTGTACCCGTGCCGCTCATGGAACTGGCCGCCAAGGTCCTCAAGAAGCAGTCGGAGTTCCGGCGGCTGACCGGCTCCCTGGAGGTCGACGCGGCCAGGATCCGGGTCGAACTGGGCTGGAAACCGCTTAAAGGGCTGCGTCAGGGCTTGGAGGAGATGGCTCGCTGGTACCTAACCATGCGGGCATAAGGCATGGGGGATGGCTTCGGTTTTCTGGGGCTGTTTAGCTGGCTGGCCGGAGACACGGACTACGCCCTGTTCTGCTGGAGTGCGGCCCTGGCCTGTTTTGAACTTTTTGCAGCAACGCGGCCAACGGGGCCATCCCTTCACTGTCGGGGGGCGCCCGCCGGAATCACGTATAATGGTATTTCCCCGGGCGGCAGGTTGAGGACGGCGGTCAGGTCGGCGTCGTGGAACGCACCGACGACTACGCTCCCCAGCCCCAGGGCGATGGCCTGGAGGTTCAGGTTTTGCGCGGCATGGCCGACCTCCATGAACACGTAGCGCATGGCCCGCCCACCGTAGCGGGCCTCCGTGCGTTCGGGCAGAGCCGTGATAATGAAGACCGCCGGGGCTTGCCGCACCAACGGCTGGTTTAGGGACACCCGTTGCAGGGCCGGACGCAGTTCTCCCGGGATCACGAATTCCAAGGTATGCGACAGCGGCCGGTACCGGTACAGTCCGGCGGCAAGCCCGTTCACATTCCCCGCAGCCACGAAAATTTCCAGGGGGAAGGTCGCTCCTGCGGACGGAGTAGTGCGCAGGCCGCGTCTGGGCTCGGTGATGCCCTGCGCGGCCCAGAGCAGTTGGGCGACCTCCCGGATCTGCAAGGGCCGGTCGCTGTAATCGCGGACGGACCGGCGCCGGCTCAGGGCCGCTTCCATGGAGAGGTCGCCGGACAAGGACGGCGCGGGCAGTTGGATGACTTGGGCCGGATGCATTTATTTTGCTCCCTCCCGGGCCTCGCAGGCAGCGCCGCTAAATAGGCCGCACAGCAAGAGCGCCAGGATGAGACGTTAGGATGCTTACCTTGGCGTTGTCGCTTTGCTGGTTTTATATTTTCCGGCGGGCCTCATGCCAGTTCCACGCCGCCAAAAATGCCTTTCCGGCCGCTCGGTCGCCATTCCAGTTCCACTTCCAGACTCATCTTTTCGCTGTCCCGCTTGACCTTGTGTTCCAGCTTTGTTTCCAGAACCAAACGCTTAGGGGATATCGACACGCTGCTTAAGCATCGCCCTGGCGCAGGATCACGGAACCAGCCTCCACCGTGTCGGCTGGCTGGCGCAGGAAAGAGGCCACGTCGGATCTGGTCTTCGACTCTTCGCTTTTGAACAGGACTTTTTTCATGGCAACTCCTTTGGTCTTGGGTAGTTTTGGCACGTAATCGATGGTCCGGGGAAAATCCAGCAGGGCGGACTTGCATAATGCCGCATAGTTCAGCCTGCCTGCGGGCGGGTTGTTTTCGTCGACTTGAAGCAGGATAGGCGATAGGCGGGCGGGGCGATGTGCATATAAGGGGGCGTACTCGCAGTTGTTTCGGGTCATGACGATGTTCCTTGTGGTTGCATTGTTGCCAAGCGGACGGCCATATCCAGGGCGGTTTTCAGGCTCCTGGCGGATGCTTTGCCCGTGCCAACCAGATCGTAGCCTGTGCCGTGGTCCGGGCTGGTGCGAACGTAGGGCAGGCCCAGAGTGATCTGAATGCCGGAGTGAAAATGAAGCAGTTTGAACGGCCCGAGGCCCTGATCGTGGTACATGGCCAGGACGGCCGAGAATTCTCCCGAAAGGACCCGGCGAAAGATCGTGTCCGCAGCCAGGGGGCCGACGACATTCCAGCCTCTGGCGCGGGCCGCAGACACGGCGGGGGCGATGGTTTGGCCTTCCTCGTCGCCGATGCGGCCGTCCTCGCCGGCATGGGGATTCAGACCGCATACGGCCACGGGCCTGTCGTCCCTCATGAAGCGCAGCAGGGCCAGAGTCAGTTCCAACTTGCGCAGGATCACGTCCCGGGTGATCAGGCCGGGGACTTGGCACAGGGCGGGGTGAGTGGTGGCCAGGCTGACCCGGATGCGCGGCCCCCAGAAGTGCATGCACACGTCTTGTGCGCGGATGCCTGCGCGGGCGGCCAGGAATTCGGTATGCCCGGCAAAGGGAAAGCCGGCCTGTTGGAGCATGGTCTTGTTTAAGGGGCATGTGACCAAGGATTGGGCCGCCCCCCTGGCCAGCAGGGCGCTGGCCTCCTCCAGGGCGAGTCCGGCGGCCAGCCCTCCTTGCGTCGTGGCCTTTCCTGGGGTGAGAGCCACGGCGGACAGTTCCGGCGAGGCGAGGTGGAAGATCCCCGGGGAGGCGTCAGGCAGAGACCTGATATCATCCAGGGATCGCCAGAAGGGCCGTCGGCTGAGGGCATGGGTATGTTGCGCCAGGGCCTGTTCCGGCCCGATGAGCACCAGACGTATGGTCGGGTTTTGATAGGAGGAGAGTACCCGGCAGGTCAGTTCGGGGCCGAGGCCGTTGGGGTCGCCGAGGGTCAGCAGGATTGTCGGCGGGTGATGCCTGGATTTCATATCCAAGAAGTTCGATATGTTGCAAAAAGACGAAAAAACTTCCCCACCGAGGTGCCAAGGCGTCTTAAGAGCGTTCTCTGCCCCTTTCTTCTTTGTTTCGAAAGGCGGAAGAAGGGCGGCGGGCGGGCGTCCTTTAGTTTGGCAGCTTGGGTGCGAGGGAGAGGCAGTCCTCCCGGAAGATGCATTGGTCTTGATCGCAATACCCGGATTCGGCCCGGGCAAAGCAATCGAAATTGCCCTCATTCAACTGCAGGGCCCGGATGGCGTCGACCTTGGTCATGCCCACTCCGAACTTGAGTCCCCTGGCCTTGGCCATGGCTCGGATTTCCGTCATTTTCATACCTGTCTCCAGTTTGTTTGTGCGCTTTCGACATGACGTCGAAAAACCGTCCCGCGTTTGCGACGCGCGGTTTCCCGTTGGCCTCTTAAGCGATCTCACGATCGTCGGGGTGACGTCCCGTCACCCCGACGACGCAAAGCCTTTTGACGTTGTTGATAAAGGAAGACCGGCTCCCAGTGCGTTGTATACCCGAACGTATTCCGTCGCGGCGCGTTCCCAGGAAAAATCCTTGCGCATTGCCCGGACCTGCATGGCCTTCCACTTTTCCTTGTGGTCCCAGAGCGCAAGGGCTTGGTCTACGCAGTTCAGAAACGCTTTGGCCTCGACGGGTTTGAAAACGAATCCCGTGGCGTCGGCGTCGGGATAGCCGGTAATGGTGTCCAGCAGGCCCCCCACGGCGGAAACCACAGGCAGACTCCCGTAGCGCAGACTGTACATCTGGGTCAAACCGCAGGGCTCGTAGCGCGAGGGCATGAGAAAGACGTCCACGCCGGCCTGGATGCGGTGCGCCAAGTCTTCGGTATATCCGATACGGGCCGCCAGACGGCCGGCATAGGTCTCCATCATGTTCTGCACCGTGGCCTCGAACTGCAGGTTGCCTTCGCCGAGGATCACCACGCAGACATCGCGCCGCATCAGCTCCGGAATAATTTCCAACAGCAGATCGATGCCTTTCTGGCGACGCAGACGACCGACGAATCCGAGCAGGGGCCGGGAGAGCATTGCCGGGTCCAGACACAACTCCTGAAACAGGCTTTCCTTGCAGCGATGCTTGCCCGCCAGCAGTTCGGGAGAATAGGTGCAGGACAGGAACCTGTCCTGTTGGGGATCCCAGACCTGGTAGTCCGCGCCGTTGAGGATGCCCCGGAGGTCCGACGCGCGCCGTTGCAGGATGCCTTCCAGGCCGCACCCGAATTCCGGCGTGAGGATTTCCCGGGCATAGGCGGGACTGACCGTGGTCACCAGATCGGCATAGGAAATGCCGCATTTGAGCAGATTGAAGTCTCCATAAAACTCGGCTCCGTCGCTGTGCCAGGCCGAATGCGGCAGTCCGGACTCCAGGAAGAGGCGATAGGCGAACCGTCCTTGGAACGCCAGATTGTGGATGGTGACCACCGAAGCGGTCCTTTCCCAGAACGGGTCGACCTTGCGCAGAAAATGCAGATAGGCCGGCACCAGCGCGGCGTGCCAGTCGTGGGCGTGAATCACGGCCGGCGGCTTGGCCAGCCGCCTGGCCCACTCCACGGTGGCCCGACAAAAAAAGATGAAGCGTTCGCAGTTGTCGAAGTAGTCGTCTTTGTGGGTGCAGTAGAAAAAGCGACGATCAAAATACTCGCCCCTGGAGATGAAATAGACGGGCAGGCCGTGATAGTCGGACATGAAAATGTCCGCCGTAGTGTCGGGCCAGGGATAGCCCACGGGACAGTCCTCGTAGATGAGGCGCAACCTGTAGTCGCTGGTCGCCAACCGCCCGTAGAACGGCGTAATGACCCCCGTGAAGACGCCCAGGCGGGAGAGGGCCTGCGGCAGGGCACCCATGACGTCGGCCAGACCGCCGGTTTTGGAAAAAGGGTATATTTCCGAGGTCACGAAGATCACTTGGGGCTGTTGATTCATACGTCTTCCTTGTTACGAAGCGAGGCCTGCTTTCATGACGATGCCTGACGATGGAGGATGAAGCGGATCGGCCGGGCATGCGTGATCCAAGAAGTTTCTTCGACAAAAAAAGTCGTTGAGGATGCGTTCGTGATCAAAGACCATGGGGCGGGGCAGGGCCTTGCCGGCGAAGGAGTGAACCGCTTCGGCGTCGTCCCCGGCCCGAAGGGTTGAAATGTTTTTCGCCCGGGCCGTGAAGACGGTGCTGATGGTGTGTTGTCTCGGGTCGCGGCCGGGGTCGGAATACACGCCGTGAAGACCGGTCAGTTCGATATCCAGGCCGGTTTCCTCCTTGGCTTCCCGGACGGCGGCCCGTTCAGCGGACTCCCCGTAGTCAATGAAGCCTCCGGGCAGGGCCCAGCCATGTGGAGGGTTTTTGCGGCGGATCAGAATGACACCCTCGCTGGTGGTGATGATCACGTCAACGGTGGGCGTCGGATTGGCGTAAGCCGTTAAGTGTGCGCCGCAATACGGACAGGTCTTTTGTAAGCCGGACATATCCAGGCATCCTTCCGCCGGGGGCGAGTCAGGGGTCCTTCACGGTGTCTGAATCGTTGTCGGCAAGCAGGGCGCAAGCCCGGGGCAAGCCCGATCAGACAGGGCACCGACGCTAAAAAAGCAAAACCCAGCTTGCTTAGGACAAATTCCTCATGCTCCCTCGACAAGCCATTCCGTGTTTTCTGACGTCATGCACAGGACGTCATGTACAGCTTGACGCTTAAGCGCAAACAATAATAACGCATCTTATGCCGGGCTTGCGAAAAGGGCAATACGTCGTCGTTCCTTGTGTCGGTGGAGCCGGCTTATGCTCCGGCAAGATGCCGGAGCCACATTCTCGGATAAAAGGATAACCGTGAACAAACCAGACATTCTCCTTGTTCACCGGGGCGGCCTGGGGGATTTTCTGGCGGCCTGGCCGGCCGTGCTCAGTATCTGCGACCAGTT
>DBNV01000013.1 GCA_002299865.1 Desulfonatronaceae bacterium UBA663 | reverse complement strand
CCAGCACTGGGATCTGGTGAATACGGAACAAAAGGCCAAGGTGATTTACGAGGACGGGGTATTTACGTTCTGAGCTTTTTTGAGCCGCTCCTCCCGGATCAAGGCCATGGCCACGTCCAGGTCGTAGAGCGCCAGGGGTGAGCCGCCCTTGCCCGCGTACCGGGCCGCAGCCTGCTGAATGACGTCGAAAGGCAGCCAGTCGTGGCGGTCCCAGATTTCCGGGCGCTCCAGGTTCCAAAGTCGGAATTCCACCTGTCCGGCCCGTTCCCGGACGTACATCCGCTCCTTTTTGTTCGTGGGCGTGGGATAGTAGTACAGTCCCCGTGCATCCTGCATGCCTAAAATCCTCCTTGGTCTACGAAGGCAAGGCACTATCCCAAGGCCGCGCCGGGGGCAAGGGTCTTTGACAACATTCTTGGATGCCCCTATCCGCATCCGCACCGAACATTTTACGGAGCAACAAATGAAAACAGCATTGGTCGGGTTTGCCGGGGCGGGCAAGAGCGAATTGTTCGCGGCCCTGGCTGGATCGTCAGCCTCGCAGACCGGACGGGCCATGGTCAAGGTGCCGGAGCCGCGCCTGAAGTCCCTGGCGGATTTGTTTCAGCCGTCGAGGATCACCTTCACGGAAATCGAATTCCTGGACCTGCCCGGCGCGGCCGGAGCCAAGGGCGGCGGCCTGGGCGACCGGGTGCTTGGCGAGGTGCGGCCCTACGACTGTCTGCTGGCCGTACTGGACGGTTTTTCCGGCGCGGCCGAGCCGTTTACGGCCGAGCCGCTGAAGCAACTCCAGGCCATGGAAGCGGATTTCATCATCGCTGACTTGGCCGTGGTGGAAAAGCGGCTGGAGCGAATCGCTCAAGACAAGAAAAAGGCCAAGCACCTGCATGACGCCGCGGAGGAAAGCGCCCTGCTTTTGGCCAAGGAACATTTGGACGGGGAGCGCCCTTTGCGCGAGAACCTCGCGCTTCTGGCCCAGCCGAAACTCAAGGGCTTCCGTTTTCTTTCGGCCAAGCCCGTGCTTTGGGTCTGGAACGTGGGCGAAGACAAGCTGGGCGGCTTGACCCTGCCCGAAGCCGGCGAGGGCGTGCTTCATCTGGCCGTTTCCGCCAGACTGGAGCGGGAACTTTTCGAGATCCAGGACCTGGAGGAGCGGCAAGCCTTTATGAGCAGTCTGGGTATTGCGCATTCGGTCTTAAACCGTGTGGTAGGCGGGGTTTACGCCTTGTTGGGGCTGATCACGTTTCTCACCGTCGGGGAAAAAGAGGTCCGGGCCTGGCCCCTGCGCAGGGGGCTGTCCGCGCTGGAGGCCGCCGGGGTGATTCATTCGGACATCCAGCGCGGCTTCATCCGCGCCGAGGTGCTAGGCTGGGAGGACTTCCTGGCCTGCAAAAGTTTCAAGGCGGCCAAGGAACGGGGGGTGCTACGCCTGGAGGGCAAGGACTACGTTGTCAAGGACGGGGACATCGTTGAGTTCCGGTTCAATGTGTAAAAATTTCTCCAGTTATGGGTGCGCTGTCTGGTACAGTGCATGGATTTTATGCCGGGACGAATTCAATGTGCTTATGGGTATCTGCCGGCAGGTTGAGATGGGCTTTGTTGGCAGGCAAAAGACCAAAAGGACGGGCGAGGGCGGTCAGAGGAGCCTGCGCACCCCGATCTTGCGTTGCGTCCAGTAGGGGGCGAAGAGGTTCTCCTCCCGGACCCTGTGACCGGGCTTGGGGCTGTGGATGAACGAGCCTTGTCCCGTGGCGATGCCCACATGCATGGTTCCGCTTTTCCTGATCCGGAAGAACACCAGATCTCCGGCGCACAGGTCCTGTACCGGCACGGCGACGCCCACCCCCAAGAGTTCGGACGTTGTCCTGGGCAGGGAGAACCCGTGTTGGGCGTAGACCCACTGGACCAGTCCGGAGCAGTCAAAACCGCTTCGAGGCGACGCGCCCGCCCGCTGATAGGGGACGCCGATCTGGGACCGCGCGGTCTGGACCACGGAGTCGGCCAAGGTGCCGGGCGGGGCGGGGCGGGGGGCGTATCTTGTGGCGCAGGCCGAGAGAAGCAAGAGGGGGAGTAGAACAAGGAGCATGGTGAGGGCGGGCGATTTGGGCATGGGCGTGGGGTTGCGCTCCGTGTGAGTGTGAGTGTGGTCATTGAAGGTGAGACACTCGCACTGCGCCGAAGGCGCACACTTCACAATCATTGCGTACGTCATGCGGAGAAGACCTCGGCTTCAAAGCAGAAAATCTCGGTGGCCTGGTCTTGCCAAGCCGCAGGCGGCAGACCGGCCTTGAGGCAGGTCTGGGTCAGGAAGGTATTTCGGTTCCAGCCGTATTCCCTGGCCACCTGGGGCAGGAGCAGCCCGGAGTGTTCGCCCCGGCGAACAAGCAGACCGTGCCGGCCAAGCTTAACGTCCATCGCTTGACACCGGCGCAAGGGACTTAAGATGGAGATTTCCACGTCCAGTTCCGCGAATTCATCCGGTGTCAGGGGCGGGAAGCGCGGATCATTGAAGGCCGCGGCCTGGGCCATCTCGGCAACAGTTTCGCGCAGCGGCTTATCGCCGACAATGTGCCCGATGC
>DBNV01000027.1:20129-20987 GCA_002299865.1 Desulfonatronaceae bacterium UBA663 | reverse complement strand
AGTTCAGAAACCTTTGGCACTCCTTCGACGAAGGAGGAGCGCCATGCAAGTGCAGCACGTAGGCTGCCACATTCGGGGGTTCACCTGGTTCGCCTCTTTAGGGTATCTTTGGGACATGACTCCCAAAGATGCCCAACAACGTCTCAAGATCCTCCAGTTCTGGAAAAAGCACGGTCTGGCCGCCACGATCGACGCTTTTGAAGTCTCTCGACGCACCCTCTATCGTTGGCGTAAGCAGATCGTTGACGCCGGGGCCAATCCGGCTGCACTGGCTGCAAAATCCTGCGCCCCAAAGCGCCGCCGCACGTCCAAGACCGACCCCAGACTCATTGCCGAGATTCGGCGTCTGCGCATGACATATCCCAACCTCGGCAAAGACAAACTGGCTGTCATGCTGATGCCCTGGTGCCAGGCACAGGGCATCCCACGACCCTCGGCCTCCACTATAGGGCGCATTATCGCCCGCGCCCCCGACAAGATGCGCTACGCACCGCCCCGCATCGACCGGCTCGGGCGGCCCAAGTCATGTCGAGCACCCAAACCGCGCAAGCCCAAATGCGTCAGAACCGCACCGTTTGAGTGTCTGGCCGTGGACACTATCGAGCGCGTGCGTGACGGTATGCGCCGCTACTTGCTAACCTTCATCGACCCCGCCAGCGCCTTCGGCCTCGCCGTGGCACTGCCCAGTAAAGCCACCCGGCACACCCAGGCAGCATTGACGGCGGCACTTGATTCTTTGCCCATGCAGCCGCAAGTTCTGCTCTCCGACAACGGCTCCGAGTTCGAAGCAACCTTTGCCCAAACACTCAAGGCCCGTGGCATCCAGCGCTGGTATACCTACCCAAAATCACCCAAAAT
>DBNV01000027.1:15778-19761 GCA_002299865.1 Desulfonatronaceae bacterium UBA663 | reverse complement strand
CACGTCGAACGCTTCAACCGCACCGTGCAGGAGTCCTTCGTCGACTATCATGAAAACTTGCTCTTCACAGACCTTGGACTGTTCAACCAAAAAATGGCTGACTGGCTCGTCTTCTACAACACCCAAAGACCCCACTATCGACTCGGACAGAAGACTCCCCTATCATCCCTCATCCAACACCAACCCGAGTGCCAAAGGTGGTGGACGCATACATGTACTTGCAAGGTGTTTAATATTTTGGTAAAATAGGTTTACAGGAGGGCATGGTATGCGGGAGCCGATGCATCCGCAGTTTTTGAAACCCATGTTTTTTTTCGGCCCAGGGTCGGTCTTTTCCCGGACGCGCTGCGATTGCCGGGCATGCCGGACAACCCCAGCAGGAGGAATGATCTGTGGTGGATATGAAAAAGATTCTTTGCGCCATTGATTTTTCCGAGGTCAGCCCGATGGTGGCCAATTACGCTCATTCGTTGGCCAAGGCTTTCGATGCGGAGGTGATCCTCATCTATTCAGCCCCCTCCTTAAACCAATACGTCAGTTTTCATGTGCCTCCGAACTCCATCGAAACCTTTGTCGGGGAGATCGTTTCCGGCGCCGAGCAGAACATGGAGGCGTTTATTGCCCAATATCTTCCGGATGTGAGCGTGACCGGGCGTGTCGTCAGCGGTTACGCTGCCGAGGAGATCGTCAAGTGCGCCGACGAAGAGAACGTGGACCTCATCGTCATGGGTACCCATGGCCGCAAGGGCATCGACCGGATATTGTTCGGCTCGGTGGCGGAAAAAGTGGTCAAGAGCGCTAACTGCCCGGTTTTGACGCTGAGACCGTTTTGTCCCGTCCGTTTTGATTCAAAGTAAACTTTTCCGGCGGTCCTCCAGAGATGCTCCCCTGGGCTGAGTTATAATAGTTGAGAAAAGGTTTTGAACATTACCATCTCGCTGGGGAAAAAGAAGCCGCCGCCGGGAGTGGACTTGGGCAGCGGCTGGATAAAGGTCGTCACTCTTGGGATGAGCCGTAACAAGCCTTTTTTGGAGAAGCTCGGGCGTTCCCCCTTGTTCGGTCTTGAGGGAGACAAGGCCGAAAAGGCTTCAATTCGTCTGAACGAGCTTTGGCAACAATTGGGCATCCGCGAGAAGGGCGTCATTTCGGCCATGACCGGACATGCCGTGATCATCAAGCGCGTGACCGTTCCCGCCGAGGCCGCCGCGGACATAGGAAGTTTCCTGGCCAAGGAGGCCAAGCAATACATCCCGTTCGACCTTCAGGACGTCTATCTGGATCACCAGATCCTCGGTCCTGGCCCCAGGACGGGCACCCTGGATCTTGTCCTGGTGGCCAGCAAAAAGAAGGAGGTAGAGGAGCGTCTGAGCGTCCTCACGAAAGCCGGTCTTGAACCGCAGGTCCTGGACGTGGACGCTTTTGCCCTAAACAATTGCTTCGAGTTCAATTATCCTGAATTCCAGGCTGAGCCGCAGTACCTTCTTGATGTGGGAGGGCTTTTGAGCGTCTTCTGCATTGCTTTACACGGCCAACTTGTTTTCCATCGCGAATTGAGCCTGGGCGGACAACAGCTGACGGACCGCCTCGCCAAGGTTATGAACAAGTCCAGGCTGGAGAGCGAGAAAATCAAGATCAACGGACCAGGGGATCTTTCCCCTGAAGGCCAGGCGATGTTGCACGCTGAGCTTGAGGGAGGTGTTTCTTCCTGGATCTCCGAGATCCGCAGGCTGATCGGGTTTTATGTGGGGTCCGTCCCGGATTCCGCGCCCGCCAAGAATCTGTTCCTTTCCGGTGGAGGCAGCCTGCTTGCGGGGTTGCGGGAGAAGCTGGCCGACGGGTTGGAACTTGACGTTCAACACCTGGATCCGTGGCGCAGGCTTGAGTCCGATCCGAACCATTTCGACCCTGCCTATCTGCGGTCGGTAGGCCCCCAGTTCGCTGTGGCCGCAGGGCTGGCCTTGCGTGAGGCGACGGCATGATCCGCATCAATCTTCTGCCTCCGGAGAAGCGCCCGAGAATCTCTACTCTCCGCCTGAATCTAGGAGTTTTGGTCTTGGCCGTCGTTGTCTTCGGCGGGACGATACTGCTGACGCATCTCTGGGTTTCGGAACAGGTCAAGGACTTGGCGAGAATCCATCAGGCCAGGGAAGCCGAGAACGCCGCGCTTATGGTCGAGGTGGGTTGGGTGCGACGCATGGAAAACGAGATGAAGGCCATCCAGGACCGGATCGAAGTGATCAAAGAAATTCGAGGGATTCAATCACTTCCCGTGCGGTACGTGGACGCCCTGATCTCGGTGTTGCCCGAAGAACGCATCTGGTTCGAGACCTTTGACCTGGATAAAAACGGGGTCCTGCAAGTCAAGGGCGTGGCCATGGACAACCAGTCCTTCGCCGCATACGTCGAGATCTTGCGGACCTCCGCGTTCGTCCGCGGGGTGATCACGGAGCGTACGTTGCGCCGGGAGGTTCAGGGATTGACCTTGGTGGAGTTTCACTGCCTAGTGATGTTCGGGCCGCCCCCGGCCGAGTATTACCAGCAAAAGGCGGATCATGGATAGGTGGACATTTCTCAAGAATCTTGAAGGCTTGAGCAAGCTGCGCAAGCTCCTGCTCTTGACCGCCCTTGTGCTCACCGGGGTGGGCAGCTATGCTTTTTTGGTTTTTTTGCCGAAAATGGAGCGAATTTCCAGTCTGCGCGAGGAAATCAGCACGCTGGAAGCCTCCATCGCGACCAATCGCAGTCTGGCTGCCAGACTGCCGCAGCTTGAGCAGGAAACGGCGGTGCGCGAATATGAATTGGCCATGGCCAAGATGTTGCTGCCCGAGGATGCCCAGGAACGCGAGCGTCTGCTGGCGGCCATCGAACGCTTGGGCATGGAAGTCGGGGTGGAGTTTTTGCTCTTTCAACCCGGAAACGAAATTAAAAAGGACTTCTACGCCTCCCGCGAAGTCCAATTGCGGATGCGCGGGGAGTTTCATAATCTAATGACGTTTTTTGATCGCATGGCTAGACTGGATCGTCTGGTCAGCCTGGATCGCCTGCGCTTGCAGCCCACGGCTGCGGTCGGGGCCGACCCGGTGATTCTCAACGCGGAGAGCGTCATTCAGGTCTACCGAGCGCTCAGCGAGCAGGAAATCAAGGCGGCCGAAGAGGCGCAAAAGCAACAAACGCAGCAGCAAGGCAGGCAACGGTAGCAGTCGTTTTTGCTAGGATACACCCTGCGAGAATTCACAATGACCCTAGCCGCCAACCACCTTGGACTTACCAACATCTTGCTTTTGCTTGGGGTGGTGTTGTTTCCCGCAGCGGCTCTGTCCCTGGACGAACCGGCCGAGGAAGAAAACTTGCTGGGGACCACTACGGAACTGCCCCACTGGTTGCAGATCCCGGATGGCTATGTGTACAGGCCCGCGGACAAGCCTGATCCTTTTCGGCCCTTTGTTCGTCCGGCCCCTCCCGTCATAGGGGCCGGATTTCAACCCCTTGTGCCTGCCAGGCCCTTGACTCCTTTGGAACAGGTGGAAGTCGCTCAGTTGCGCGTGGTGGGCATCCTCTGGAAGCATGACCAAGCTGCGTCTGCCCTGGCCATGGTGGAAATGCCCGACGGCAAGGGGTACGTGCTGCGCCCCGGGGTTTCCGTGGGGCGTAAGGGAGGCGTTGTCCAGGCCATTACACCGGAGAAAATCATCATCGAGGAAAAAGGGCTTGATCTTGTGGGCAGGCCCGTATCACGAGAGGTTGTGCTTTTGTTACATCCGCATCTGGGAGATGAACATGAGTGATCACGCCTGCGATTGTCGCTTTTTTATCCGGAAAGGTATTCTTCGGGTCATGATGATCTCCTTATATCTTGGATGCGTGTCGGTTTTGTGGGGATGCGCTGCAAGCACCTCTCCGAATCACGTTCAGCTTGAGAGTTTTTCAGTGGCATCTCCGAACTTGAACATGTCTTCGGCCGTTGATGTCGAGCCTCTGCCTCA
>DBNV01000027.1:10945-15452 GCA_002299865.1 Desulfonatronaceae bacterium UBA663 | reverse complement strand
CCTCTGCCTCAAGATTTGATGATTAAAGACGTCGAAGGCTTGTTTACGCACATAGATTTTTTGCGCGGAGAGCCCGGCGAACTGATCATTCGCCTTGATTCCGACCGGGATATCGATTGGCGTTTGCTGTCCTCGGAACCCGGTCGCATGCATTATGTTTTTTCAGGAATCCGCGCACCGATCTCTTTAGCAAGGGTGTATCAGCTCCATGAATTTTCTCATCCCGTGAAAAATGCCTTGTTGCGGAATACACAGGAAGGCTCGGAATTGATCGTCATCACCACCGGGCCGGTGAGCATGGCGCCCGAAAGCGGACCTGGGCTGTTGAAGCTTCGTTTTGCTGTTCCAGCTGCTGGACAGGTTGTTCCCGAAGGGGTGATCGCCAAGGACGCCGAAAAAACTGCCCCAGCGCTGATCCCGGATCAGGAGTTGTCGGAGTTCGAACACGCTGGAACCTTGGCCGGGGATCGCGACGCACAGGCTATTTTCCCGGGCATGGACGCCAACTATACAGGAGCCCCCATTTCCATTGACCTGCAGGACGCAGAAGTGGAACAGGTTCTGCGCTTGATCAATGAAGTTGCAGGCTACAATCTGATTATGGACCCTGAGGTGACCGGCAGGATTTCCATGCAACTGGAGAACGTCCCCTGGGACCAAGCGCTTGATCTAGTTCTGATCCAGCAAGGGTTGGGAAAGGTGCAGGTCGGCAATATTCTTAGGATCAGCACCATTGAGCGTCTGCGCGCGGAAAGCAAAATGATCAGCGACGCCAAGGCCGAGGCCGCCAGGGCGCGGATCGTAGAACAAGAGCTGGAGCCCTTGCAGACGGCCTTCATCCAGCTCAACTATTCCACCGCCGCAGAAATGGAGGCCAGAACTCGGCCGTTTCTGGCCGAGGACCGCGGCAACATGTCCCACGATCCCAGGACCAACATGCTCATCCTGACGGATGTTCCAGTAAACATCCGGAAGATTCGCCAAATCGTGGAGCAGCTGGACAGACCGGAGCGCCAAGTGCTCATCGAGGCTCGCGTGGTATACGCGACGGAAACTTTCCAGCGGGGCATGGGCATCCGATGGGGCGGAGGGGTTGAGAGGGTCACTACGGAGTTTCACCGCGGCCTTTACGGAGCTGCGGGCGGACTTCCTCCGACTATCCCGAGAGCAGTCGTCACCCCCGGTTACCTCGTCAACGCTCCGTTTCCCGTTGGCGAGGCATCCTTTGGCATCGGCGGATTCATTTCCAGGCTGGTCGGTCCGGACTTGCTCACCTTGGACGCCCAACTGCAGCTTGGGGAGTTGAAGGGGGAATCCAGGACAGTGTCCAGCCCGCGCATCGTGACGCTAAACAACCATCGCGCTGAAATCGAACAAGGCATAAGCATCGCCATACAGGTGACTGATGAACGGGGAACCCGTACCGAATACGTCGATGCAGTCTTGAAGCTGACTGTTCAACCCCAGATAATGCCGGACGACACTCTGATCCTGAACTTGTTCGTATCCGACGATGCGCCTGCGGGTGGCGGAAATATTGAAAAAAAGAGGGCGCAAACAAAGCTTCATATTGAAAACGGTCAGATTGTTGTTCTCGGAGGCATTTTGAAAACCATTGTAGGGCTTGATGAAAGAAGGGTTCCCGGTGCCGCCGACATTCCTCTGATGGGCTGGCTGTTCAAGAATCGGTTGGCTGAGGAACAGAAACGGGAATTGTTGATCTTCATCCGTCCGACAATCCTTTGATGGAGTGTGCCGGCCATGAAGTTATTCTGGTTAACGTTGCTGTCCGCCGTCATGTTCGCTTCCTGTGCGCCGCAAAAAGCACGCATGGATATGATTTTTACCGATCAAGAGACGGTGCCGATGGTGGAAGAGTCCGTAGTGAAAGTGGCCGTTCTGCCGAACAACCTAGCCTTTCTGGATCTTTCACGCTGGGGTAAGCCCGAGTCGCAACTGTCGCCCCAAGATCGCCTGATGAGAGACATTGAACAACTAATTGAGCTTGAGCGCCGAGAACGCTTTGGAGATCAACCTTCGAGTCGCGAGGCTCAACTGTTGGGATTGAAAGGCGCCATCACAACCGGACTCGCCCACAGCGAGGCCTTGGAAAAATTTGCGGCTATCTTGTTGGAAATGGAAGAGACTGCTGCAAAAAGTCGTGCCATGCCGGAATCAGTCCTGCCGGCGCAAGCCGACAGCCAGCGTTTTCAAGCGGTTGAAAAAGGAGCGCCTTTCGTCTGCAAAGGGGATATGACTTTTTACAATGACCGCCTGGAACAGACGGCGCAGGAGGGCGCATGCCAAAGACAGCTTCTTGAGATGCAGGTGGGAGATCCGCGGGAGAGACGGGAGAGAAAGGAAGCCATCTTGAGTTATTACGCTATCATGGACGACCCTTTGGCCGTCTACAGATTGGTCGAGGAGTTGTGCGACAAGATTGAGCAGGAGGCGTGGAGGAAGGCCTTTAAGAGTCTGCTGCGCGATTTTATGATGAAGAGTCTCGTGTTGCAGCCTTCAGATCGCTCTGATCAGGAGGGAATATTCCATGCAGGCAGCCAATTGACAGGATATTGTCAGCCTCTTCGGGATGAATTTTCGGGCAAGTTCACTCACGATGTTCGTTTCGAAGCGACGCTTCTTCCGCTACGGCGTTTTGCCGGCGTGATTGATGTCTTGCACGACGATTACACTATGGCCGGAATGGGGTCGCGGGTCTACGTTTCCTTGACGGACCCGACCGATTTGTCCGCTCCTTTGCCGGTGCTGATTGTCCAGTGGCAGGAAGGGCTCAAGCCGGGGTTCGTGAAGGTTGTCGGTTCCGGCGTGATCACTCAGATTTTCGGTTCCCAAGGCCAAATGGAAATCTTGGAGTCGACCAAGGAAATTGTTGCCGGAGACATGTTTTTTGTCTTGCAGGCTAAAGGTCGGCTTGTTCAGGACAGGAGCATGAAAGCACCCTACTCTCCCGGCATGTGGCGCGGCATCCCGGCGGTTACCGTCCGTCCGGGGACAAAATAAGCGGTTCATGGCCATAAGACTAATGCGCGGACATCGTGCATGAAGTGAGCCGAGTTGACTTCCCCGTTCAAATGTTGGGAAGGAGACAATGTCCATCCTGAAAGCATCGTCTCGCCATCAACCAATAGCCATCCCATTAGAGACACGTCGTGCCCAGAGAAACCTTGCTCCGCCCAGAAATCCAAAACTTCACCCCCTATACGCCTGGCCTTTCCATTCAGGAAATCCAAAAAAAATACGGTCTGGAACGAGTGATCAAGCTGGCCAGCAACGAGAATCCCTTAGGGGTTTCTTCGCTGGTTCTCCAGTCCCTTGAACTGCACTCTTCAAGCGCCTTCCGCTATCCGCGTTCCGGCAACCCGGATCTGCGTCGCGCCTTGGCCGAGCATTTGGGCGTGCCTTGGCAGTGCATCGTGGCCGGCAACGGTTCGGACGAGATCATCGACTTGCTGCTCCGGGTCCGCGCTCGTCCGGGCGTGGATAATATCGTTATTTTCGAACCCAGTTTCAGCATGTACCGCCTGTTGGCCAAACTGTGCGGCGTCGAGATCCGCAAGGTCCGCCTGGATGAGGATTTTCACTTCCCCTGGGTCAGGATGTTGCAAGAGGTGGACGAACGCACGGCCATGGTCTTTGTGACGACTCCGGACAATCCCACGGGCTTCACTCCGCCGGCCCGGGAACTGGAAAGCATCGCCGCAAGGTTGCCCGAGCAGGCGCTGCTGGTAGTGGATGAGGCGTACATGGATTTCGCCGTGCCGCAAGAAGAGTATTCACTGCTTGCCCGGCTGGGCGAGTTCCCGAACCTGGTCGTCTTGCGCACTTTTTCCAAGCTCTACGGCTTGGCCGGCCTGCGCCTGGGCTACGGTCTGATGCCCGCATGGCTGGCCGACGCCCTGATCCGGGTCAAGCCGCCGTT
The DNA here is from genome assembly GCA_002299865.1 of Desulfonatronaceae bacterium UBA663. Classification (GTDB taxonomy): domain Bacteria; phylum Desulfobacterota; class Desulfovibrionia; order Desulfovibrionales; family Desulfonatronaceae; genus Desulfonatronum. The sequence goes on along the minus strand of DBNV01000027.1, from coordinate 11,512 downwards.
TAGCGTGAATAGCTTGGCTGAGGCCGCGGGAATTGCGGTCCTCAAGGATGCTCCGTACATTCAGGCTACCGTGGACTGCGTGGTCCAGGGGAGGTCATTCCTGACCAATGAACTGCAACGGCTTGGCTGTCTGGTCTTTCCATCCCAAGCCAATTTCCTTTTGTTCCGTCCCGCTGTTCCGGCCGAGGACGTCTTTCAGGAACTCTTGGAGCGCGGGGTGATCATCCGGCCCCTGAAAAGCTACGGGCTGGACGAATATTTACGGGTGAGCATCGGCACCCAGGAGGAGAACGGCATCTTCATTGGCGAACTAGAGAGCATCCTGAATGGCTGAACAACTGCGGATCATCACCCTGGACGGCCCAGCCGGCTCGGGCAAGACCACCGTGGCCAAGCTTGTCGCGGCGCGTCTGGGTATTGCTTATCTGGACAGCGGAGCCATGTTTCGCGCCCTGGCGCTGTTTTTGGGACCGGGCAGCTGGGATCGGTCCGAAAAGGAACTTCAGGAAAAATTGTCTCCCGTACGTTTTGAACTCGTCGGGCTGACCGCCGCTACCGCCGCTACCG
>DBNV01000027.1:6079-10600 GCA_002299865.1 Desulfonatronaceae bacterium UBA663 | reverse complement strand
CCGCCGCTACCGCCGCTACCGCTAATTCACGCCTGCTGATGAACGGCGTTCCCTTGAGCGAGGACATCCGCCGGGAAGAGGTAGGCCTGTGGGCTTCGCATCTGGCCAAGGTCGGAGCCGTGCGCAGGCGTCTGAAAGCGGCCCAGCAGGCGCTCGGCGCGCGGACCTCCCTGGTGGCCGAGGGGCGGGACATGGGTACAGCGATTTTTCCCATGGCCCGGTACAAGTTTTTTCTGGAGGCAAGGCCCGAGGAACGGGCCTTGCGGCGGTTCAAGCAGCTTCAGGACATGGGTGTGGCGGCTGATCTGCGGGAACTTGCGGAGAATCTGCGCCTGCGCGACGAGCAGGACCGCAATCGCACCCTGGCCCCGCTCAAACCCGCTGAAGACGCTGCGATTATCGACACCACGGGACTGAGCCCGGATCAGGTGGTGGAAGTCATTGTCGCGAGAGTGCTTGCCGCAGAGAGCCGGGGAAGCGACAAAGCACACATGGATTCAGCTTAAAGACCCGTCGGAAGGCTCCCGCTCGAACCGGGCCAGGAATTTCCGGTTGGCCAAATCCAACGCCTCGTTGGCCTTGTGCCCCTTTCTGCGACCGAATTCCACCAGGGTGAACAAATAATCCCCGAATTCAGCGCACGCATCCTCCCGGTCCCCGACGGCCTCGGCCTGCTCCCATTCCCGCCATTTTCGATCCATCTGCTCGCGGACTCCGTCTTCATCCTGCCAGGTGAAGCCCAGGCGCGCGGCCTTGGAGTGAAGCCGATAGGCCTTGAGCAGCGGCGGCAGGCTGGCGGGGATGCCTTCGAAGGGGGCGCGTGTGTTTTTTTCCTTCTTTTTTTCTTTTTCCCAATTGGCCCACAAGGCGTCCAGATCCCGGAATTTTGCGTCCGCGAAGACATGGGGATGACGGCGGACCATTTTGGCGGCGGCCTGCTCCAGGGCCTCGTCAATGGTGAAGGCCCCAGCGCGTTCCATCAAGGCGCCCACGAAAAGCAGCAGGAACCAGACGTCGCCCAGTTCTTCCCGGACTTCCTCAGGATTATCGGACCGGATGGCCTCCACGAGTTCGTGTGTTTCCTCAACCAGATAGTCGGCCAGGGAACGGGGGGTCTGCTCCTTGTCCCAAGGACAGCCTTTTGGCCCCAACAATGCTTCCAAGATGCCTAGCAGGCGTTGTGATGAGTGATCAGGCATGGGAATTTATTGCTTGTGCTGTTGAAGAAGACGTTCCTGAACCCGTTCCCGCCATTGTTCGCGCAAAGGGCGGCTTTTTTCGTCGAATTCCCGGCGAAGCTCTGGGGGCATGAGGTCCGCCAGGAGAGAGGAGATCTGATTCACATCCGGCGCGAAGCGGGAGGTCCGCAGGATGTCGGCTTGCGGCGCAAGGAAGGTGGTCAGCAAAAGGACGATCAGAATGCTCAACAGAGCGCCCTTGATCAGGCCCATGGTCCCGCCCGCAAGACGATCCAGCCAGCCCAGCAGGGTGATTTTGAGCAGGTAGCGCAATACCGCGGCGATGATCAAAATAAGGACCAAGCCGGTGAGGAAGATCAGTGTATAACTGATCAAATTGGCCAGGACCGGGTCGGGCAGGATGTTCGACACCAGGGGCAGAAGCTGATCGTGGTAGCGGTTGGCCAGGATGAAGCCGACAATCAAACCGACAATGGAGGAGATCTCTCTGACAAAGCCGCGAAACAGTCCCCTCACCAGGGTCAAGGCCAGAATTGCGAGGATCAGGATGTCGAGGGTGTTCATGTCGGACATGGCGAAGCCATCTTAACCGGATACCGCGACAAAGGCAAAGAGGGGGGCGGTGTTTTTTCGCGACGTCCTCTTGTATTACAATACTCCGACACATATTCGGCCCAGCCCCATGGCCGCGCCCTTACCCACATGCACCAGACTCGCGCATTGCAGCCAGTCCCACAATTCTGAAGGAGCCTGGGAAATAGTGATCTTTCCGGCCAATCCACCCATGGGCGCCTTTTTGCGCTGGCGGTTGGAGTAGCGGCTCCAGTCCTTCCATGCCACGGCATGTTCCGCTTGCGGGGTCATGCTCAAAAAGCGTTTCTGCAATGCCGTCCAGCCTTCCTTGCCCAGCGGGGACCCCTGGTGAAAGATTACGGAAAGCATTTCCAGCCTTTGGGCCAGGGAGGAGAAAAAAACGGACCAATCCATGGCCGTCATATATCGCCCCTGGGCGCGAAGCCTCAGAGGAGGGTTCAATGAGAGAGCCCAGGGCAACGCCGGCGCTGGGCTCAAGCAGTCCTTCAAGGCCACTCCGCCATGGATATGCCGGTAGCTCTCCGACAGGGGGAGGCGCTTCCAGCCCAGGTCAGGGCAATCCTCCAGCCAGCCGTGGACCCGGAAGCCGACCCGCTCCCGGCCCAGGCCGACGTCCGCAGCCTCTTGGATGGTTTTCCAGAACAAGGGCGCGGTGCGCACCGCCCTGCCGATCAAAGTGATGGACAAAAACTGGCGATCCCTGGCTGCACTCGCCTCAGGCAGCAGGATGTGCGGCCTGGGCGCGTCCCGAAAGCCCGGCCGGTTGCTTTTAAGCTCATAAAGCAAATAATAGGGGCACTGCTCCCTGATCAGGCAATCCGGGCAGGCCTGCTTCGGGCCGAAAGGACAGCACAACCGCTGCATCTGCCAGCCCAGCACCCCGCGCCAGCTCGATCCTAAATAGTCCGGCAGCAGCTTTGGATCGTCCACCTCGTATTCCACCCGCAGCCGGAGCAGGGGCAGGTCGCCGAACAGGGCAAAGGGGGAGAGGTCAGGTTGTGCGCGATCCATAGCTGATATTGAAAACTGGCTACATGTAAAAGCAGTCCTATGGGAGATAATCAGTGAGCCGATCCGCGGGCACGGCCTTGCCGGGGGCATCCAAATCATGAACATGCGGCGTACGGCAGACCAACAGGGCCGAAAGAACTGCGTCGGAACCATAGGCCTGGATGAGCCTTGACACTCCCTTGAGGTCGCGCATGCCCGGGTTTTCGATGTATTTGGCCTCCACGGCTACGAATCTGCCCCCCTTTTCAACGAGCAGGTCCACCTCCTCAGGCATTCCTCCCCGTTGGGCAGGATCTATTCTGCTCCAAGCAGCCGCTTCTTTGTCCATTTATATCATCGCCACCCCCAGTTCGGAGCATAATTTCGTGAGTTTAACGGCCCAGGCTTTCTGGTCCTTGACCGCTGATTTGAATTTTTTCTTGTTCGCTTGCGCCAACTCCAGCAGGGCCTGACAACACAGCTTGCGGGTCTGCTCGTCCTCCTTGGCCCGGATGGTCTGCAACAAACTGTCGATATGCCCGGCCAAAGCGTCCGGCTGGGGCAGAGAACTCTTGAATGTCGCCACCGCCTCCATACGTTCGGCCTCTGGGTCTTGCTTCGGTGCCGGGGCCGGGATGGATCGGGGTGTGGTCGGGGTGCCGGAAGACGACTCCCGTTCGGGAAAACTGGACCCGGCAATGATCCGGAACAAAGTCCTCTCCGCGGGCCGGACCTGGATCCAGCCCAGAGGCAAGGCTGGGACGCCGTCCTGCATGGCCAGCCGCCGGGATTTCGGAAAAACGGGACAAAATTTCTTTCCCAGGTTGGTTTTCTTGCGAACCTTCTCCAGTTCCTGCCCGGAAAGCCAGTTGCCGGTCATGCCCCGCCAGCCGCTCCCCCAGGCCATGCGCACATAAAATTCATCGTCAGCGGATTTGGTGATACGTGAGAGCAAGTCCTTGTAGAAATTTGCCGCCGGGACCGTCTTCTCGCCATACTGAGCAAAAAAGGCTTTTTCCGCCGTGGCCATTCTGAGGGCATGCTGGTTCAGCACCTGGGCAATGGTCGAATAGTTAGCGAGGGAACCGGCTTGGGGCAATTCGGCAGCCTTGCGACCTGACTCAGAAAGCAGTAATTCATCCAATCCCACCTGGATATGGACCTGGGTTCCAATCTTGAGCGACTCCACAAACACACTTGCGGCCTGCTGAAAGTCTGTCTTGGTTTGCTTGGAAGAAAAATCCTTCCAACCAGCCTGATCTGCGATTGATAGATTGAAAAACTTAATTTCTGTCAGTTCCAGTGTCTGTTGCGGACTCATTCCTTCAGAATCGCTGAGGTGCAGGGGACGTAAAAAATCATGATGAGGATCTTTGCTTTTGTACCTTCGAACATTGTCTGAAAAATCCTTGAACTCGGTCCAATTTGAAAACCTCGATGCGTTTAATTCTAACAGCCCTGTCCGCAACGCCCCTTTCAGGGATGACCCGGGAACATAAGCCTGACCGTGGGCATTCTTCAGAAACCGAAGAAACCGACGAATGTCTTTGGGCTCGGAGGTCACATTGGTAAAAACGTAACTTGGCTTCACGGAAATCTTGTAATCCCGGACGAACTTAGGCAGATCGAACTCTCCTCTCCCCATTTCATTGATGGCTTGAGGATTGTCTTGTAACGACATCAGGATGTCGTCCAGGTCCAGTATTTCGATGTTTCGACCATTGGCGATGTAATCCTG
>DBNV01000027.1:0-5688 GCA_002299865.1 Desulfonatronaceae bacterium UBA663 | reverse complement strand
CCATGTCTGGACGGTCATCAGGTTTTTCAGGCTCATGCTCCCTCCAGGGCCTTGGGTTTGGTGCAGGGCAGGCTCAGGCAACGATAGTCACGCGGCGCGGCATGATCCAAGTCAAGCTGAAATCGTTGCCGCACGTCCTGGGACAGCATCTCCACGACCCGGCCCAAGGGCTTGGCGGAAAAAAGCGATCCCTCGCCCAGGACTCGAATCGGCGGGCGGCCGATGGTGGACCTGTGCACCCATCCGGAACGATTGAGTAAAATGTACGCACCGTCCTGGAACAAAACGTCGAGGTTCTCATCCAGGCTGGGGTTGTACAAGGAAAGGGACAGATAGTGCTCCGTGATCGCGGGCAATCGCAGGGAGAGATCCTGTTTGTTCCGGATATGAAAATGCCCCAGCCCGCTGCTCCGATCCGCGCCCAGTCCGGTATCGCCGAGATATTCCAGCGCGGAATGGAACTTGGGCCGAAGGGCCGAATCCATCTCAACCAAAAAGTACAGGCCAGCGTCCGCGGCAAAAAACTGCAAGGCAAAGAAGAACAGCCCCCCCTCAGCCTGTTGGCCCAGACGATCCACATGTACCCGTTGCCGCTCCCCGACACGCCATGCCTGATACATCGGCCCGATGCCGCAATGATGGAATTCCGCTTTGGTCATGGCCAAACCACGAGGGAGGACCTCGACCGCGTCAATATTCAAGCATTCGCCGTGCAGTACGTCCTCCAGCAGAGACCGGGAGAGCCACTTCACAGCCTTGACCTCCTTGCGTCGGCCTATGTCAACGCCCTTCCAAGCATCCCAGACCGGGACCGGAAAAAACAGCACGTCCCGGATGTACGGAAAGGCGGAGCTGACCAGAAAAGGAGGCTTCGTGAACAGGTTGCCGTCATCCGCGCCGTACACGTCCCGCCAAGCCAGACACAACGCCGCGGAAAGGGTGTCCGAATGCACGAACTCCTGGGCGGTTTCCGGTGCGCCGGAACCCTTGGAGTCCACGTGCAAGGCCGAGAGGAAGGTGAGTTGATACGCGATCATGAAGCCGCCTGATCTTTCTTGAGGGCTGCGGGAATGGGCAACTCCAAGTCCTGTGGCGAGTTGTTCTTTTGGTAGTCTTCCACGGTCTTCCGAGTCAGTTTATCTACCTGGAACATGATCCGGCCATAACCCCGACTTCCATGACCGCCCAGGTAGTCGTCCTGCACAAGCTGCATGCACTCGAAAAGCATGTTTTCATAGTCCTGTTCCTGATCATTGCCATACAGATTGAGGACAAACTCGAATTCGAATTGAGCGCCTGCCGGAACCCGCTCGATCTGACGCGGATTGGCCTGAGAAGTGATCCGGTCAATGGCCACCTCGGTCTTGACCTCGGTCATGGGCATGTCCGTGTTCTTGGCCCGTTCCAGCTTCTCCCAGTTGAGCAGCTTGGCGTCCCGGACCACCAAGCGTTGCGGGATGATGTCCTCGGGTGCGACGTTTTTCTGCTGGTCAATGGCCACCCCGAAAAGCTGGCTGGATTTCGCCCCTGGCCTCGTGCTCGGACCGGCGGACCTGATCTGCGCCCCATCAGCCAATGGCTTGGCCAAGTCTTTGATGGCGTGAAACGTATCGCCGGAATCCATCTTAATAGTCATCTCGTCGCGCATGCGCTCCATCAGACTGCGCATTTTGCCTCGAAGGGACGAACCCGGGATATACGGACGATTAGTCAGTGGATCGCGGATCACTATCTTGTCCACGCCGCCAATGCTCATTTCCGTGGAGCTGCCGCCGATATGCATGCCGGTCAATGTAGTGACCACGCCGCGAACAAAAACCCGAGACTTGAATGCAATGTTCGCCATGCTCATGCTATTTACCTCCACGGGCTTTATGGTAGGCCAGGATGGCCTCGAAAAAACTGCAGAACATACCAAAGCGGTCAGTCTTTTCGAAAACGAGATCAATTGCATCGGAAAGCACGGTTTGCAGAACCTTCATTCCCCGCACTTTATGTCGACCGGCGGCATAAGCCAGCTTGGGCTTGAGCAGAACGAGCTTCGAAATTACCTCGGTATTGACCGTACCTTTGGCCTCAAGACTTTTCACCGTTTTGAAAATATTGCGGATCTGCGACGTTGTAACCCTTTCGCTTTCCTTTTCGCTGGTCAGGGTTTCTACCGCGATATCCTCGGCAATGCGCACGAGTTTTTGAGGGTCGGTCCCGTCCAGAATATCGGTCAGATCCTGTTTACTGACGACATAGGCTGGACCTTGATCCTGTCCGCCGCGATGTCCGTGATCCCTTCTTCCACCATTCATTTTACTCCTCCTTTTTCACGGTGCAGATAGTCCACCCAGCGCAAGGGCATTTCCATCCAGGCGCAGGCAGGCAGCAGGCTGTGCTGTTTGTTGATCCTGTCGGCAAAAAGCAGCTCGGTCCAGGTCACGATACGCTCGCTGTCGTCCCTGAACCGGCGTTTCAACTGGTAAGCCGTGCGCCAGCGCCAGGGATAGAAGTTAATGCTCTCCCAGCTTTCCCGCAGGGTGCGCCCCTTGACCATCTGGAACTCACGAGCCAGGACATGATTCTGAGAGGAAATCTGACTCAGGTAGCTCAACAGTCCCTTGTTGTTTTTACTCAACTCATCAGCAAGCAATTCCTTCATTGCCAAAACCATCTCCATGTCTTCCCAGGGCACGGCCACGCTCAGGAAGCAGAAACCATCCTTGCGCCGGGAGGTCTTGGCCCCGCTCCAGTCCGCTCGAACCCGCTTGCCGTGCGACTCCGCTTCTCCAGCCAGGGCCGCGCCCTTGAACAGTGGATAGCGCCCGCGTTGCAGGCTTATTCCGCCGGAAATGGAAAAGTTAGGATTGTAGCATGTAAACTTCCTGAATTCTTCACGTACGGTCTTAGCCAGTTCCGGCAACTGGTCCCAGGAGCCAATGATAAACAGATCGTCTCCGCCAGCGTAAACGATTTGACAGCGGTCATAATCCTTATCCTTAGACTCCAAAATTCTGGGCAGATAGGCGCTGAAAAAATGGTTCAACTGCCGTGAAAGGGTGGCCATCCTGGAAATGGAGCCCATAGGCTTGAGCTGTGGCAAACCGTCCTCGCCGTACAAGACGCTCCCCCAACCCTTCTTGTCCGCTCCAGCCACGCTCACGCTGCCGCGTTTCGGATACTGCAACCCTTGGATGAAGATCAGACCCAGATTGTCCACGTCCATACGCAGGATGCCCAGCCGGGAAATCCCTCGGGAGTAATTCGCGTAATCGTCGAAATTCCAGGGTTCACCGTCCTCCTTGACCTGCCTGTCGCTTCGCCACCGGCCCAGGTAGAGTCGCTCCAAACCGTAATCACCAAGGGGAAGCTCGGCCGATTGCCTGTCGGCCAGGTGGTTCAAGACGGTCAGGACGCCGCTCTTGGTCCGCAAGCCGCTCAGCTTGCGTAAGGTCTGCTCGTTCAGGAAAAAGACCCTTGTCTTCAGGGCCGTAAACGATTCGACGGAGGAAGTATGCAGGTGAGCGGCGGCAAGCTCCATGTCCTGCCCGGTCACCGTGAACAGGGCCTGGGCGTCCTTGAGCCAGACACCGATTCGGGCCAGATCCGCGCAGGCAGCACATTCCGTTTCCCGGCTTTCCATATTCCGGTTGCCGCAGACCGGGCAGCTTCTGGACGGGTCAAAGGTTGTTTGCGGCGCGAAAAAATCCTTGGAGATGTATTCACGGAACTTGCGGAGCCTGTCCCGGCCAAGGAATTCGGCGGCTTCCTTCCAGGCTTCGCCCATCCGTCCCTGAGCGAACATGTCCGCGGTCACCGGACATAATCCCAGTCCGAAAAACACGTCGCCCTGAAATTGGTTCAGTAGCCAGCCGTTGATCTCCCTGCGCGCTTCCAGGATTTTCTCTCGCTGACTCTCGGCAACGAGCATGTAGAACTTGCCTCCGGAGTTGTAGAGCACAGCGACTTTGGTCAGGCCCAGGCAACGAAGAATGTAATCCGCACAAATGCGGCAGAACATCTGGACGTAGAACGACCTCCCGCGCAGTCCCTTGGCCGCGCCCTTGTTGGTCAGATTGTAGATGAATTTCTGGATCCCTGAAAAATCGCCGCAAACCATTAACCATTTGGACTCGTTCGGGGTCTGCAAGCCTTCAAACGGCTTTTTCCGACCTGAGTGCTGAACGTACAGTCCCTGCGCGATTGCCGCCGTGGTCCGCATGTGGTCGAACAAGCTGATGTCCGGGTGACGGACGTTGGTGGCCGAAGGGATATTGGCCGTGTACCGTTCCAGCAGAGTCAAGATGGTGGTCAGCAGATGCTCCAGGCGTATGTCGGGACACGCCTTGGCCAAATTTTCCAAATCCCTCAGCAGTCCCTCGCCCAAGGCGCGATACTCCGTGACTTTCGGCTCCGCGGCCAGCAGGTGATCCCAAGTGTTCGGATCCTGGACCGCGGCCTCCGGTTCTTTCGCGGACGACAACCCCAACTCCGCCCCGGGGCGCGGGAAACAGCTTTCCTGGTTCGAATCCAGCGCGGCAAGGGGATAACGATGCCTGGTGGCCAGGCAGGCCGCTTCCGCATCCAAGGCTACCCGTTCCAGCACAGGTTCCAGCAAGGTTTTTTGGTGTATGCCGCGTGAGTAATAGTCACCCTCCTCACGTTCGCTGGATGACAACCAATCCGCGATCCGGATCACCGTCGCCTCGAACCCTGTCTCGTCGTTACGGTGATGCGCCGCGGCCCATTCCTTCCATGCTCTCCGGTCCTCCCGGCGCAGGCAAACAAAGCGTTCCTCCAGCCAAACGCAAAAAGCCCAGGTATGGACAGCGTGAAAATGCGTCCTCCACCCTCCGCTTTGAGGGAGAAAGCCCAAAGCCGTCTCATCCGTGCGGGCCTCAGAAAATATTTCACCACGCTCCAGCAGCTTGCCTACGTCGTGCAGCAGACCCGCAAGCACAAAAAAAGATAGCTTGTCCTGGTCCATTCAACCTCCTTTCCAAGCGCCTCGAATTCGACACAAGAGGCTTGGTTGTCGCGTCACCCTCTCCTTACGGCCCCACAATCATTTTTTTCAAAACCCCGCGAAAAATATTTTCAACCGCTCCCCTCGTTCCGGCGCCTGCCTGGCAAACATGGCAAACCAGGCTCAGCATTTCAAAAGGAAGGCCATGTCAGTTCCATGGTCATGGCGGCAATGACGTCTTGGATTAAAAGATTCCCTCTTTCGCAAAGATTCGTTGGATCTCTCCAAAAAACCTGTGAATCTCTGTCAAGATTTTTTCCACCTTAAAACATTCGACGGTCCCGGCGTGGTTCAAATCATTCCGCAAGTTTTTGAGCTGATCGTAAAGCTGAAGAAGCTCTTGCGGCGTGGTTTGCAGGATTCGTTTGACTTCATCAGGGCGTTTCGCAGCTTCCCTCTCCCACTCCTCTTCGGGTCTTTTCCACAGCCCCATGGCCATGGCAGCAAAGGACCTGTCTTCTCGACGTTGCCAGTCCAGTCCGGCCTGCTGACAGACCCAGGTAACAATGGTTTCCTGAAGCAGCGTATAAGCCTGCTGGATCATATTGTGCTCCAGGCACCATTGCACGGCCCCAAAACCCCGGCGGACTTCGGCGCTGAGCTTCGTGTCCGGCCCCTGCAACTGATCCACTTTGGCCTGAATCCGATCCAAAAGAGGGTTGAGCGCGGCCACG
>DBNV01000064.1:4789-6443 GCA_002299865.1 Desulfonatronaceae bacterium UBA663 | reverse complement strand
GGCCCACAGGTCTTTGACCAGGGCATGATGACGGCCCAACACGCCTACGGCCGCCCTTACACCATCCCCATCTATGCTTGGTATCTGGAAGCTTCTGGATTGCCAAACGCTCCCAAGGTGCTGGTGGATACCGGTGAAATGAGCCCGGTGCGCTCCGAGGAGCGGGAGAAGGCCATAGGCGGCAGGATTTACACCTTTGAGGAGGGCCTGGCCCGCTTCGGCCTGACCCCCGAGGACATTGACATGGTCATTCACACCCATTTGCACAACGACCACTGCGAAAACGACGCAGCATGCGTCAATGCCGTGTTTTACGTCCACGCCAAGGAGCTTGAGCGCGTCCACAACCCCCATCCCCTGGACTTCCGCTACAACGAGGAGTTCATCGCAGAGGTGGAGGACGCCGGGAAAATCAAGATCGTCACCGGGGACCAGGAAATTCTCCCCGGCATTTCCGTTCTCCACACCCCGGCCCACACCGAGGGCGGGCTGACCGTGCTCGTGGATACCGAGGCCGGACGGGCGGCCATCACCGGATTCTGCGTGATCGAGGAAAACCTTTTTCCGCCCAAGAGCGTCACAGCCATGGAAATGGAAGTCATCCCGCCGGGGACCAACATCAACCCTTGCCTGGCCTACGACCAGATGGTCCGGGTCAAGGGTTTGGCCGACATTGTCCTGCCTCTGCACGAGCCCAAGTACGCCTCGGTGGAGACGATCCCGTAATCCTTGATTATTTGCCCGGATGGCGGACCGCATGACCCCGCCCCCGATTCCAAAGAGAAAATAATTGCCTTGAAAATGGCCTCAGTCCAGAACATCAGCGTCACGGTCCTGACCAGGGACGCCCAGCGCAGGCTCGGCGAATGTCTGCAGGCCCTGTCCGGCTTTCCAGAGGTCGTCGTCCTGGACAACGGCTCCACGGACGCCACATTGGACATTGCCAAGGGTTTTGCCAACGTGCGCCTGTACCAGGAACCCTTCACGGGCTTCGGCCCGCTGCACAACCGGGCCGCGGAACTGGCCAGCCATAATTGGATTCTGTCCATTGACAGCGACGAGATCGTTACGCCGGAGCTATTCGCCGAGATCACGTCCCAGTCCCTCAATCCGGATTGCGTCTATTCCTTCCCCAGGGAGAACTACTTCAACAACAAGCGCATCATCTGCTGCGGCTGGCATCCGGACAGGCATGTTCGGCTGTTCCACCGCCGACGGACCCGCTTCACGGACGCAGCCGTGCACGAGGGCGTGATCACCGATGGTTTGCGCGAAATCCGGCTCATGCATCCCGTCCGACATTATTCTTATGCCTGCGTGGCGGATTTCTTGGCCAAGATGCAGCACTACACCGACCAGTTCGCCGCCCAGCATGCGGGGCAAAAAAACTCCGGTCCGCTGAAAGCCGTGTTCCACGGCACCTTCGCCTTTTTCAAATCCTACGTGCTCAAACGGGGCTTTTCCCAAGGCTACGAGGGCCTGCTCATCTCCGCCTACAACAGCCACACCGCGTTCTACAAGTATCTCAAACTGTACGAGGCCAACCAAAACCGTGCTCGCCGTCCTGATGTTCCATGACGTGGTTTCCAGCGGCGGCAAGTACGCCAACGACCCGGCCGTGCTGCGCGCCCATCTCCAATACGTGCGCGACAAC
>DBNV01000064.1:0-4358 GCA_002299865.1 Desulfonatronaceae bacterium UBA663 | reverse complement strand
CACGGTCTATCCCATGCTCCAGGCGCTGGATCTCAGGGCCGTGACCGGCGTTTCCACCGACTTCATCATGGAGCGCACCGACCTTTTGCCCGAGCAGCGGCTCTCGATCTCTTCGCGCCAGGGGCAAACGGATCACCGAAAGAACGCTTGTTTCTGCACGTGGCGGGAATTGCGGGAAATGCAGGACAGCGGGCTGGTGCAGGTGGCCTGTCATTGCGTCTTACGATTCACGGCCCGCCACTATCCTTATCGCATGCGCATCGGCGAGGCTCTCAACTCCGGCTGGGACAACCGCGGTTGGACCAATCCCAGCGGGCTCTTGTACCGTCTGCAAGGAGACGGCCTGCGGGATGAACAAGGGCCTCTGCGTGATTTCTGGAAACCCAGGATCAGATACTACTGGAATACGCTGCGCTTCCGGTGATGTCGGCTGCGTCCGGTTACGGCAAGACCTTCACGAAATACGCCTTGTCCCACTGCAAATACCTCTCCACCAAGGCTGAAAGATCCTCGGGCCCAAGCTCTCCAGCCTGTTCCAGGACATGGAGTTCATGATCCGGATCCAGACCGCGCACAAGCGCCTCGGAAACCTCGTGGGCGCGGGCCATGAGCGGTTGGCGGTCCCGGTGATAGTCGCCCCGCAGCAGGTTCACGGCCCGGATCAGTTCCGCCTCGGACGGAGCGGCCTCGCTTAACCGCAACAGGGCCGCCTCGAATCCGGCCAAGGCCTCGTCCACCCGTTCCGGAGCGGTGGCGATGTACAAGGCCAGGAAACCGGCCAGGGAGTCCTGCCATAAAAAGGCAGACACGGCGTAAGCCAAGCCTTGCCCATCCCGCAGATCCTGAAAAAGCAGGCCGGATTGTCCGGCGAGGATCTCCCGAAGCACCTTCAGTCCGGCCGTATCTTCGTGGGTCATCCCCGGAGCCGGAAACACGGCGAGGATGTGAGCCTGATTCCGGCCCGCCAGGCTTAAGATTTCCTCTCTCTCGCCGCCCCATGTCGGCGGCGACAGCGGCAGCAGCGGCAGCGATTGCGTCGGGGGTTGCACCTCGATGTCTGCAATGCTCCGAGCCAGGACGATCATTTCGTCGCGATCAAAGTCACCGCTGACCCCGAGCACCCAGGGTTTTCCAAGCTGTCGTTCCCGGAACGCGGCCGCCTGTGCCCCGGTATAAGCGTTGATGGCGTCCGGTTCGCCCGCCCGCTTATATCCATAGGGATGCCCCGCAAATAAAAATGGAAAAGTGCGGCGGAAAGCCAGTCCGACGGGATGATCCTCGGCACGGACGATGGCGGCGACCTGTTCCCTCTTGGCCCGGTCCAATTCCTCGGGGGCCCAGGCCGGTTCCCGGATCAGCTCAAGAAAGAAAGGCAGCATGTCCTTGCTGAATCGGGAGGGGTAGTGGACGCTCATGAAAAACTGCTCCAACTCGGCACCCGCGCCGACCCGCGCGGCCCTATCCGCCAAAAAGTCCTGGAGGGCCACCGAGTCCATGCTTTTGGTGCCCTTGGTCCAGGCCCTGGCCGTCAACTCCGCCAATCCTTGCTCCTCAGGGGCAAGGAGCATGTCTCCCCCAACCCAAGTAATATGCAGGGCCGTGTAGGGCAGGGAAGCGTCCGGCAGCAGCACCAGGGTCCGACCCGGCGCAAGCGCAATGACCTCCCGTTGCAAAGAGTCGGGCGCCCCGATGCCTTCCATCCCGCCCGGCCGTTTCCGCCCTGCTTCCGTCCAAGGCCAGTCCTCGCTCAACCGGGCCAGCATGTCCCCAGCGTCAAGGTCCTCGGGCTGAGGCGTGAACACGGCCGCCGTCAAGCCATCGGAGCGCACGTGCTCCGCGATCAAGGCGGCCAACTGCGCCCGGTCCATGTGCCGAACCAAATACAGATAACGGTGCTCAGCGGCCACGGAATGCTCATGGAACTGGAAATACCCGAGCTTGGAGGCTAGTCCGCCCAGGGTTTCCTTAGCCTGAAACAGGCTGTTTTCCAGGTTCAACTTGGCCCGCTCCAGTGCTTCCGGGGCGAAGGAGTCCACGTTCAGGTCCGCCAAGAGACCGATGAGCCCATTCCACAAGCGCGGGACGTTCTCCGGGTCCAACTGGGCCTGAATATAAAGCATCCCCGCCTGCTCCAGGGACGTAGCCGAAGCGGAAATGGCGTCCACGAGGCCCTGTTCATGCTTGAAGGTGCGATACAAGAGGGATGTCTTGTCCCCGCCCAACATCTGCGCCAGAACATCCAAACCCACGCTCTGGATCGACCCCAGGCCGGGGATGGGCAAGGCCAGAGCAAAATGGGCCTTGCGCCAGGGACCTCGCTCAATGCTCAATTGAGGAGTCCGGTCGTCCGCAGGAATCAATGACGGAGAAAAAGCCCGCCTGGCGCCCTGGTTGGAAAGATTCCCGAAGAGTCGCCCGGCCTGGGCCAGCACGTCTTCCTGGCGCACATTGCCGCACACGACCAAAAGCATGCCTCCGGGCTGGTAGCGGTTTTGAATGTAGGCCAGGATATCCTCGCGACTGATGTTTTGAACCGTTTCCGGAAAGCCGATGATCGGCCGCTCATACGGCGTGCCAGCCCATAACATTCCCTGAATGGCTTGGAACAACCGGCGTTGAGGCTGATCCCGCCCCTGATCCAGCTCGGACAACACGACCTGCCGTTCGGACTCCAACTCGCCCGGATCAATGGCGGCCTGGAAAATCATATCCTGAAGCACCTCCAGGGCCAGGACCCAATGCTCATCCGGCACGTCCATGATGTACATGGTGGCGTCAAACCCGGTAGCTGCGTTGAGTTCCCCGCCGATGCCCTCGATCTGGGCGGCCGCCTCTCCCGGGGCCCGCGTCTTCGTGCCCTTGAAGACCATGTGCTCCAGCATGTGGCTGATCCCGGCCTGTTCCGGGAGTTCGTGCGCTGATCCGGCGCGGATGAACAGGCGCACGGCGACCAAGGGAAAGCGGCGGTCTTCGTGGACGAGCACGGTCAGCCCGTTGGGCAGGACCGTGACTTGCGTGGCGTGTACGTGGGCGGCACCGGCCAGAATCATGCACAACACTCCTAGGACAAGGGTGAATCCTCTTTTGCGTCGAAAAAAAGTTCTCATCATCTCAAACCTCGTTCATTGAGCGGATCTTGGTCAAGCGGACCTGATCGAAACGAACGTCGGGCGTCACGGCCTGCACGGCCGTCCAGGGGCTCAGGTAGTCCTCCCGGAAGTCAAAGATCAGGCGCAGCCGCATCCGGCTTAAGATGCGGACATCCTTGAACAAGCCTCGCAGGTTCAAGCTTTGGGTGCCGCGCTTGGTTTTTTTTTCGAATTCAATCTGCTCCGCGGCCAGAAAAGAACTCCAGGCGTCCTGAATCTCCACCTTTGCGTCGTCCACCGAATAATGCAGCAGATATTCATCGAACGCCGGTTGGGACGCCCGTGTTCCGGCGGAAGCCTCGGACACTTCCAGCACCTCAAGCCCCCGGGGCATTTGCCCGGCCAGAGCGTGGGCAGTCTCCACCGCGCTCCAGGCCTGGCGCAGAACAATGACCATCTCCTCGCGCACGCTGCCCACGCCCACGGGCAGGGCCCGGCCAAAGGACATCCGGGGCATGGGATGAAACCCCTGGGAAAAACTCATGGGCATGCCGGCCCTGCGCATGGCCCGCTCGAACAGCCGGGTCAGTTCCAGCTGACTGAAGTACACCGCCGGGCCTAGCTTGCGAAAAGCCACGCGAAAGGTCGCGCCCTTGCATCCCAAGTCGTCCACACAATGGGCGTCGCGCGCGGATGACCCGACAGCGGGCACGCCCGCGGTGGGCACGCCCGCGTGCGTTTCGTCGGACATTTCATCCTGCGGCTGCTCCGACGCCAGCGGCCCGGACATCGCCGCGCCGACCCTGGGGCGAATATCCAAGCGTGCCTGTTCCCTGAGGGCTGTGGGCACGCCTGCGGTGGTGCACACGCCGCAGCCCAGACATTGCCCGTGCCGGCAATCCGGGGTGGTTTGCCCGGCCAAGGCCAGGCGACGCTCGCGCAGCAGGAACTCCCGGCGCACCCCGGAGGAGATATGATCCCAGGGCAGGGTCTCGTCCAGACCCCTGGCACGCAAGTATCGGTCCGGCTCCACGCCGCACTCGCGCAGGGCCTCCAGCCAGGGGATCAGCTCCAGGGAATCGCTCCAGCCGGCAAAAATCGCGCCCTTGTCCAATGCCCGCTCCACCACCGCGGCCAAGGTCCGGTCGCCCCGGGAGAACACCCCTTCCAGCCAACTCATCTCCGGCATGTGCCAACGCATGGTCAGCCGCTTATGCAAACGAAACAGATCCTTTAGCAGGTTTAGGCGCCGCCTGGTTTCTTCCAGGC
>DBNV01000016.1:6025-11617 GCA_002299865.1 Desulfonatronaceae bacterium UBA663 | reverse complement strand
GCCCCAGGTCCGCAGCACCGGATTGTCCGCCTCGCTTTTGCCCACGGGCACGCTTTGATGGGGTGGGTTGGGCACGCTGAGCAGCCAGTCCTGGACCTGCTGGTCCAGGTTCTTGAGCTGAATGTCCAGGGTCTTAATCCGCTCGGACAGCCCGGAAAGCTCGGTCAGCAGTTGGGTCGCATCCGCTCCGCCGCGCTTACGCCTGGCCACCTCGGCCGAAGCCTGGTTGCGGGAGCTTTTGAACCCTTCCACCTCCTGCAGCATGGTCCGGCGGGATTCTTCCAAAGTCAGAAAGGCGTCCAGGCGCAGGTCTGCTCCGCGGTCGGCCAGGGCCTGGCGGATCCGCTCCGGAAATTGACGCACGAGTTTCACATCCAGCATTCCACATCCCTACAAAAAACGTTGCCAAAACCGCTTTGCCGCTTTGCTACCACCACCACCGCCTCGCTGCAACCGTTGCGGTTGGGCATGACCAGCGGGCTTTTCTCGAATAACAATAACGATTAAGGTCTGTTGCTTTACAGCTATTTTACAATAGTCGCATGTGTGGGAGTCGCAAAAAATCGCTTGCGTAAACGTGAACGGGGGCCGGCAGCCGGGAGATTGCTCTTGGACACGCTTGATCCGGGAAAAAACGTGAACATGCTCGCCTTTACAGTTTCCAAAGACCGGTCCGACCAACGCCTGGGCCAACGCCTGGACCAAGCCGTCACGGACCATTTGCATGGCCGGAGCATCGCCAGGGCCAAGGTCCAGGGCTGGATTAAAGATGGTCGGGTCAGAATCAACGGCCGGGTTTGTTCGCGTCCAGCCCGGCGTTTGGTGTACGGCGAGACCGTTCAGGTGGAAGTCCCGGACACGGAGACGGAATTGACGCCCGAGGCCGGGGGCCTGGGCATCGTCCATCAGGACGAACACTTCGCGGTGCTGAACAAGCCGGTCGGACTGGTGGTCCATCCGGCCCCGGGCCTGAGCAAGGGTACCCTGGTGCACCGCCTTCTGCACCAGTTCCCAGCCCTAAAACGCCTGGCGGGAGCCAGGCCGGGCATCGTGCACCGCCTGGATAAGGACACCACCGGCCTTTTGGTCATCGCGCTGAATGAATCCACTCGGCTGAAACTGGTTGAGGATTTCGCGGCCCGCCGCGTGGAAAAAACCTATCTCGCCCTGGTGCATGGCGTTCCGTCCAGGATCAAGGACGTGATCGACGCGCCCATCGGCCGTCACCCGACGCTGAAGACCCGCATGGCCGTAGTCCAAAAGGGCGGGAAAGAGGCTCGCAGCGAATACCAGGTGCTCTGGACCGACCCTCAGGCCAAGTTCAGCCTGCTTCAGATAGGCATCCAGACCGGGCGCACGCACCAGATTCGGGTGCATCTGCAGTACATCGGCCATCCTCTGCTGGGGGAGAGGGTTTACTCCGCAACCCGACGGCAAGGCACCCTTGATTCCTTGCCCTGGGCGGCCAAGCTGCTCACGCGCCCCATGCTCCATGCCTGGCGTCTGGGCCTGCCCCATCCCGATTCCGGGGACAAGGTGCGCTTCCAGATTTCTCCGCCCAAGGATTTCCAACGAGTGCTGCTGGTCTGCTCCAGGCGGGTCCAGCGGGTCGGCCTGACCGGCCTCCCCGGCTGCGGCAAGAGCACCTTGCTCAAGACACTTGCCGATGGCGGATGGCCCGTATGGAGCGCGGATGCGACCGTGCGGGAACTGTACAGGCCGGGCCAGGACGGCTGGGGGCTGCTGCGCCGCCGATTCGGGACGCGGTTTGTGCCTGATGAGGCCGGCGCGGTCGACACGCCCGCCCTGCTGGCGGCCATGCGTGAATCCTCCGCGCTACGCAGGGAGGTGGAGGAAATCATCCACCCCCTGGCCGCGCATCGTCTGGAGATGTTCTGGCAAGAACACCCCGCAAGCCGGACCGCCCTGGCCGAGGCGCCCCTGCTTTTGGAAGGCGGCTGGCATTTCAAATTTGACGTAATCGTGGGCCTGTTCTGCCTGGAGCGTCTGCGCCGTGAGTGGTTGGAAAACTCGCGAGGCTGGGATGTTAGCGTACAGGCGGACATGGAGTCTTGGCAGTGGTCCGGCCCGGATAAGCTGCGAGCCTGCGGCTTGGTCTTGGAAAATCCAGGGGACCTGGACGGGATGAGGCTGCGGGCAGTGGCCCTGGCCCGGGTCCTGCAATGGCTGCGCCGCCGCAAGGTGCGCTCGCTTTCCCGTCGCATTCAGGATATTGTCACGGCCAAGGACTGATCATGTTTCCCTTGCGCGATACCATTCCCAGCCGCACCAAATCCTACGGGATGTGGCTGATCATCATCGCCAACACCGTGGTTTTTTTGTTTCAGATTACCCTGCCCGAGGACCAGTCCCTGCGCTTCATGCACCTGTTCGGCCTGATCCCCGCACGGATCGTGCATCCGGGCTGGGCAGAGTGGGCGAGTTATCCGGCCGCGTGGGGAGCAACCCTGGTCACGCACATGTTTTTGCACGCCGGATGGTTGCACTACCTGTTGAACATGTGGATGCTCTGGATTTTCGGGGTAACCTTTGTGCCCATTCTTTTCCTGCCCTTCTTCTTTGAGGTGCCGGCGGTCATTTTCCTGGGGATCTGGTTTCTGATCCAAATCGTCTCGGGGCTATTCTTTCTGGCATTTCAAGGCTTCGGCGGGGGCATCGCCTGGTGGGCGCACATCGGCGGGTTTGTCATGGGCATGGCCTTGATCAAGGTTTTTCAAAAGCGAGAGATCTGCCGCCGCTGCACCAGCCTGGAACAATGGTTCCGGGAACACAGCCGGGGGCGATGACCAAGATCGCCAACCCACTTTGGCTTGCACCCTAGCTTTAAGATGGTGAGCATGGAAGAAGAATATCGAGGTCAGGATGGAGGGCGGTATTGACAGCAGCGACAATGTGCGCAAGTGATCTTCGGTTACGGATTGGTCCGCCGACCATCCGCCATGTTCCAAGGGGTTGCGAGGGCGTCGCCCCGACGGCATCGCCCTGAGGGCGTGGCTCAACACGGCCCAACACGCACGGATACTTGAGCAGGACATGATCGACCCAAAGCAGATCCGCAATTTCTGCATCATCGCGCACATCGACCACGGCAAATCCACTTTGGCCGACCGTATTTTGGAGGTCACCGGTCTGGTCACGGCCCGCCAAATGAAGGAGCAGTACCTGGACCGGCTGGATCTGGAGCGGGAGCGGGGCATCACCATCAAGGCCCAAAGTGTGCGCATCCCCTACCGGGCCAAGGACGGACAGGAATATATCCTCAACCTCATCGACACCCCCGGCCACGTGGATTTCAGCTACGAGGTCTCCCGGAGCCTGGCCGCCTGCGAGGGCGCGCTGCTCGTGGTGGACGCCTCCCAAGGCGTGGAGGCCCAGAGTCTGGCCAACGCCTACCTGGCCCTGGAGGGAAACCTGGAAATCATTCCGGTCCTGAACAAGATCGACCTGCCCAGCGCCGAGCCGGAACGGATCAAAACCGAAATCGAGGAAGTCATTGGCCTGGACTGCCGGCAGGCCCTGCTCGTCAGCGCCAAAACCGGACAGGGCGTGCCCGAGGTGCTGGAGCGCATCGTCACGGATCTACCCCCGCCCCGGGGATCTTCGGAAGAGCCGCTCAAGGCCCTGATCTTCGACTCCTGGTACGACACCTACCAGGGCGTGGTCATCCTGTTTCGGGTCATGGACGGACGGATCAGGCTCGGGCAATTCATTCTGCTGCATTCCACCAGGGCCCGCTTCGAAGTGACCAAGCTCGGCGTCTTCTCACCGGAATCCGTGGCCGTGGACGAGCTTGGTCCCGGCGAGGTGGGTTTTCTCTGCGCCGGCATCAAAAACCTTACGGATGCGCGGGTCGGCGACACCATCACCGATCCCGACAGACCGACGCCGTCTCCCTGTCCGGGCTGCAAGAAAATCACGGCCATGGTCTTCTGCGGCATGTATCCGGTGGAGCCCAACGAATACGGTTCCCTGAAACAGTCTCTGGAAAAGCTTCAGCTCAACGACGCAGCCTTTTCCTTTGAGCCGGAGACGTCCCATGCCCTGGGCTTCGGATTCCGGTGCGGCTTTCTTGGGTTGCTGCACATGGAGATCATCCAGGAGCGTCTGGAGCGGGAATTCCAGGCCAGACTCCTGGTCACAGCCCCCTCGGTGATTTACCAGATCAAGACCCTGGAGGGGGAAATCCTGGCCGTGGACAACCCCAGCAAGCTGCCTCCGGTGAACAAGATCGAACACATCGCCGAACCCTACGTCCGCATGGAAGTCCACGTGCCCAACGAATACCTGGGCGCTGTCCTGGCCTTGTGCGAGGAATGCCGCGGCACCCAGAAGGACCTGCGCTTCTTGTCCTCCACCAGGGTGATCATCACGTATGAACTGCCCTTCGCGGAAATCGTCTACGACTTTTTCGACCGGCTCAAATCCGTGACCCGCGGCTATGCCTCCTTGGACTATGAGTTCATCGACTTCCGCCCTTCGGAATTGGTCAAGCTGGACATCCTGATCAACAGCGAGGGCGTGGACGCTCTGACCCTCATCGTGCACAAGGACAAGGCCTACGCCCAGGGACGAGATCTGGCAGGCAGGCTGCGCAAGGTCATTCCCAGACAGCTGTTCGAGGTGGTCATTCAGGCGGCCATTGGTCAGCGCATTATCGCCAAGGAACGCGTAGCACCCCTGCGCAAAAACGTCACGGCCAAGTGCTACGGTGGAGACATCTCCCGCAAGCGTAAACTGTTGGAAAGGCAGAAGGAAGGCAAACGACGCATGAAGCGCATGGGCAACATCGACCTCCCCCAGGAGGCCTTCCTGGCGGTGTTGCGCAAGGAATAACCCCACAAATCACGACGTTCACCAACACACGACATGTACTCGTCTTTCGCGAACAAAGACCAATTGTTTTAAGGAGTGCGCATGAATCCCCGCTGGCAAACCATCCTCAAGGAATACTCCGAAGCCCTGATCATCGCTCTGATCCTGGCCTTGATCATCCGGACCTTTATCATTCAGGCCTTTAAGATCCCGTCCGGCTCCATGCTGGAAACTCTACAGATCGGGGATCGTCTCTTCGTGACCAAGTTCACCTACGACATCAAGGTGCCCTTCACCGGCTTCAGCCTGTTCTCCCCGGCGGACCCGCAACACGGCGACGTGGTGGTTTTCCGCTATCCCCAGAACCCGTCCAAGGACTTCATCAAACGCGTCGCGGGGCTGCCCGGAGACACGGTGGAAGTCCGCGGTCACGTCCTCTTCCGCAACGGCCAACCCGTGGACGAACCCCACCTGGTCCTCCACCCCGGAGCGACCAAAATGGACTTCGGTCCGCAGACCGTGCCCGAAAACATGTACTTCATGCTCGGTGACAACCGTTACAACTCCCACGATTCCCGATTCTGGGGCTTCGTGGACCGCACTCAGCTCAGGGGCCAGGCCTGGCGCATCTATTGGTCCGCCAGCCCGCACTGGCTTTTTTCCAACGTGCGTTGGGATCGCTTCGGCAAGGCCATTGAGTAGAGCATGACCCCGAAGAAGTCCTTGCAGGCGACCCTGGGCGAATACGCCAAGGTCCTT
>DBNV01000016.1:0-5631 GCA_002299865.1 Desulfonatronaceae bacterium UBA663 | reverse complement strand
CCGTCCGGCTCCATGCTGGGCACCCTGCACATCGGCGATCATCTGCTGGTCACCAAATTTTTCTATGATCTCAAGGTGCCGCTGACGGATTGGAGGCTTCCCCTTTTCGATCCCGCCCGGGAGGACGTCGTTGTCTTCCAACACGGTCACGAGATCCCCACCTTGACCACTGATCCAGAACGCTGGCTGAAATGCGGCCTGTCCATGCTCGGCGAGCAGGACGACTCCTGCCCCAGGGATTTCATCAAGCGGATCGTCGGCCTGCCGGGCGAGGAAGTGGAGGTGCGCGACAAGCACATCTTCATCAACGGGCAACTGCTGGAGGAAGCTTATGTTCAGCACCGCGACCCGCGCCGCATGATCCGGCCCCGTGACAATTTCGGGCCGGTCATCGTTCCGGAGGACAACTATTTCGTGCTGGGGGACAATCGGGACGAGTCTCTGGATTCGCGCTTCTGGGGCTTCGTGTCCCGGGACCGCATCAAGGGCAAAGCCTGGCGCGTCTATTGGTCCTGGGAACATGACCGCGGTCCGCGCTGGGAACGCATCGGGCGGGCCATCGAGTAGAATCGGACGCTTCCTGCGCATATTTTCGCGCTTGCAGCGAGCAGGCTGTTTTAAGGACGGAGTCAGTTCAAGACACAAAAGACGTACGGAGGACCATGCTGGCTAAAATCGCCACCTCGGCCCTGATGGGCATCGACGCCTATCATGTGGAGCTGGAAGTGGACTTCGCCCGCCAGGGCCTGCCCTCGTTCACCATGGTCGGGCTTGCTGAAGGCGCGGTGCGGGAAAGCAAGGAGCGAGTCTTCACATCCTTGAAAAATTCCGGCTTCAAGCTGCCGCCGGCACGGATCACCGTGAATCTGGCCCCGGCGGACATGCGCAAGGAGGGCAGCGGTTACGACCTGCCTCTGGCCATGGGCCTTCTGACCGGAGTGGACGTTCTGCGCCAGGAGCAGACCCAAGGCTTTTTCATGACCGGCGAACTGTCCCTGACCGGCGAACTGAAGCCCGTACCGGGCATCCTGCCCTTGGCCTTGAAAGCACGAGATGCTGGAGCGCGCGGGCTGATCGTGCCCGCGGAAAACGCGCAGGAAGCCGCCGTGGTCAAAGGTCTGTCAGTGCACGGACCGACCAGCCTGTCCCAGGCTGTGCGGTTTCTGCTGGGCGAAGAGAAATTGCCGCCGACACCCTGTGATCTGGACGAGTTGTGGAAAAGGCGTAGTCACTCGGAACTGGATTTCAGTGAGGTCAAGGGGCAGGAACACGCCAAAAGGGCCATTGAAATCGCTGCCGCCGGCAACCACAATCTGCTGTTTATGGGGCCGCCGGGCAGCGGCAAGACCATGCTGGCCAAACGTCTGCCGTCCATCCTCCCGGTTTTGCAATTCGAGGAGGCCTTGGAGGTGACGAAAATCTACAGCGTTGCCGGCATGCTCACCAAGGACCAGCCTCTGGTCGTGGTCCGCCCGTTCCGCTCCCCCCATCATACCATTTCCGATGCCGGTCTGATCGGCGGCGGCCATTACCCTCGCCCCGGCGAGGTTTCCCTGGCGCACCGCGGCGTGCTTTTTCTGGACGAGTTGCCAGAGTTCAAAAAGCATGTCCTGGAGGTGTTGCGCCAACCCTTGGAAGACGGGACCGTGACCATCTCCCGGGCCGCCATGTCCCTGACCTATCCGGCGGATCTGATGCTCGTGGCGGCCATGAATCCCTGTCCCTGCGGCTACCTCACGGACGAGCAGCACCAGTGCACCTGCACGCCTCAACAGGTGCAACGCTACCGTTCACGGCTGTCCGGCCCGTTGCTGGACCGCATTGATTTGCACGTGGAGGTGCCGGCCGTGCCCTACAAGGAACTGCGCCGCAAAAAGGGCGGCCGCGACTCGGCCGCCATGCGCGCCAGCATTGATCAGGCCCGCGAGATCCAGGGGCAACGCTTCCGCAAACTGTCGCTGATGACCAACAGCGACCTGGATGGGCGCTGGCTGAACCAATTTTGCGCGTTGGGGGAGGGGGAACAGGAATTTCTCGGGGCCGCGGTGCGTCGTTTGAGTCTGAGCGCCAGAGCCTACACCAGGGTGTTGCGCATTGCCAGGACCATCGCGGATCTGGAAGGGGCGGAGATTATCTCCGCGGACCATTTGGCCGAGGCCATCAACTACCGGACCCTGGATCGTCAGACCCAGGGCTAAGACATAAGCAGCCGTCGCCGACGGCTATACGCAACGCCGCAAGTCGCATTCCCCGAAGACTCGATGACCTTGGTTGCCTGAGTGATCCATGATCATGCGCCCACACGACGCCATGTCTGAAACAATCACCTGCCGGCGCTGCGGCACCTGCTGCGCCAAAGGCGGACCGGCCCTGCACCTGGAGGACCTGCCCTTGTTGCGCGGCGAGGTCTTGTCCAAAGGCGATCTTTACACCCTGCGCCTCGGCGAGCCGGTGTTCGATCAAATCCTGGGCCGGGTGGTCCTGCTCGCGTCCGAATGCGTCAAGATCCGTTCGGTTCCGGACTCCACGGCGTGCATTTTTTTTGATTCCAAGGAGTCGGCCTGCGGTCTGTATGCGTCTCGCCCGGTGGAGTGCCGGGCGCTGCAGTGCTGGGACACTCGGGCCCTGGCCGAGGTCTCGCGACAGCCAGGCTTAAGCCGCTTCGAGGTCGTAGGAACCGAAAACGCATGGGCCGCATTGATCCGCGAACACGAGGCGCGTTGCGGATGTGCCGATCTGCTGCAACTGCTTAGGTCAAACACGGATCAGGCCCGGATGTCCCTGCGGGATGCCGCAGCGTACGACGCAGCCTTGCGGGATGTGCTTGTGGAGCGGGGCATGGCGCCCGGGAGGTTGGAATTCTTGTTGGGCAGGCCCCTGGATGCGGTCATCCGGGGGCTGGCCCGCTGGAGAAGCTTACCAGCCGGAAAAAGCCTGCCGGATCCGGACTAATGCGTCCGCGGCCGCGATTCCTCCTTGAACAGCCGCTTGAAAAGGGGTGTTGCGTCATCCGGACGGACGCAGAAAATGTCTTCCTTGGCTTCGGCGCTGAGCGCCCGGCACAACACCTCGTCCATGTGCTCCACGGTGACGATCTCCAGGTCCTTGAGGATGCTGGCCGGGACTTCCTTGAGGTCCTTGGCGTTTTCAGCCGGAATGATCACCGTGGAAATCAGGCCGCGATGCGCAGCCAGCAGTTTCTCACGCACCCCGCCGATGGGCAGCACCCGACCGCGCAGGGTAATCTCGCCGGTCATGGCCAAGTCGTTCCGCACCGGCATGTTCAGCAGGGCCGAGGTTAGACTGGCGGCCAGGGTGATGCCCGCAGACGGACCGTCCTTGGGCGTGGCCCCCTCGGGCACATGGATATGGATGTCGATCTCCTTGTAAAAGTCAGGGCGCAATCCGAACAATTCCGACCTTGAACGGACATAGCTGAAGGCGGCCTTGGCCGATTCCTGCATCACGTCCCCAAGCTTGCCCGTGATCTCCATCTTCCCCGTGCCGGGCATCAGGGCCACCTCCACCAAGAGCAGTTCCCCGCCCAGCTCGGTCCAGGCCAAGCCTGTGGATACGCCCGGCAGCGGTTTTTCCTCCCGCTCGCCGTAGCGGTACTTGGTCACTCCCAGGTAACCGGCCACGCCGGCCTTATGTACGGCCACGGGCTTATCGGCCCGCCCTTCTTCCACGACCTTGCGCGCCACCTTGCGACAGATGGAGGCCAACTCCCGCTCCAGGTTGCGCACCCCGGCCTCCCGGGTATAGCGGCGGATGACTTCCAGGATGGAGCCGTCGGAAAAGGTAAGGTCCACATCCTTCAGACCGTGCTGTTCCAGCAGCTTGGGCAACAGAAAGTCCCTGGCGATCTTCATTTTTTCCACTTCCAGATATCCGGGCAAGCGGATGATCTCCATGCGGTCCTGCAGGGGCAGGGGAATGGAGTGCAGGGTGTTGGCCGTGGTGATGAAGAAAATCTTGGACAGGTCATAGTCCAGATCCAGATAATGATCGTTGAAGGAGCAGTTCTGCTCCGGATCCAGCACTTCCAGAAGAGCCGCCGAGGGGTCGCCGCGGAAATCCGTGCTCATCTTGTCCACTTCGTCCAAGCAAAAGATCGGATTGTTGTGCTTCACCCGCCGCAGGGACTGGATGATCTTGCCCGGCAAAGCGCCCACATAGGTGCGCCGGTGCCCCCGGATTTCGGCTTCGTCGCGCACGCCGCCCAGGGAGATGCGCACGAATTCCCGACCCATGGCCCGCGCCACCGACTTGGCCAGAGAAGTCTTGCCCACGCCGGGCGGTCCCACCAGGCACAGGATGGGGCCTTTGAGCTTTTCCACAAGGCTTTGCACCGCCAGATATTCCAGAATGCGCTCCTTGGGCTTTTCCAAGGCGTAGTGGTCTTCATCCAGGACGGCCTGAGCCTTTTTCAGGTCCAGGGAGCAGGGCTGCAGGGCGTTCCAGGGCAGGGCCAGAATCCAGTCCACGTAGTTGCGCACCACCGTGAACTCCGCGGAAGAGGGCGACATCTGGCGCAGTTTCTTGATTTCCTTGGCGCATTTTTCCCGGGCCTCCTCGGGCAGGTCCTTCGCTGCAAGCTGTTTGACCAATTCGTCGATGTCCTGACCGGGCTCGTCTTCTCGACCCATTTCCTTGTGAATGGCCTTAAGCTGCTCATTTAAGTAAAAATCCCGATGATTGCGCTCCACCTGCTGTTTGACCCTGGACTTGAGCTGTTTTTCCAAAGAGAAAATTTCTATTTCCTTGAGCAGCAATTCATAGGTCTTTTCAAGGCGGGTAAAGGGGTTGGGCTCTTCCAGTACGGTCTGCTTCTCAGTAAACGGTACTTTAAGATGAGGCATCAGGCTGTCCGCCAGCCGCCCCGGATATTGCAGCGATGTAATGGCGGCTATGGTTTCCGGGGCCATCTTCTTGTTGATCTTGGCGTATTTCTGCAAGGATTCCTGAACCGCGCGGATCAACGCCTGAGCCTTCGTGGATTTGGCGTCCGCGGACCTGACCCCGTGCACTTGGACCATGGGACAGCCTTTGACCCGTTCCTGAATCCCGTGATCGCGGGACCATCGCGCACGATAGAGGCCTTCGAAAAGAACCTTGATGGCGCCGTCGGGCAGCCGCAGAAGCTGAAGAATGCGACTGACCGTGCCCAAGCTGTAGAGGTCGTCCGGCCCGGGCTCCTCAGCTTCGGGGCTTTTCTGGGCCACGAGAAAAATTTGTTTGTCAAAGCTCGCAAGAGACTGTTCGATGGCTTTGATCGAAGTGTCGCGGCCGACAAACAGTGGCACGATGGACCTGGGAAACATGACCACTTCCCGCAGGGACATCATGGGCAAAAAAATGTCCGCTGGAGCGTCGAACTCATTGTTGGGTTCAGGCGGCGTATTCTCGTTCATGCATGGACTCCTTCCGGCAAGATCAGACAAAAAAGAAGTGGACGAAGACATAAGGACATGCCCGCCCCGCAAGTTGATCCAGAAACGGACCGCGGTTATCTGGAAGGGTAAGCCTGACCGATCACAAGTCAATGGGCGGGCGGAAAATCACACGCGTCCGCAAAAGGCACCGAGATCAATGGACGGCTTATTTGATTACTGAAGTTTCACGGTTTTT
>DBNV01000082.1:2126-4608 GCA_002299865.1 Desulfonatronaceae bacterium UBA663 | reverse complement strand
CTGGCAGAACTGGCAGAACTGGGAGGGGCTGTGCATCCCCGCGCCGGTGAACTACGTGGGCAAGGGTGCACGCGTGGATCGGAACCTGCCCTGCTCCCTGGGCGCGGCCATGGTTGTGGTCCGGTATCTGCGCACGGCCTGGCTCTGGGAGCAGGTTCGGGTCAAGGGCGGGGCTTACGGCGCGTTCTGCTTGTTTGACGCCCTGACCAAAGGCCTGACCATGGTTTCCTACCGCGATCCGCACACCCGACGAACCCTGGACGCCTTTGACGCCTCGGCCCGCTACCTGCGGGAACTCAAACTCTCCGCGGAGGAGTTGAACAAGGCCGTGGTCGGGGCCATCGGCGACTTAGACGCCCACTTGCTCCCGGACGCCAAGGGCCACATGTCCCTGCGTCGTCATTTGACCGGCCAGGACGACGCCTTTCGGCAACAGCTCCGCGACCAGATCCTGACCACGACCGCTTTGGACTTCACGGCCTTTGCCGAGGTGCTGGAAGATCTCGCCCGGCAAGGCCGGGTGGTGATCATGGGCGGAGAAACGGCCTTGAACCAAGCCGACCGGGAGCTGAATCGGGCCATGGCCAGGACCAACGTTCTTTAGCCGTTAGGCGGGCACCCTTGGTGCCGGGGCGCCTTGGCACCCGGGGCACCCCGACACCAAGGGAAAAATCCTTAAGCCAGGTCGGCGTAAACGTCGAAAATGCAGCATGGGTTTGCCACGTCACCCATAAACCCCAGCTTGTTCCGAAAGACCCTTTTGGGCATGCCTCTTGTGTTTCCTATTCCAGCATCAGCCGGCCCCAGACCGCTTGACCCAGGGAAATGCAGGCGTCGCCCGGCGGCAGCAGGGTGTGCATCAGCGGGACGAGGCCTCTTTGCGTCAACGCCCGAGGCAATTCCAGGCTGACGGTCTGGTTATGCATCACCCCGCCGCTTAGGGCCACGTGCCCCACCCTGTTTTTGGCGGCCAAAGCCGCGGCCATCTCGGCCAGCCCCGCCACAAGACCCAGGTGAAAACGCCGGCTGATCCGGGCTGGACTTTCGCCGCGAAGCCAGTCCTCATGCACCTGGCGGAAAAGCTCCAGGGTATCCAGGACCAAGGTCTCGCCGCCGCTTTGCGGCGGACAAGCGTAGGCCCGATCCTCGCCCAGGTCCTGGATACGCTCCAGGGCGATGGCGGCTTGACCTTCATAGGCCATGACCAGTTTGACGTCTAATAGTCCGGCCACCGCATCAAAGAGCCGTCCGCAGCTGGTGGTCAGGGGGCTGTTGATGCGACGTTCAAGCATGACAGGGATCTGGGCGTCGGCCTGGGCGTGTTCGGCCAGCCAGGGCCAGGGTCTGGATGCCGGGCTTTTCTGGCCGATGCTCCACAAATAGCTGCGGGCCATGCGCCAGGGCTGCCGGGCCGCCAGTTCCCCCCCGGGCTGGAGCACCGGGGCCAGATGCCCGAGGCGCTGGAATTCCGGGCGATCCGGGCGCACGAAGAGGGCCTCTCCGCCCCAGACGGTCCGGTCCTGGCCCAGGCCCGCGCCGTCCAGGGCCAGGCCAAGGACCGGCCGTTCGTAGCGGTTTTCAGCCAGAACGGCATGGATATGGGCCGCGTGATGCTGGAGTTGAAAAAGCGGTCCCTCGCTTTGCTCTTGGCCGTAGGCCGTGCTCATATAGTCCGGATGCAGGTCGCAGACCGCAGCTTCGGGACGGACCTGTAAAATGGCCCGTAGGTGAGCGATGCTCTCCTGATAGAATTGAAACGTTTCCAGGTTTTCCAAATCGCCCAAATGCTGGCTGACAAAGGCTTGGTCGTCCTTGGTCAGGCAAATGGTGGCCTTGAGTTCCGGCCCCAGGCCCAGGACGCAGGGGCCTGGGCAGGCCAGAAAGACCGGCGAGGGCGTAAAGCCTCGGGCGCGACGAAAGAACTCGGTTTTATTGGTTGCGGGATGGATGCGGGCCACGGAGTCGTCGCAGCGGATCAAAATGTCCCGATTATGCAGCACGAACAGGTCCGCGATGCCGCCCAGCCGGGCTAAGGCCTCCCTGTTGCCCAAGGCGATGGGCTCGCTGCTTAAGTTGCCGGAAGTGGCCACTACCGCACGGCTTCGTCCGGGAGTAAGGAGGTTCTGGTAATGGAAGAGGAGCACATGGTGCAGGGGAGTGTAGGGCAACATCAGGCCGATGCGGTCCGTATCCGGGGCCAAGTGCCTGGAAAGGGGCGCACTATCCCGCGCCCGAAGCAGCACGATGGGCCGGTGAACGGATATGAGCAGTTCCTGCTCCGCCGGGGTGATTCTGGTTAACTCCAGGGCCGCGGCCAGATCAGAGACCATCACCGCCAGCGGCTTTTCCCAGCGATGCTTGCGGCGGCGTAGCTCAGCTACGGCTGAGTCGTCGTCTGCGGCACAGATCAGATGAAATCCGCCCAAGCCTTTGACGGCCAAAATTCGACCCTCAGCCAGGGCTCGGGCCGCCGGAACCAGGG
>DBNV01000082.1:1077-1711 GCA_002299865.1 Desulfonatronaceae bacterium UBA663 | reverse complement strand
GGCTGGGCGTGAAAGCGACGATTTAAGGGATCCTCGTATTCGCCCAGACATTCCGGACACAAAGGAAAACAGGCCATGGACGTCTGGGGCCGGTCGTAGGGAACGGACGAGGTGATGGTCAGTCTGGGGCCGCAATTGGTGCAATTAATGAAGGGGTACAGATGGCGACGGTCCTTGGGGTCGAACAGTTCGGCCAGGCAATCCTCGCAAGTGGCCACGTCCGGACTGATCAGCACATGATGGCCTTGGCCCGTCGTGCTTTTCAGGATTGAAAAGCCCGTTTCCCCGACTACGGGCGGCAACAAAGCCTGCTTTAGGGCAGTGATCCGGGCCAGCGGCGGCAGGTCGCGTTGCAGGCGATCCAAAAAGGCCAGAACGTCCGGCTCCGGCCCCTGCACCTCAATGATCACGCCCTCCGGAGCGTTGCGCACAAATCCGCCCAGACCTTGTTCCACGGCCAGTCGATAGACTGTGGGGCGGAAGCCCACGCCCTGGACCTGTCCGGTGACGGTCAGCCTGCGGCGGATGATGGAGGGTGAGTGCGCGCCTTCGGCGCAGTGTGAGTGTCTCACCTTCAATGACCACACTCACACGGGGCGTAGCCCACACTCACACACTCACACTCACACTCACA
>DBNV01000082.1:0-738 GCA_002299865.1 Desulfonatronaceae bacterium UBA663 | reverse complement strand
ACACTCACACTCACACTCACACCCACACTCGCACTGCGCCGAAGGCGCGCGTAATCAGGATGCCTTGAGCCGCTGCACAAGGTTTTGCAGGGCGTGGGCCTGCTTGACCAGATCGGAAATGGCCTGGGCCGACTGGTTCATGACCGTACTGGTTTCCGAGGCGATGCGGTTGATGTCCTCCACGCCGCGGTTGATCTCCTCGCTGGTGGTGGACTGCTCTTCCGCGGCCGTGGCAATGGAACGGACCTGATCTGCGACCTGCTCGGCCAGGATGACGATTCCACGCAGTTCTTTGCCGGATTCCGCAGCCAGTCGCGTAGCGCCTTTGACCGAACTCACGGTTTCATCAACACTGCTTGCGTTACTGCGAACTTCCTTTTGAATGACCGAGATGTACTCGCCAACCTCTTTTGTGGCGGTCATGGTCTTTTCCGCCAGCTTGCGCACCTCGTCAGCCACCACGGCGAAACCGCGCCCGGCGTCTCCGGCTCTCGCCGCCTCAATGGCCGCGTTTAAGGCCAACAGGTTGGTCTGGTCGGCAATGTCCTCGATAACGTTCATAATCTTGCCGATGCCCTCGGCTTTTTCGCCAAGCCCTGTAACTTTATTTTTTAACTCGAGGACATTTCGTTGCACGCTCGCAATGGCTTTAACTGCATTTTGAACGATCTCGGCACCGCTTGAAGCTTTGGTTTTGGCCTGATTCGCGGCTTCGGCGGCCTGGGAGGCGTTCTTGGC
>DBNV01000055.1 GCA_002299865.1 Desulfonatronaceae bacterium UBA663 | reverse complement strand
GGTGTAGGCGGCCTGACCGTGCTCACGGCCTTGCGGCGCAGGCTGCCCGCCGAACATTTTCTCTATCTCGGCGACACAGCCCGGTTGCCCTACGGCGCCAAAAGCCCGGAATCCATTACCCGCTACGCCCTGCAAGCCTCCCGGCACCTGGTGGAATGCCGCGTCAAGCTGCTGGTGGTGGCCTGCAACACGGCCTCCGCCGTTGCCTTGGACGCCTTGCGCTCGGCCTTTGTCCCGCTGCCGGTCATCGGCGTGGTCGAGCCCGGCGCCACGGCTTCCTGCGCCGCTTCCCCTACCGGACGCATCGCGGTGATCGCCACGGAGAGCACAGTCCGAGGCAAAGCCTATGAACAAGCCATCCTGGCCAGGCGTCCCGACGCCCTCGTTCGCTCTCTGCCCTGCCCGCTGTTTGTGGCCCTGGCCGAGGAAGGCTGGACCGAGGGCCCCCTGGTGGAAGCCATAGCCCACAGATACCTGCGCAACCTGTTCCTCGGCCCAAAGAGCATCCAGCCCGACTGCCTTGTCCTGGGCTGCACCCATTTTCCCGTACTGGCAGGTGCCATCCAGAACGTGGTCGGCGACAAGGTTCTTCTCGTGGACTCGACTGAAACCACCGCCGAGGTGGTGGAGCGGGAACTGCGCAACCACAATTTGTTGCGCCCAATAGATGACCCAACAAATAGAAAGATCGGCGAGACAATGTTCCTGGCCACGGACGGACCGGAACGCTTCGCGCGCGTGGGGAGCATCTTCCTGAAGCGTTTGTTGAGCCCCGCGGAGGTCGCCCTGGTGGATTTGTGAGCCGCCTTGGGTCTTGCATCAAACGAAAAAGCCCCGATCGTCTCGGGGCTTTTTCGTGATAAACGCGCCTAGTAGGCCCGATCTTCCGACCTGGGACCAGACGAACCCTGCTTCCGGCCAAAAGTATTGCGCCGGGGAGCCCGCCGGGGCTCTGGTCCCGCTTCGTCTTGTCCCGGAGCGGAATAGTCGAAGCCGTCCAGAAGCTTCCGCTCAATAGTTTTCCCAAGGATACGCTCCACCGTCCGGACCTGGTCGTCGTCCTCCCGGGTGATCAAGGACAAGGCTTGACCGGAACGTTCGGCACGGCCCGTACGGCCGACGCGGTGGGTATAGCTCTCCGCCGTGTCAGGCATATCGTAGTTGATCACATGCGATATCCGCTCACAGTCGATGCCCCGGGAAGCAATGTCCGTGGCCACCATGACCGTGTATTTCCCGCTGCGAAACCCGGCCATGGCCTCCTGACGGCGGTTCTGGGACATGTTGCCCTGCAGGAACGTGGCCGCCCAGCCCCTGCTTTCCAGTTTTCTGGCCAGGGATTTGGCGCGGTGCTTGGTCCGGGTAAAAACCAACATGGTTTCATGGTCCGTGGAGCGCAGCAGTGCTTCCAGCAGACCGGGCTTAAGATGCGCAGACACTGGGTAAAAGGCGTGGGAAATGGCGGCAACCGGCTCGGCGACCCGGACCTTCACCTCCATGGGATTGCGCAGATATTCACGGGTCAGGATGCGAATCTCCGCGGGCATGGTCGCTGAAAACAGCATGGTCTGCCGCTTGACCGGCAAACGGGACACGATGCGCCGGATATCCGGGGCGAACCCCATGTCCAGCATTCGATCAGCCTCGTCCAGGACCAAGGTATCCACCTGATCCAGGTTGACCAATCCCTGGTTCATCAGGTCCAGTAGCCTTCCCGGACATGCCACCACCACTGTGGCTTGCCGGAGATTGTTCACCTGAGGGGTTTGCCCCACGCCGCCGAAAACAGCCGCGCCGCGGATTCCGGTCTCCCGTCCCAACTGAACGAAATGCTCATGGATCTGCAGAGCCAATTCTCTGGTCGGTGCCAGGACCAGCACCCTGACCGGCCCTCGCCTGGGAACATCGAGCGTGAGCAATTTCTGTAAAATGGGTAGCGCAAAAGCCGCTGTCTTGCCGGTGCCGGTCTGGGCCAGGGCCAACACATCTCGCCCTGCAAGCAGTGCGGGAATGGCCTGGGCCTGAATCGGGGTAGGGGTGACGAATCCGGCGCGGATTACGCCGGCCATGATGCGCTTATCCAGCGCAAAGGGATCAAAATTCACAAACAACTCCTTGAAAAAATATGAAAAACCGCTGAACGGCGTGATCACGAACTGCGTGCCGATTTATTCCGGCAACGGGACATGAAAAGCTCTGGGGGATGAGAATCCGTCGGGCCGACCAGGAAAGGCCAAGGCAAACATCGAAAGAAGGGGCTCAATTCCAATCACGCGGGAGCAAGCATATACAATAAAGACTTTTTCGGGAATGTAAAGCAGAATCCCCGCATACTCAAACTTTTCTTTTCCTTGGG
Source organism: Desulfonatronaceae bacterium UBA663 (assembly GCA_002299865.1). GTDB lineage: Bacteria > Desulfobacterota > Desulfovibrionia > Desulfovibrionales > Desulfonatronaceae > Desulfonatronum. The sequence goes on along the minus strand of DBNV01000055.1, from coordinate 2,533 downwards.
TCCCTGTTAATCACTGGAGAAATGCTGGAGAAATGGAATGCCCTTGTGACGAGTCGTCTCGGATTGCCCTGCGTTCATGGTCAAGATGGCGGCGATTTTGCCTTTCGCGCCTTGGAAAGGCTCCTTCCCGCCGGGCATCCTTATCCTTGACGTCGGCAATCCGTCCGCACAGACATCAACACGGGAGGTACGCATGCAAACTCGTTGGATCCTGGCCGCAGACAGCAGCAAGGCTCGCATCTTCAAAGTCCTGTCCAGAAACAAGCTTGAAGAGCTGGAAACTCTGACCCATCCGGAAAGTCGCTTGTCCGACAAGGACATGTCCTCGGACCGCCCGGGCCTGTCCATGGCCCGGAGTGGTGAACGGCGTCACGGCCTGGAGCCGTCAACCGATCCCAAACGCCAAGAGGCCGTCAATTTTTCGCGGGTTGTCGCGGCCAACCTGGATAAGGCCCGCAGCCTGCAAAAATATCAGGAACTGATCATCGTGGCCGCCCCGGCTTTTTTGGGCATGTTGCGGGAACAGCTCAGCAAACAGGTGGAGCAGTGCATCGTCCGGGAAGTTCCCAAGAACATCTCCGCTCTGTCGCCTGCGGAGATCCAGGAACACCTTAAGGAAGACTTCTAGTAAATCCCGAATCTGCAGGCTGTTCAAAAACCATGACGGCAAGGCGCAATCCTGCACCCGGTACCCGGCGGCACATACTTGGGAAGCCGGACTTTCCAAGCGCTATAGTCATTACCACCCCAAGCATGTGCCGTAGGTGGCACCCGGTGCCACCGGGCACCACCGGGTGCTACCGGGTGCTGGGTGCAGGAACGACAACGCAGAAATTGGGAGTTTTTCAACGGACTGTCAGGGATCTTTTGGAAAAATCCTCAGAAACAAGTCGCCCCGCCAAAGACCGACCTTGCGTCCCTGCCCCTTGAGACGAATGGGCTGACCCGGAGCAAAATCCAGGGGCAGGGTAATGTCCAAGGTCATGACCGGGCTGCGCCATCCCCGTCTGACCTGGATGCGCACGTTGCCCCCCGGACGAAGCTGCGTTGCCGGGAAATAAACGGTCTGTTCGTCGTCTAGTTGGTTCTTGAGCCAGCCCGCGACCCGCTCTTTCAATCCCCGGGAAAGGTCCAGTTCCAGTTTTTTGGAGCCCCACTCCACGCGCAACACCTTTTTGGCGTATTCCTCCATAGAGGTCGCGCCGCTTCCTCCGGTGCGCCGCAACTGGCTGTAGATGTCCTCGTAAACCTGACGAGCGAACGGGTCTTTGAGCAAATCCCTGAGGATGTCTTCGCGTTGGTACGAGGCTTGGCGACGATACCGGGAATGCGCGGTCCGGGTCTTTCCATCATTACGCGTTGCGCCATGTTCCGTCTCCTTATGGGACCAGAACGGAGGAGGCTGCGGCCCGCCTTGTTTCGGCCCGGTGGTCGCGGATCGCTGTTGTTCCTGGAGGTGGCGGGAAACAGCGATATAGGCTTCGTTGAGTTCTTGAAATCGCCGCGAAGCAGCGGGCATGTTCGGGTGCAGGTCGGGATGGTAGCGAAAGGCCAGCGTGCGAAACGCCTTTTTCACCTCATCCAGGGTGGCGCCGGGAACAAGGTTCAGGATCTTGTAGTCGCGCTCCAAAGACATGAGACAGCCTGTTCGGTTTGCAGGAAAAACGATTCCATGGGGATCGCTCAACGCCGCGCTTCAGGCGCGGGGAATAGCGGGAGCGAGGGACGAGCGGACGCTATTCCCCGTCGCTTGCAAGCGTTTGTTAGGCCCAGCCCTTGATTCACGATTCAAGACCTGATCCCACGCCCCTCCCGCTAGGCCGTCCTGTGGAACCGCGCTTCGATTGCCCCCAATCGTAGTACTTTTGCAAGATTTTGTCATCAAATGACTTTGGCCAGCCCGAAATGAGCTGAGCTATCAGGTCAAATGTCAGCGGCACCTCTGTTTGAGACTCCCGGCTGTGGCGGTATGCCTCAAGGGCTGCATAGTCGACTCGATATCGGCACCAGAGTATCCCAAGAGCAAGGCGCCAAGCCGGCGGAGGGTGGATTCGTCGAGGAGATCAACCGCCATGGGTCTGTCCCGAAGGTAGAGCCTGAGAAGTTCCAAGCAAGCCGACTCATCGGGAGGACCCACGTAGAGGCATTCGTCAAGCCTGCCTGGCCGCAAGAATGCCTCATCGATTTTCCACGGGACATTGGTCGCAGCAATGAGCAGGATTAACCTACTGCGGTCTTGGAAGATACCGCTGAGCTGATTGAGCAGGACGGCGGTGATGCGCTCCATCCAATACGCGGTTTCGTCCAGCTCCTTCAGGCAGTCGCCAACTTTGGCAGTGAACTCAGCCCTCGACCTTGCCCTGTTCGCCTCTCGATAGTTCGCGCCAACGGAGGTTCCGGATCGCAAGACCTGTTTCCCAAGTACTTGCGCCTCGGTCGTCTTGGGCAAAGCCGTATACATCCGGATCACCCGTAACGCGAACGCCTTCGTCCGCTCCGGCAAATCACTCCGCCGTTTCTCTTGTCTTTCATC
>DBNV01000028.1:998-4432 GCA_002299865.1 Desulfonatronaceae bacterium UBA663 | reverse complement strand
TTTCCAGAGGTCACTGCGCGTTCGCCGCGTTCGCCGCATTCGCTAAAAAGTCATCTGCCCATGGCAGGGTAGGGGCAACCGGCCGGTCACCCCTACTTTCCAGACGCAAATGAATTCATGCCAAAGCATCCTAAGGAGCACGCTTTTAGATATGACCACAGGTGAAGAGGCTCAAGCCCTGCAGGCGATTCAGAGGTTCATCCGGGAAAACGTCCCGGAACACATTGCCTCCGGGGCCCAGTCGCTGATTGCGGAGAACGGCCCCCCTAAAATAACCCTCAAGCAACTCGAACAGCACTGGGACATTGCCGGACAGTTCCAAGGCGATGACTTTCAGGTGTACAACGCTGAACTGGGAATTAATCTCAAGGACGCCACAACGACCTATTTCTGCAACTGCGCGGACTCGTTCTCCGGGGTCTGCCATCATGTCGCGGCAACGGCCCAGCATCTTGTATCCGCATTGCAAAGCGACAATCAAGAGGCCACGATCAAGCCAAGGACCGAATGGCGCAAGACATTCCGGCAATTCTTCGCCATGGGCGCCGAACCCGAACCGGGCAGGCAATATTTTATCATTCAATTTTTCCCCGAGCCGGGACGCCTGCAGGCCGCATTCTTCCGCGCCAGACAAAATAAATCCGGCATTTCCCAGGTCATGAACCCCGTGACTCTGGAACAAATCGCGCGCAATCCGGAATGGGGAGACGTTTCTCCGGAACTGCCGCTCATCGCGGAACAGATCGGCCGCCACCTGGATTATTTCGGCCATCGGGTGGACATCCCCCAAGGATTGCTGACGTGGTTTCTCTGGGGCATCCGCAACGAATACTATCTGCGCTGGCAGGATACGGAACTGCCGGTGACCGTGGAGAGCAAGACCCTGCGCCTGCAAATCCGGCCCCGCCTGTCCGAAGACGGGCTGAATTTCGATTTGCTCCTGGGCCGCGACGGCAAAACGCCCTTTTCCATCACCGACGACGAGGTGTATTTTTACGGCCAGTTTCCCCTCTGGGTCTGCTGGAAGCAGCAGTTCCTGCCGGTGCAGACCGACCTGGATCCGCAGCTCATCCAGGAACTCGTGCAGGAACAGCCCATAGTCCCGCATGGAGACATCGCCGAATTTCTGGATCGGGTCTGGACCACCATCCCGACCTCCGACCTTATCGGCCAGGAAGACTTCTTGGAACGGATGCAGCCTGTTTTCGTGCCGGCCACCTATGACCCGAAGCTGTTTCTGGACGAGGAGGGCAGCTTTCTGACCCTGCAAATCCAGAACACCTATGTCACCAAACATGGAGAGGTCGCCCTGGACGGTCCCAACCCGGACCTGCAGACCGGGAGTTCCCAGGTCGGCGGCAAGGCGTTCTTGTTGCGCCGCGACCCGAAAAGGGAACAGGAGTTGATCAACCGCCTGAACTCCATGAATTTTCAGTCCAGAAGTCAATCCATCTGGTTTCTGGAACCCGAGGAAGCCATCACCTTTCTTTTGGACGCTTACCCGCAAATGGTCGAGGACTACCGGATGTTCGGCGAACAAAGCTTGACTCGATACAAGGTCCGTCTGTCCAAACCGGAAATCGTGGCCAACCTGGAAACAAAGGACGACAAGGCCGAAGACAAGTGGTTCAACCTGGAAATCACCGTGGACTACGATGGCGAGCGCGTGCCCATCGACAAGATATGGAAGGCATGGACCCAGGGCAAACGCTATGTCCAACTCAAGGACGGCTCCTATACGCGACTGCCGGAATCCTGGCTGAAAATGCTGGGACACCGGTTGGAAACCCTGGGGTTGGACCCGGACAAGCCCATCAAGCGCAAGTTCAAGCAGTTCGAAGCGCCCATTTTGGACAAAATCATGGAGAACATGCCGGAAATCACTGCGGACGGCTTCTGGCAGGACCTCCGGATGAAAATCCACGATTTCGAGTCCATTGAACCCATCCCGGCGCCCAAGAACCTCCAGGCCGAGTTGCGGCCCTATCAGCTGCACGGCTTAAGCTATCTCAACTTCCTGCAAAGCTACGGCTTCGGCGGGATCCTGGCCGATGAAATGGGGCTTGGCAAAACCGTGCAGACCCTGTCTTTCATCCAGCACATGGTCAATAAAGGACACGAGGGGCCGAACCTGATCGTGGTGCCCACTTCGGTGCTGCCCAACTGGGACCGGGAAGCCCAGAAATTCGTTCCCGGCCTGAGGCGCTTGCTGATCTACGGGATCAACCGGGAAAACCTGTTCCCTAAAATCGCCGATGCGGACCTGGTGATCACCACCTACGCCCTGTTGCGGCGCGACATGGATGAGTTGCTTAAGTACGACTTCAACAGCGTGATCCTGGACGAGGCCCAGAACATCAAGAACCCGAACACCATCACGGCCCGCTCGGTGCGCAGGCTCAATTCCCGCTTTCGACTCTGCCTGTCCGGCACGCCCATCGAGAACAACCTGATCGAACTATGGTCCCTGTTCGAGTTCCTGATGCCCGGGCTCCTCGGCTCCCAGCACGGCTTTTACAGCGGCTTCATGCGCCCCATCCGCGACGGCGACGAGGAATCCTTGGAACACCTCAAACTGCGGGTCAAACCCTTCATCCTGCGGCGCAAGAAGTCCGAGGTGGCCAAGGACCTGCCGCCCAAGGTGGAAAACATCTATTACTGCGCCCTGGAAGACGAGCAGATGGAACTGTACACGCTCGTAGCCAAGAAGCTCAAGGATCAGGTCCTCAAGAATATCGACGAACAAGGCATGGCCAAGAGCCAGATGTCCATTCTGGACGCCCTGCTCAAGTTGCGCCAGATCTGTTGTCATCCCAAGCTGTTACGCCTGGACATGCCCGGCGTGAGTACCACCTTGAGTTCCGGCAAGTTCGAGGCGTTCAAGTACCTGACCACCGGTATCATCGAGGACGGCCACAAGGTGTTGGTCTTTTCCCAATTCGTTCAGATGCTGCACATCATCCGCAGCTGGCTGCAGACCACGGACATTCCCTTCACATACCTGGACGGTTCCAGCAAGAACCGCTTTGAGCAGGTAGACAGATTCAACAATGACGAATCCATCCGCCTGTTCCTGATCTCGCTCAAGGCGGGTGGTACGGGCCTGAATCTGACCTCCGCGGATTACGTCATCCACTATGATCCGTGGTGGAACCCGGCCGTGGAAAGTCAGGCCATCGACCGCACTCACCGCATCGGTCAAACTAAGCAGGTCTTCGCCTATAAGATGATCTGCGAAAAAACGGTGGAGGAGAAAATCCTCAAGCTGCAGGAACAGAAACGCAACGTGGCCGAGTCCATCATCCCCGGCCAGGATGCCTGGAAAAACATCACGCGGAACGACTTGGAGATGCTTCTAGAGGTGTGATGAGGCTACCTGCAAAAAGTCGCGCCATGCCGGAATCAGTCCTGCCGACGAAAGCCGGCATCCAGTG
>DBNV01000028.1:513-645 GCA_002299865.1 Desulfonatronaceae bacterium UBA663 | reverse complement strand
CAGAAGGTAGCCCAGGGGATCCTCGGGGTTGATGTGCCCTGCTTCAGTGCCTTGGGGCGCCTCGGCGATGGCCTGCTGCAAATCCCGCCACCTGGGCCCATCCGGTGTTGGTGGCAATGATCACGGCCCCCC
>DBNV01000028.1:0-157 GCA_002299865.1 Desulfonatronaceae bacterium UBA663 | reverse complement strand
GGCCAAGAATACTTTCTTGTGGATGCTGCTTCCTCCCCTTTAAGGTGAAAGGTTGAGAATTCGTGAGCTGAACGGAAAGCAGACAACTATGTTCAGCGCATAAGAACGGAATTTTGTTTTGAATCATGGGTTAATCACGGTGTTGTTTCTTGAGCGA
>DBNV01000018.1 GCA_002299865.1 Desulfonatronaceae bacterium UBA663 | reverse complement strand
CGGCACCCAAGAACATTTTTTCACTCAGAACGCCTTCTGGGCCAGGTACAGGGAGAATTTCGGATGACCGCGCGGCCTTTGGCCGGCCTGCTTTGATTTTCACCTCCCATTGCTCGACCGTTCCGAATCCTTTTTCCTTCCAACGGGGTTCCTTCATGTCCATGCGCAATCAAAAACGCCCCGCCCTGCACATGAATATCGCCGGCTTGCAGGCGTATTTGCGGGAACAGTTCGGCCCCGGGATCACGCTGCTTGAAGCCCGTGCAATGGGCGCTCCAGGGACCCAGGGCATGAAGGATTTTGGATACGGCAAGCCGGTGTATTTGAAGTTTGAACAGAACGGCGAGACCAAGGAAGCCGTGCTTTCAACCATGCGCGGCGACAAGTACGGGCATCAGTTCTATTGGGACCGGGCGGCCATCCTCATGTTTCAATATGAAACCGGAGGAAGAATGGAGAGGCATGTCCGGCCTCTGGCCTTGGGCTACGTGGATCATCGGGATGCCATGATCTCCCTGCGTGAGCCTCGGGAGTTCTTCATCCTGCACGAGATGGCGCGGGGATACGATTATTACCTGGATTTGGACCGCATCAAGAAAAGCGGGTTGGAGGCCGGGGATCTTTCCAAGGCTCGGGCCTTTGCTCAATGGCTGGCCCGGGTGCATGGCAAAAAGAAAAAGAATCCTGACCTTTACCTGCGTCGGATTCGTGATCTCATCGGGGCGTCGGAGTGCATTTTTGGGCTAGTGGACTCTTATCCTCACCCCTATGAAGATTTTCCCCCCGAAAAGTTTCAGGACCTGGAGCGACGTCTCGTGGATTGGCGCTGGAAGCTGCGCCGCTACACCCATCGCCTGGCCGCGGTGCATGGGGATTTTCATCCCTGGAACGTGCTGGTCCTTCCTGACGGGCCGGACGGGGATTTTCGCGTTCTGGACCGCAGCCGGGGCGAGTGGGGCGACGCGGCCGACGACGTATCCACCATGAGCTGCAACTACCTGCTTTTCGGTCTGTACGACCAGCCGCGCCTCGGCGGTGACTTCGAGCGCCTGTACCTGACTTTCTGGGAGGAATACCTGGCCCTCACCAACGATCGGGAAGTGTTGGAGGTCATCGCCCCGTTCTATGTCTTCCGCTCCCTGGTGATCGCCTCCCCGGAATGGTACCCCAACCACCCCCCCAGGGTCCGGGAAGGTTTGTTCCGGTTCATGGAAAACGTGCTGTCGGATGAACATTTTGCCTATGACCGCATCAATGATTATATGAACGGGTAGCAGTTGAATAGTTGTCGGTCGCTTCGGGACGACGCTCCCAGCGTGCCTGCCCCGGGGTGGGCCCTGTGGTTCGTGGGCCTGCCCGGCTCCGGAAAAAGCTCCGTGGCCAGAGCGGTTTCAGTGGCCCTTCGGGATCTGGGCATTGACGTCGTGTACCTGGAGATGGACGCCCGCCGAAAAATCTATTTTCCGACACCAAGCTATTCTGCCGAGGAGCGGACCCGGGCTTATGAGTTTTTCATGCGCGAGGCAGCTGGGTTTGTGGAGCAAGGCCGGGGTGTGATCATGGACGGTGCTGCGCACCGCGTAAGCCTGCGCCATGCGGCCAGAAAGTTGATCCCAAGGTTCGCTGAGGTCTATGTTCGGTGTTCTCTGGACGCAGCCATGGCCAGGGAGCGGGCCCGGCCCGAAGGGCTGGTCATGGCTGGGTTGTACGCCAAGGCCCTGGACAGAAGGCGCACCGGACGGGAATATCCGGGTCTGGGAGAGGTGATCGGGGTGGACGCGCCCTTTGAGGAGGACCCCGGCGCCGAGTGCGTCGTGGATTCGGAACACATGACTGTTTTGGAAGCCCGGGACCGGGTTCTTGAGTTTTTCGATCTATGGATGAAATGAACATCATGCGTTATCATGTGACCACCTTCGGCTGTCAGATGAACGTCAACGACTCCCTGTGGCTGGGCCACGGCCTGAAGGCCTTGGGCTGGGAGGAGGGCGACGAGGCCTTGGCGGACGTGCTTGTCGTGAATACATGCAGCGTTAGGGACAAGCCGGAGCAGAAGGTGTACAGTCATCTCGGACGGTTGCGAGACTACTGGCTGAAAAAACCGAGCCTGATCGTGGCCGTAGGCGGGTGCGTAGCCCAGCAGGTGGGCGAAGCGTTCTGGGTCCGTTTTCCCTTTGTCCGTCTCGTGTTCGGCCCGGACGGACTGCTCCTGGTCCCGCAGACCCTGGCGCGGCTTGTCCGGGAGCCGGAGGCGCGGGTGAGCCTCCTGGACTTCACCGAGGCATTCCCGGAACGGGACATGGCCTTGCCGCAGGCGGGAGAAAGCGCCCAGGCTTACGTGAACATCATGCAAGGCTGCGACAATTTTTGCTCCTACTGCATCGTGCCCCTGACCCGCGGCAGACAACGTTCCCGGGCCAGCGCGTCCATTCTCGATGAGTGCCGGGCCCTGGTGTCCAGGGGTGTTTTGGAGATCACCCTTTTAGGGCAGAACGTGAACAGTTACGGCCAGGATGCCGGTGGGGCCGAGCCCGGCTTCCCGGAGCTTCTGGCGTCCATTGCCGCCTTGCCTGGGTTGCGGCGGCTGCGTTTCACCACTTCGCACCCCAAGGATCTTTCGGAAAAGACCATCGAAGCGTTCGGAAGCCTGGATAATTTGTGCCCTCAACTGCATTTGCCGCTTCAGTCCGGGGCAGATTCAATCTTGCGCACCATGGACCGAAAATATACTCTGGAGGCGTACCTGGAAAAGGTGGAGCTTTTACGCCGGGCCAGGCCGGACATTGTTCTGAGCACGGACCTGATCGTGGGGTTTCCCGGCGAAACCGAGGAGGATTTTGAACAGACCCTGGAAGCGGTGCGCGGGATCGGTTTTGAGAACAGCTTTTCCTTCATGTATTCTGATCGTCCGGGCACCAGGGCCGCCTTGATGGACAACAAGATTTTTCCGGAAGTAAAGGCTGATCGGCTGCGGCGTCTGCAGGAGCTGCAAAACCAGCTTTCCTGGGCCGCCTTGCGGAATCAGGTGGGGTGGTGCGCCCAAGTCCTGGTGGAAGGGCCGAGCAGGAAGACGCCTGCGACGTCGGCAGGCGCCGGGCATGACGAACAATGCTTGCGGGGACGGGACGAAGTCGGACGGGTGGTCAATTTCAGGGTTCGCAGCGGTTTTGATCCGAGCCGCAGACTGGTCCGGGTGCGCATCCTGGAGGCCAAAAAGCATTCCCTATGGGGAAAGATGGAGGACGAGCCATGATTGAGATGCATATTTACGGTTTGGCACTGGACGAAGACAGCCAGGTCCCGGTGTTGATCCTCAAGGACAAGGAAGAAAAACAGGTTTTGCCCATCTGGATCGGAGCCATGGAGGCCGTGGCCATCTCCATGGTCTTGAACAACGTTCGCCTGCCCAGGCCCATGACCCACGACCTGCTCCTGCAAGCCATCCAGGCCCTGGATGGGGAGGTGCGTTTCGTGGATGTGGTCCGCTTGCAGGACAACACGTATTTCGCCGAGATAGAGGTTTTGCAGGGCGACAAGCTCAAACGCATAGACTCCCGGCCTTCCGACGCTATTGCCTTGGGCTTGCGCGCCCAAGTGCCCATCAGGGTCAGCGAGGAGGTTCTGGCCCAGATAGTGGAAGTCCGCGAAAAACAGTATCAGGCGGTGCTCAAAACCGAGGACGCCCAGCAGTGGAACGAAATTCTAGAGAAGTATTCCCCCGGGGACACCAAATACAAGATGTGACCATGATTGACCTACACACCCACACCTTTTTCAGCGACGGCGCCTTGCTGCCCTCCGAACTGGCCAGGCGGGCCAGGTTCGCCGGATACCAGGCCCTGGCCCTGACCGACCACGCCGACGCCAGCAATCTGCTGCATCTTTTGGAGGACGTGGCTCGAGTGGCCTCACAGGGCGCAGCCTATCACGGCGTGGATCTTTTGTTGGGAGTGGAATTGACGCATGTTCCCCCGGCCTTGATCGGGCGGACGGTGGAGACGGCTCGACTAAACGGAGCGCAAATCGTTCTCGTGCACGGCGAGACCGTGGTGGAGCCGGTTGAGGTGGGCACCAATCTGGCAGCCATTGAGGCCGGGGTTGACGTGCTGGCCCATCCCGGCCTGATTACCCCTGAGGATGCCCGTCTGGCGGCGGAAAAGGGCGTGTACCTGGAGATCACCACGCGCAAGGGGCACAGCCTGACCAACGGCCATGTGGCGGTCATGGCCAGACGTTTCGGCGTCAAACTGGTGATCAACAACGACGCCCATGCTTCAGGCGACTTGGTGTCTCGGGAGCTGCGCCGCAACGTGGCCTTGGGCGCGGGTTTGTCCGAGCAGGAGTACTTGGAGGCCGAAGCCAATGCCCGGGCTATCCTCGCCGCAACGCTTGGCTCCGGTCGGCGTTGACGGACGGCCTGTTCTCTTTGCATCACTCATGAACGCGCTGATCCTCCAAGCCGCCTCGTTGTGGCGATCCTCGCGATGCGCCATCGCCCTTACCGGTGCTGGAATATCCGTGCCCAGCGGCATCCCGGACTTTCGCAGCCCCAAAGGACTATGGTCCCGGTTTAACCCGGACCTGGTGGCCAGTTCCTGGGCCCTGGATCATGATCCCCGCGCGGTCTGGGAGTTTTTGCTGGACGCCTTGCGCCTTTTTAGCGCCGCCTCCCCCAATCCGGCGCATCAGGCCTTGGTCCGCCTGGAGAAAGCCGGGTTGCTGGAGGCGATCATCACCCAGAACATCGACGGCCTGCATGAGCAGGCCGGTTCCGGCCGGGTGGTCGAATTCCACGGCAATTGCCGGAAATTTTACTGCAACGGGTGCCGTCGGGCATACCCCGCCGACCGGGCCGCGCGTCTTAAGCCGGAAGATTTGCCCTGGCTGTGCGATCATTGCGGACGGGTCATCCGTCCGGACCTGGTTTTTTTCGGCGAGGCCATCCCCTCGCGGGCCATGTCCGAGGCCCAGCGGCTTACAGCTAGGGCCGACCTGGTGGTGATCATCGGCACTTCCGGAGACGTGGCTCCGGCCAATGCCATTCCAGAGCACGTCAAGCAGGGCGGCGGGCGTGTCTTGGAAATCAATCTGGGGCCGACCAGCTACGGCGACTTGGCCGACGTGCGCCTGGATCTGCCGGCCGAGGAATGTCTGCCGGCCTTGGTCGAGGTATTGGAACAATCATAACATTGAAGACAGGAAAACCTCATGGATCTTTTTGAGATGTTGCGTCATGCCACTGTCGTGGTCAAATTCGTGATCGTGCTTCTGGTGGCCATGTCCCTGATCAGTTGGAGCATTATTTTTTACAAGATCAAATCCTTGCGCCGAGCCAGGCGACAGGCCGTCCAGGACTTCAAGCGCTTTCAGGCCGCTCCGGATCTTGGCTCGGCCGTGCAGATTCTGGCCCGGGGCCCGGATTCCCCGCTCTATCCTTTGGCCTATCAGGCGGTGGCCGAGTTGAAGCGGCTGGAAGGGGCCGTCATGCCTGCGGCTCAAAAAAGCCGTATCGCCATGGACAACCTGCGCCGGGTCTTGCGCCAGAATATCAACCTCTCTCTGGAAAATCTGACCGCCACGCTGCCCTTCCTGGCCACCTGCGCCAGCACCGCGCCCTTCATCGGCCTGTTCGGGACGGTCTGGGGCATTATGCATTCCTTCCACGCCATCGGGGTGACGAAGAGCGCATCCCTGGCCACCGTGGCTCCGGGGTTGTCCGAGGCGCTGCTGGTCACGGCCATCGGCTTGGCCGTGGCCATCCCGGCTTCCATAGCCTACAATTTTTTTCGAGGGGTCTTAGGCAGCATTGAAGTGGAACTGGTCAACTTTGCCGGAGCTTTTCTAAACCGCGTTCAGCGGGAGCTACCCTGGGTCGCCGGGCACGTGGAAGACCCGGACAACGGCCTGAACGAGCAGATTCTCACCTGATCGCCGCGTCCGCCAAGGCGGAGCGCATTGACTTACACACCATAGAACAGGAGATGTGATGCATGGAAGCGCAACAGTCCGGCCGGTACATGGATCAAATGAACGTGGTCCCCTTTGTCGACGTGATGCTCGTGTTGCTGGTCATCTTCATGGTCGCAGCGCCGTTCATGACCGAGGGTCTGGAGGTGGACCTGCCTCAGGCCAGGACCGTGCAGGTTTTGCCCCAGGATGAGGACACATTGGTGGTGACCGTGCGCAAGGACGGGGTGATCCTATTGGATCAGTACGAGGTCGGAGTGGAGGAACTGGGTTCACACTTAAGCCGGTTGATTCAAGCCAGGGAGAAGATCGTTTATTTGCGTGCGGATAAGGAAGTCCCATATGGTCTGGTGGTGCGGGTAATGGCCGAGGCCAAGGAAGCCGGCGTGAATCGCCTTGGCATAGTAGCGGAATTAGAACCGGAGCAGCGATAACAGGTGGTTTTGGCATGATTAGGCCGGTCGCGGGCATCCCCGGTCATTTCCTTGCCTTTGGACTCTCCCTGGTGTTGCATGTGGGAGTGGTCGCGCTGAGCATGGTGCAGTGGCCTTTCAGCAAGCCATTACATATTCGGCTGGATCAACCCGTGGTCTATCATGTGGATCTGGTGACCTTGGCCCCGCCGGCGCCGGGCCGGCCCGGGCCCGTCGCTCCCCCTAGGCCCGCGCCGCCACCCACGGCCGAGGTGAAGATTCCCGAACAGCCCACGCCCAGGC
>DBNV01000094.1:5626-7648 GCA_002299865.1 Desulfonatronaceae bacterium UBA663 | reverse complement strand
CCGAAATGCAAGCATAAGTTTCGCTTCCGCAATCTTGACGGCAGTCCTGCCGCTTCTTTGACCAGCACCGGCGACCCCACGGCCAGGGACGTTTCTACTTCAGATTCAGAAGCAGGCCCTGCCCCCGCAAGACCCGATCATCGACCCCAATCCGACCCGGCGCCGAACGGCGAGGAATTCTGGGACAAGCTCGCCGCCATGGGCCGACCCCACCAGGAAGTGCGAGAGGCAGCTGATCCTGGCGACCAAGCCGACCCTCCACACGTTGAAGTCCCTTGGGAACACCTGGACAAATACGGCTTCTTCTCCGGCATCTGGGAAACCATTAAGCGCGCCATGCTCCAGCCGACGGCTTTTTTTCAGTCCATGCCCGTGGGTGGCGGCCAAATTAAACCCCTGATTTTCTATCTGCTCATCGCCCAGCTCCAAATCGTCATGCACATGCTTTGGGACATGACCGGAATGGGCACTGGCACCACCGGCGAAGCCGGGACGGCAGGCGTGGTGAGCACCATGACGATGCTCTTCATCTATCCTTTGCTGTTGACTATCCTGTTGTACGTGATGGCCTTGCTGGTTCATGTCTGCCTGATCCTGGTAAAAGGAGCCGGTCGAGGATTTGAAGGCACGTTTCGGGCGCTGACCTACGGCAGCGCGCCCATGATCATGGTCCTGATCCCCATAATCGGCCCCTTGGTCGGGGCCGTCTGGTCTCTGGTCGTCACCTTTTTGGGCTACAAAAACATCCATCGCACGACGTCGGGCAAGATCCTCTTCGCGATGCTTCTGCCCTTGATCCCCTTTGGACTGCTGTTGCTCATGGTCGTCATCATGTCCCAGGGCGGCGGCGCGCCGTCCTTCTAGCCTCTCCAAACCTGCCCCAGTAACACTTGGCCAGCAAAACCGCCTTTAAGTTGGCACGGTACACCATGAAGCCCGGACATTATTTTTTTTGGCCTGCCTTGGTCTTGATCCTCATGACGGCCTTAAGCGGTTGCGGCTTCTTCAAGGTCCAGGATCACTGGGAACCACACATCGGCCCCCAGGAAATATTCACCGACGCCCCGGTCTTCCGGAATGAGCCGGTTATTTCCCTGCATCCGGCCAATGCTCCGGCCTCGCCCATGACGGCGATGCTCTTCCCTTTGCAAGTCACCCAACCCATGGACAAGCCTTTGGTCCTGGGGCGGGCCTTGGGGCGCATGCTCTGGCAGACCTGGACTCAGGCCCTGGTTTTTCCGACCTTGGTCTACGAAGATGAAGTGGCGTGGCCGGGACTGGCCATGGCTAGAGCCATGGCCAGGACCAGGGGCGTAGACTTGGTCGTGCGCGGGGAAGTCCCGTATTTTCTCAGCGGAGGCTCCCAAGGCACAACCAGTCTTAGTGTGTTCGTGGAAATCTACGAGGTCCGAGGCGGACAACGCATCTGGAGCATGGAACACGCCGGCCGCATGGAACCCCGCCCCAGGCGGGACTTCATCGTGGTCCACCACCACCGCCGCCTCCCCAAAGAACCGGTCTGTTCGATCATGACCATCCTGGCCTGCGACATGGCCGGAGATGTGGGCATGTGGAACAACGGGTGGGACACGCAGTTGACGTGCCCTCGGCAATGACTAGAAATTACACAAGCGCTTGATACAAGGCCAGATACCCCTTTGGCCATTCTCCTGCTCGTGAATCTTGCCGACAGGCGTTGAGCCGCATGTGTCTTGCAAACACTGGATGCCGGCTTTCGCCGGACTGATTCCGGCAGGGCGCGACTTTTTCCTGTCTGCCTACCTGCCCTACCTGCCGGTAGGCAGGCCGACAGGCAGGAAGGTCATCCTCAAAATGCTCGGGGGAAAACCTCTGTTCTAGTCATGACCCTTGTGAAATTGTTATCGAAAAAGCAAATTATTTATAGATAAGCACTTGTTTGGCCGGAAATATGGCCAGAAAGGACAAGAAGCTGGTTTACCGCATTGCCAAAAACAGGAAAATGCTTCCTGTTTTTGGCAATGCGCACATCGCGAAGGAGCT
>DBNV01000094.1:0-5368 GCA_002299865.1 Desulfonatronaceae bacterium UBA663 | reverse complement strand
ATATGGCCAGAAAGGACAAGAAGCTGGTTTACCGCATTGCCAAAAACAGGAAAATGCTTCCTGTTTTTGGCAATGCGCACATCGCGAAGGAGCTGCTCGGCGAAAACAGCAAACAAAGTCAGGGGATGAAGGTTTACCTTTCAGCGTACTCGTCGCAACGATCCAGCAATCGCAACTGAGCAGCCCTGTGGCCCTTGCGTTTTCCAGTCCCGCGAAAGGAATTTTTCTCCACGTCTTCATTGCCCCACTGATCCCAGCCGTCACGGCAAAACCGGGCGAAAAGTTCAAGATAGGGGCCAGGAGAACACGATTCAATGAGATCGTATATTTCGTCCGGCTTGCGGGAATGTTCTCTTTTCCGAGTGGCAATCAGGTTCACCTGGGTCCGGCCAGGCTGCAGGGTGCGCATGCTGCCGCGTATGCCGAAAAGGACGAGTTCTGTGACGTTCCGGAAGTAAAAACCAACGCCGCGACCGTCAGGCCCACCATCCTTGCGGATCTTGTACCAGACAAGGTTGGATTTGTACGTGAACCCCCAGGCCTCCATGACCTTGAGTCCCTCGTGAAGCAAGGCGTTCGGCGCCCATAAATACAAATGGGATTTGGCCGATGCCAGCCTGGAAACGGACAACGCCATGATTTCATTCAATTCCATCGTATGGTAGCGCAGCAATCTTTTGTGTTCCGGTGCCATTTTTCCGGTTCTGTTCTGGAATTGCCATGGCGGATCGGCCAAGATCGTCGTGTATGGACTTCTGGCCTTAGCGAGCAGATCCTCTGAAGGATTGATGTTGGCAATGTTGCAAACCGGTTCCATTAAACCTCCCTCAAACAGTTAAACGATCACTACATCCCTGGGGATGCCGATCAGCAACAAAGGGCAAGGATTGCCCACGCCCCGAAGAACGCGGTCCTCCAGTTTTTTCCAGTGCGTTGTCGCCTCGCCGAATTTGTCCGATACGAAGGCGTGTGCCCATCCTTGCGCAAAGGTTCCCTTTGACTTGGCCACCCTGATGATCAAATCCTTCTGGCGTTGCGTCGGACTGTAGAAATCTTTCAGCCAAAGAGCGGCGCAACATCTGGGTCAGCTCCCCCTCTCCTCCGCCACCATGAATCAATTCTTCAACAGGAATGGAAATCTCCTGCAATACGGTTTCAAGAACGGCCGCAGCCCCAGGCAGATCGTGCTTCAGAATGGCCTCGGCATGGTGCAGTGCGAGAACCTGAAAGCCATTTTTCTTGATGAATTCAAACATGACGAATCTTTTTCAGCGAGATTATCCCTTTTCAAAAATCAAAGTTCCGCGTCGCTCAGGGCATGGTGGCAGATGAGGATCCTTGCTTTAGCTTGCCTGCAGCGTTGAAGTTCCTCTCCTTGAACGCTTGAATTCTTCCTTACGCAGGCCGTGGCGGATCATCAGATTGTGCAGTTGGCGCGGCGTGATGCCGATATGCGTCGCGGACTGCTTGATGCTGCCCCGGCATTTTTCCAGCAATGCCTTGAGATAGGAACGCTCCACGCTGTCCAGGGCCATACGCCGGACCTCAGCCAGGGGCTGGGTGATGTCCAGGGCGAAGGTCACGCCCTGGCCCAGTCTATCGAACATCTCCTGGGGAAAGCTCTCCGGCGTGAGGACGTGGGATGTTTCCAGCAGAAAGGCCCGCTCAATGATGTTCTCCAGTTCCCGCACGTTGCCCAGCCAGTCATAGCGGCCAAGGGCGTGGGCCACGGCGGGGTGCACGCCGTGAATCTGCTTGATGTGCAGCCGGTTCAGCCGTTTCAAAAAGTGGTCCACCAACAGGGGGATGTCCTCGCGCCGCTCGCGCAGGGGAGGGATGTTGATGGGAAACACGTTCAGCCGGTAGTAGAGGTCCGTGCGAAATGCGCCCTGGTCGCTCAAGGGCTTCAGATCCGCATTGCTGGCCGCGATGATCCGCGCCTCCAGCCGGATGTCGCGCTCGCCTCCGACCCTCTGGAAGACCTTGTCCTGCAATACCTGGAGCAGCTTGATCTGGGTGGCCGGACTGATGGTGCTGATCTCGTCCAGAAAAATGGTGCCCTTGGCGGCCAGCTCGAACTTGCCCAGCTTGCGGCGCACCGCCCCGGTGAAGGATCCCTTCTCGTGCCCGAAAAGCTCGCTTTCGATGAGCGCCTCAGGGATGGCCCCGCAGTGCACCCCGATGAAAGGCTCCTGGGTGCGCGGACTGTAGGAGTGGATGGTCCGGGCGATGACCCCCTTGCCCGTGCCCGTCTCGCCGTTCAGGAGCACCGTGGTGTTGGAGCCGGCCACCATCTTGATCTTCTCGTACACCTTGCGCATGGCCGGACTCTGCATTTCGGTCAGCCGGAAGATATCGCCGACCATGGCCTCGTCCCGGAAATGGTCCAGTTCGGACTGGACCTTCAAAGACTCGTACAGACTCTCGATGACGAACAGGAGTTCGTCCTTGTTCAGGGGATAGGTCAGGTAGTTGCCGGCCCCGGCCTTGACCACAAAGACCGCGTCGCGGATCCGCTCCGGAGGGGTGAGGACGATGATCTCGGCGTTGGGGTTGTTGCGCCAGTAGCGTTGCAGGTCCTTACGATAATCGGCTACGCTTTTTTCCGGAAGGATGTCCAGGAAGCCGATGTCCACCATGATGAAGTCGTATTCCCGCTTCGTCAGGCGGTCCTGCAGATGGTGCCTGGTCGCAGCGGTATCCACCTTGCAATCCGGGGCGAAGGCCTCGGTTACCACCTTGGAACTGTGCGGATCAATAGAAGCCAGAAGGATGCGTTTCATGGCATGATTTCCTTTGCCGGGATGATTCGGTCCAGGCCGAGCCAGGTCGGCTTAAGACCTCAAAACGACTTCTAGCCGTTTCATTTCCTGCTGTCATCAAGGCCAAAAAACATCCTGCGGAAAAAGCGGGAAAAATTGGACACCGTTGGCACACAGCAACGATATCACGGACCGGAACACGGCCATCGCCAACTTCATGGACGCCATGACCGACACCGTGCTCATCCTTGCTTTTTCCCGGCCTTTTTCTCGACCTTTTTCTCGACCATCCTGGCCGGGAGCATTGCCTTTGGCGTGATCTACAACAATGCCCCGCATCGCCCTGGCCCAGCACTTCCGTGAGCCAGCCAGCCTGCTGGTTCTGGGGTTTTGCCGGATAGAAAATCAAAATACAAAACCTGACCCAATTCCCATCCACCCTGCCGGACCGCCAGCGCCAGTTCCTGCGCTTCCAGTTCTACAAGTAGCGTCCCTTTATCCACTTCCTGTCCCACAGTTACAGCCACCTTGTTGATCCGTCCTGCCAACTTTGGCAGGATCTAAATCTCGCTGTCGGCCGCCACCTCAGTCGTCGGCTCCGTTAGTACTGGCATCGTCTGGTTGTGGCCGTGGCAGGGCGCAGCAAACAACGGAACAGCCGGCCAAGGTCGGCAAAACCAGGATTACAGCTACCACACCGATTGCCCCGCGCCGCATCAATTTCCTCCTTCTCCCCGGCTGCCGACTAGTCGGCAGCCGAACATAAACTCCAAAAATTGCGGATAAAAGGTTAAAATAAAGAGTAACAGAGCAATTCAGCGAGGCAAAATGCTGAAATTAAGAATAACAGGAAGCTGTTTGTCATATAATGCCCGGAACGGTACTTGCAACCTGCCTGACAATACATATAATTATAATCAGTCTCATATGAGGATAATTATCTATAGATAATGACTTCTATTGTGAGGAAGATCATCGCTGGAGGTGTACACGTCTTTATTTTATCAAGGTTAATTGAGAATGGTGTCCCTTAATTTGAAGATTAACTTTTTCAGAGGAGTGAAAGCATGAACACAATGTTGAAGAGCGGTTTAGAGCGATTTGGTATCCTGCTGGCCGGTACGCTTATCTTGCTGACGGCCCTACCTTCTCTGGCTCTGGCCTCCCCGGCTGGTGTGGTTAACCTTTACACATCACGCCACTATGGTGTGGAACCGGTCTTTGCTGAATTCACCAGGGTGACCGGCATACAAGTGCGTTTTACTACGGGCCCCGATGCCATGCTGCGGGAGCGGATCAGGGCGGAAGGACGTCACACGCTGGCCGATATTTACCTCGCGGTTGATGCCGGCAACCTGTGGCTGGCCGCGCGCGATGGGTTGTTGCAACCGGTAAACAGCCGCACCCTGCAACAGAATATCCCTGCTACCTTGCGGGACCCCGGCAATCATTGGTTTGGTCTGACGCAGCGCGTCCGCACCCTGATGTACCACCCGGAGCGGGTGCGCCCGGAGGAGCTTTCCACCTATGAAGCCCTGGCCGACCCCAAATGGCGCGGGCGCCTGATAATGCGGCCGGCCACCCATTCCTACACCCAGTCGCTGGTAGCCAGCATGATTGCCGCCCATGGCGAAGCCAAAGCCGAAGAAATCGTCCGTGGGTGGGTAGCTAACCAGCCTACCCTGATTGACAGCGACACACGGATTCTGGAAACTCTGGCCGCCGGCAAAGGTGACGTCGCTATCACCAACCATTACTACCTGGGACGGCTCCTGCAAGCCAACCCCGCCTTCCCGGTGCGCATCTTCTGGGCTAACCAGGGTGAGCGCGGCGCTCATGTCAATATCAGCGGCGCTGGCGTTACCACTCACGCGCCTAACCGGGAAAATGCCATCAAGTTGCTGGAGTGGCTGAGCGGCCAGGGGCAAAAACTGTTTGCCGACTCCAACCACGAATACCCTGCCAACCCGGCCGTGGAGCCACATCAGATTATCGCCGGCTTTGGCTCCTTTAACCGGGACCAGCTAAGCATGGCCGAATACGGTCGCTTGCAGGAAGCAGCCGTCAGGCTGCTGGACAGGGCTGGCTACCGGTAAACACTGCACGCCATAATTTAAGCGGGTGGCCTCAAGCCACCCGCTTTTTCGTTTATATCTCAGCTTGCGAACCAGTGTAGCTACCGCTTTCATGTCCTTAGTCGTGCTGCGTATTTCTGCCAGTCCACACATAATCTCTCGTTTCAAGCCTTATAGCCGCGCACGGCGTTGAGGCGGCCAAAAAAATAGTTCGTGGCTGGGCGGAAAGCGAGCCTGTGTACATTGACAGCGATACAAGGTTTCTTAAAGCTTTAGCCGCTGGAAAAGCCGATGTCGCTATAACCAACCATTATTACTTAGGCCGGATACTTCAGGACAACCCCAATTTTCCGATACAGATTTTCTGGGCTAACCAAGACGACAGAGGCGCACACGTAAGCGTGAGCAGCGCAGGAGTAACTGCCCACGCGCCAAACCGCGAAAATACAGAGTCGGCTATCAATAATCCCCCTCCCCAATAACGGGGACAGTTCTATCGGTGGGATAGCACTTTACTGAAGTTTCACGAAA
>DBNV01000118.1:6146-6812 GCA_002299865.1 Desulfonatronaceae bacterium UBA663 | reverse complement strand
GCCTTGCCCATAATATCCCCCTGAATAATTTTGGATCATCCTCCCGCTCCATCGAAAGGAAGCGGCGACTTGCATTGTGAACCGAAACAAAAACATGACAAAAGGACACCAATATCTGGAGCCCACAACCGGAATTGAACCGGTGACCTCTTCCTTACCAAGGAAGTGCTCTACCGACTGAGCTATGTGGGCCCGTGCTCACTGTTATGGAGTGCAAGGGAAACCAAAGGTGGAGCGGGAAACGGGACTTGAACCCGCAACCCTCAGCTTGGAAGGCTGATGCTCTAGCCAATTGAGCTATTCCCGCAGATGCGCCGACTGTTTCATGTAGTCCAGCAACAGGTTTCGCGCCCTGTCTCCTACATAACAATGTTATTTTTCAGTGGTGGAGGGGGGAGGATTTGAACCTCCGAAAGCTTACGCTGACAGATTTACAGTCTGTTCCCTTTGGCCACTCGGGAACCCCTCCACAAGCCCATGGAGCTGGCGATGGGATTTGAACCCGCAACCTGCTGATTACAAGTCAGCTGCTCTACCATTGAGCTACGCCAGCCACAAAAAGGAAAGCTTTTACCTATGTCTGAAAAAAAATGCAAGCGGGACATAGAAAAATTCGAAAGACCCCGCAACGCCGAAAGACTTCGCAGATGCGAGATCCGGGATGTC
>DBNV01000118.1:0-5807 GCA_002299865.1 Desulfonatronaceae bacterium UBA663 | reverse complement strand
CGAGATCCGGGATGTCACCTCGATGATCGAAAGATCCTCCGGGAGGCCAATGGAAAACTGCGCTTTTCAGTTGACCGAAACGTCAAAAATACGGAATGAATTTTCGACGTCAGTTATAAAATTTCAGTCAGCCATCCTGGGCCCGATACGCCTCCACGGTGTTGCGCAGAAGTTGGGCGATGGTCATGGGGCCCACGCCGCCGGGCACCACCGCCTTCTTTCCGGTCACGGACAGGCCGTGCCTGGCCAGCAGCTCCAGCACGCCCGCCGGGGTGCAGGGCCTGAGTCCGGGCAGCCCCAGGGCCAGGCGCCCCATATTCTCTGGATGAAAACCGTCCACGTCCTTGTGCGGGGCGATCAGTTCCAAACAACGCTGGGCGTCCAGGGCCCGGGGCAAGGGCAGTTGCAGCAGGATGCCGTGGACAGCCTTGTCCACGTTCAACTCTTGGATCACCCTCTCCAGGCAATCCTGCGCCACGTCCCCGGGCAAGCGGATGCTGCGCGAGGCAATGCCCACCTCGGCGCAGGCCCGCTCCTTGTTGCGCACGTAAACCTGCGAAGCCGGATTGTCACCCACGAGAATGACGGCCAAGCCCGGAGAAATGCCGCGGGAAGCGGTCGCACCGGCCACTTCCCGTCGCAGTTCGCCACGCATAACTGCGGCCGTGCGCTTGCCGTCCAGCACCAACGCGGTCATCAATCCTCCTTCCCGGCCTCGCCCTCGTCCAACCACTGGGCGATCATGGTCGGTCCGAAGTACGACCCCTGCTCTTCCAGGGCCTCCTCGATGCGCAGCAACTGATTGTACTTGGCCAGGCGATCGCTGCGGCACAAGGAGCCGGTCTTGATCTGCCCAGCGTTCAGGCCCACGGCCAAGTCCGCGATGAAGGCGTCCTCGGTCTCCCCGGACCGATGAGAGATCACCGTGCCGTAGGACGCGGCCTTGGCCATCTCAATGGTGTCCAGGGTCTCCGTGACCGTGCCGATCTGGTTCAGCTTGATCAGAATGGCATTGGCCACTCCCTGCTGGATACCGTCGGCCAGAATGTCCGGATTGGTGACAAAAATGTCATCGCCCACGATCTGGATCCGATCCTCGAAAGCCAGGGTCATTCTCCGCCAGCCGTCCCAGTCGCCCTCGGCGTGCCCGTCTTCGATGGAAATCAAGGGAAATTCCTTCACAAAGTCCATGTAGTAGTCAATCAGCTCCTCGGCGGACAGCTTCAGTTGTTCCCCGGCCAGATGGTACTTGCCGTTCTTAAAGAATTCCGAGGCCGCTGCGTCGATGCCCAGGGCGATGTCCAGACCGGGCTGGTAGCCCGCGGCCTCAATGGCCCGCATGATGTACTGAAAAGCCTCCTTGTGGCTTTTCAGATTCGGGGCGAAGCCTCCCTCGTCGCCCACGGACGTGATGTGCTTGTCCTTAGCCAAGATGGTCTTCAGGGCGTGAAAGGTCTCTGCGCCCATACGCAGGGCCTCGGCGAAGGAATGCGCGCCCAGCGGCAGGATCATGAATTCTTGAATGTCCAGGTTATTGGGCGCGTGCGCTCCACCGTTAAGGATATTCATCATCGGAACAGGCAGGATCTTGGCGTTCACTCCTCCCAGATATTGGAACAAAGGCAGACCCAGATGGTTGGTCGCGGCCCTGGCCGTGGCCATGGACACCCCGAGCATGGCGTTGGCACCCAGCCTGGACTTGTTCTCGGTTGCGTCCAGGTCCAGCAGAACCTGGTCCAGTTTCAACTGGTTCACTGCGTCCAGTCCGATCACCGCATCGGCAATTTCCTCGCGCACATGTCCCACGGCCTGGGTCACTCCCTTGCCTTTATACCGCCGTTCGTCGCCGTCCCGCAGTTCCAGAGCCTCCCGCGATCCCGTAGACGCTCCCGAGGGCACTGCGGAACGTCCGATGTTCCCGTCCTCCAGGGAGACTTCCACCTCCACGGTGGGGTTGCCGCGGGAATCCAGTATCTCTCTGGCCCATACTCCGACAATGGTGCTGCTCATGATCCATCTCCTTTGGCTAGTGGGTGCGCATGTTCTAAGAAAGCCCGTAACAACCCTTGCAAGAGTAAATCCGGGCAATAATGATCAATGCCCGTACATGCGGGCAAAATGGTCTTGGCTGGCCCCCCCGTGGCGATCACTTCCACGGGGGGCGGCAACTGTGCCTTCAGGCGCGAGCAAAGCCCCTCGACCATGGCCGCAAAGCCGAACAGCAGTCCGTGACGGAGGCTCTCGCTTGTGCTCCGGCCGATGCGGGGCGTCCCAGGGGCGTCATCCAGCGAAATGCTCGGCAGCTTGGCCGTCCTGGTGGACAGGGCCGCCGCCGAAGAATACAGGCCGGGACAGATCAGGCCGCCCAAATAGGCGTTGTCCCGCACGCAGTCAAAGGTGGTAGCTGTGCCGAAATCTACGACGATCAGAGACCGCCCGGAAAACATGTTTCTGGCGGCAAACGCCCCGACCAGGCGATCTGCGCCCACCTCGCTGGGCCGTCCATAGCGATTTTCCAGGGACAGAGGAACGTCCTCAGGCACGAAAAGCATCGGACATTTACAGAAACGCTCACATGCCCGCCGCAACAGCAGGCTCACCGGCGGCACCACCGAAGCCGCGACCCAAGCTGATACATCCTGCGGCCCCAGGCCGTGCAAGGCTAGAATCTGCAAAAGCCGCAGCCCCCAGGCGTCCGCCGTGGACTCCACCATGGTCGGCAGGGTATAGGCATCGAGAATAATGCCGCGCCGGGCTAAACCGACCTTGGTGTTGGTGTTCCCGACGTCGAAAAGGACTGTATGAGACATAAAAAAACCGCAGCTGCCGAGGAACGGACGCTGAAAAAAAAGATTGAAAAAAAGTCAGTTTGGCCTATCTCAGCCGGAAAAACAAGGCGCTCATCCCTTATCGCGAGCATCGCCGCGCACCGGAATGAAAAAGCGATACATTGAAAAAAATATGACCACTCCAACGCCGAAATGTATCCCCAAAGCCACGCAAGAGCGCATTGCCCGTCTCGCCGAACAGGCTCGCCAAGCCCGTGCCGAGCCGCTGACGCCTGCCCGGGAAACGGAAATAAAACAGCGGATCAAGGCGGAGTTGATCCGCCAGGATGCAGTGCTGGTGGCCCACTACTACGTGGACGGCCCCCTTCAGGATCTGGCCGAGGAAACGGGCGGCTTTGTGGCGGACTCGCTGGAAATGGCCCGCTTCGGCCGAACCCATCCGGCCAAGACCCTGATCGTGGCCGGTGTGCGTTTCATGGGAGAGACCGCAAAGATCCTCAGCCCCGAAAAACGCGTCCTGGTTCTGGACCAGGAGGCCGAATGCTCCCTTGATCTGGGATGCCCGGCGGAGGAATTCACTGCCCTATGCGACGCCCACCCGGACCGGACCGTCGTGGTCTACGCCAACACCAGCGCTGCGGTGAAAGCCAGGGCCGACTGGACCGTGACCTCGGCCATCGGCCGAGACATCGTAGCGCACTTGGCATCCAAGGGAGAAAAAGTGCTCTGGGCTCCGGACCGCTACCTGGGCGGATACATTCAACGGGTCACCGGCGCGGACATGCTGCTGTGGCCGGGCTCCTGTATCGTGCATGAGGAATTCAAGGCCGAAGCCCTGCAGTCCCTGCTGCGGGAACACCCCGACGCGGCGGTCCTGGTCCATCCCGAGTCCCGGCCCGAGGTCATTGCCCTAGCCGACGTGGTCGGCTCGACCACCCAGATGATCTTGGCCGCCCGAAACCTCTCCGCATCCACCTTCATCGTAGCCACGGAACAGGGCATCTTCCACAAAATGAAACAGGCCGCCCCGGAAAAGACTTTCCTGCCCTTGCCCACAGGCGGCCTGGGAGGCACGTGCATGAGCTGCGCCACCTGCCATTGGATGAAGCTCAACGACCTGGGCAAACTCAGCCGCGTGCTCGAAACCGGAGCAAACGAAATCTTCGTCGATGAGGAGATACGCCGCAAAGCCGTAGTCTCCATCCAGCGGATGTTGGACTTTGCCGGACGCAGAACCGACAAGGCAGCCTGTCCTGGTTAAAACCGCCTCGCATAAATTCAAGAAGCATTCTCATGACCGGACTTGGAACCATCTCCATGCAGGCCGGCCAAACCCCTGACGAGGCCACCGGAGCGAGGGCCGTGCCCATCTGCCAGACCAATTCCTCTTAGGACAGTGCGCGCTCCACAGCGAGCACGCCCTCGATTGGGAAAAACGCCGCTTGCTCTTTAGGCAAGGATGGCGACACGCGCATCAAAAAAACAGCCGGAACGAAATCAACCGCTTTTCAAGCAGATAGTTCAGGATTGGGTCGCGGCCCTGAAGGACCACTCGCCTTGTGGGGGTCTTCTGGACAATGAGCAAGGGAATGCCCCGGTATCCGCTGTTGTGCAGGAAAACGGCCCCCTTGTGCGCGGCGTCTTCAATCCAGCCCTGAATCGGCACGTCCGGCACCGGGGTTTGTGCCGCATCCAGAATCGCCCGGAAGGGGTTTGTGGCCGCCTGCGGATGGTCCAACAAGGCGGCCAGCTTGCGTTGATCGCCCGGCTGCGTGTCCAGGGAGATCAGATGCCAGTTTCCGGACTGCGGAGGGTGTGTGGCCAGACTGGCCAGGATCTGGGTGCAGAAGGGGCAGTGCAGGCTGAAAAAATAGTACAGTTGCGGACCGTTCGGCTGCGCTGCCCGGAAGGTGGTCAAGACGGTCTGCTGGAGGTCGGGTGTTTTTTGCGGAAAGACGAAGAGCGCCTGGGAGGCAAAGGCGGCCGTCCAGACTGCAACGCCCATGACCACTGTAGCCATGGAGCGCCGCATCCAGCCGAAGGCCGCGAGAATCAGCAACAACGCCACGCCCACGCCGTAACACAATATGCAAGTCTCCTGGATGCCGAAGTGCTGAAACCCGAGAATCCCGCCGTCAAAGGCCAGGCCGGCGATCAAGACAACGGACGCGAGCACCCACAGCCAGGGCTTGTTCGTCCACTTGCCCAGGATCAGCAGCCCGGTCAGAACCCAAAAAAAGATCACCCCCAAGCCGATCAGGGTTGTCTCGCCGAACTTGACGAAGGTTCCAACCACCTCGCAACCGTCGGTGGGACACAACCCGACATAACCCGCGCGTTGCAGCCAATACTCCAGGCTGAGCAAAAGCGCAGCGGTCGTGGCCAGGGTCAGGGGCGCATATTCACGAACCAAGGGCCATCCCTTGAGGTTCATCATCTTCTCCTTCAATCTGCTTGCAGTTTGCAACGCTTACGTTGTAGTGAATCGGGCAGGGTCTCCACGAAGGTCTACATTTCATCCCGCACTCGCTGGTAATACCCAAGGGCTTTTTCTTCTGTTTTGGCCTTTTTCGCAAGCGCTGGCGGATCGTCAAAACCCACATGCAGAATGTTCGTCTTGGCCGGAGAGAGCGGGCAGAATTCATGGGCGTGCCCGCACAGGGTGATCACGTAATCAAACTCCAGCACCGGCAGTTCGTCCACGGCTTTGGAAACCCGACCAAGGAAAAAAAGCTGTACACCATATGGCAGTCTTCGCAATAGAATTCGTAAATCGGCATGCTCCTCCTCCCATTTCCAATTCAATTCTTCTCTCCCGGTCTCGAAGTCGGCATCGGCATCGGTATCGAGAAAACACATCATCCCACCTCTGGGAAACAATGCCGATACCGACCCCGAAGAGACGAGACATGTTTGTGTCATCTTAAAGCAATGCGTATTAAATCCCTTCTCCACCGGGTCCGAAAACGTGAATAAATAAACATAAAATTACATCATCCAACTTAAATCTTGAACTCA
>DBNV01000096.1:11744-16450 GCA_002299865.1 Desulfonatronaceae bacterium UBA663 | reverse complement strand
GGCTGGCCGTTGCTCAGGTCGCGGACAAAGGCCCGACGATGCTTTCAGGCTGGTTGAGCACAAAAACCAGTGCCACGGGCGTGATAATTTGCCTCTCCTGTTCCTCGGCCCTGGATTTGGCCTGGAAACTTCAGCAATTGGGCATGATGCGGGAATGGGATGCGGTGATCACCGTGCGGCAGTGGGCCGGCAGGGGACAGGTTCGTCGTCCCTGGAGTTCCTTGCCGGGAAATCTGCATGTCGTCTGGCGGCAACCTGATCTGTCTGATGCCTGGGCCGGATTGGCCGCGCTTATCCCGGCATGGCTGGTCGCTAGGGCCATGTCCAGGCTGGGGCTTAAGATGCAGGTCAAGTGGCCCAACGATTTACTGTGGCAAGGAAGCAAGGTGGGCGGCATCCTGGTGGAGCAACGCGGCGAAATATGTCTGGCAGGCTTGGGGCTAAACCTCGTCGCGGCTCCGGAAACCGGGGGGATGCGTGAGGAGGCTACGGTCCCGGGGGCCGCTCTGGATGGTCGAATCAGCCCGGTGAATTGCTGGAATTTACTTGTGTCTGAAAGCGTTAATTGGTATCTTAACATGTTGCCCCGTCTTTATCCGGAAGACTTCATCCGGGACTTATCGTCCATTTTGGCCTGGAAGGGCCGACATGTTTTGTTTTATGAGCACGGTCGCAAAAACAGTTTGCCAACCATAGTGTCTGGCCTTTCTGCGGACGGCGGCCTAGTGCTCTCCGCGGGCGGCGTGACGCGAACTGTTTTTTCCGGCGACATTCGTCCGGCATGGTGACTGTCGTGATTTTATCGCGACCTGAAAAGCCGGGGACATCAACACGTTCAGGGGATGATCCGAATTGGAACAATCCAACAAAGTTTGCTTTGGGGCAAGGACGGACCATGGCGACAAAGACATTTGAACAAGTTGTCAACGAGGTGCAAGGCAAACCGATTCTGGTGGCCAACAGGGGCATTCCCGCCCGGCGCATCACCCGCTCCATTCGGGAGGTGTTTAAGGCCATACCGATCATGACGGCCACGGACGTGGACAAAACCGCGCCCTTCACCGCCGGAGCGCAGGAACTTCTGCTGCTGGGAGACAACCCGCGGGCTTACCTGGACATCGACCTGATCATTCGTAAGGCCAAGGCCCGGGGAGTGGTGGCCATTCACCCCGGTTGGGGGTTTGCCTCCGAGAACCAGTCCTTTCCCCAGAAATGCATCGACGCAGGCATTAATTTCATCGGTCCGCCCCCGAAGGCCATGCACCTTCTGGGCAACAAGGTGGAGGTCCGCGCCCTGGCCAAGAAACTGGGCATCCCCGTGGTGCCCGGCTCCGAAGGGGCCGTAAGCGTGGCCGAAGCCCGGGAGATCGCCTACTCCCTGGGGTTCCCGATCATGCTCAAGGCCGAGGGCGGTGGGGGCGGACGCGGAATTTACGAGGTCTTCAAGCCCGAGGAACTGGAAAAGGCTTTTTCTAAAGCCTCGGTCCTGGCCGAAGCCTCTTTCGGCAATCCCCGGCTGTATGTGGAGAAATTGCTCACCTCCGTCCGGCATATCGAGATCCAGGTGGTGGCGGATCAGTACGGCAACGTCTTCACCCTGGACGAACGCGACTGCACGGTTCAGCGCAACCACCAGAAACTGGTGGAGATCACTCCGTCCCCCTGGAGCAAGATGACCACTGAGATCAGGGAGCAGCTAAAGCGCTACGCCTGCGAATTGTCCACCAGCGTGGGGTATTATTCCCTGGCCACGGTGGAGTTTTTGCTCGACCAGGACGCCACCCCCTATCTGATCGAGGTGAATACCAGGCTTCAGGTGGAGCATGGCATTACCGAGTGCCGCTACGGCATCGATTTGGTGGAGGAACAGATTTCCATCGCCTTTGGCGGCAAGCTGCGCTTTTCCAAGGAGACGACCCTGCCTTTTAATCACGCCATGCAGGTGCGCATCAACTGCGAAGACCCGCAAAATAATTTCTCTCCCAATTCCGGCACCATCACCCGGTACATGTCCCCCGGCGGCCAGGGCATCCGGGTAGATTCCTGTATTTCCGTGGGCTACGACTTTCCGGCCCAGTACGATTCAGCCGCGGCCCTGCTCATCGCCTACGGCAAGGACTGGGAAAAGATTCAGGGGATCATGAACCGCGCCCTGCGGGAATACATTGTCGGAGGAGTGAAGACCACCATTCCCTTTCATCGTCAGATTATTCAGCATCCCAGGTTTCAGGACGGCGACTACGATACGAAGTTCATCGCCAACACCCCTGAACTTTTGGCCTACGTGGACAAGGAGCCGCAGGCCCTACGCCTGGCCCGCCTGGCGGCGGAGATATCCGCCCACGGCTACAACCCCTACGTGCAGTTGGGGGCCTATCGGGGCCGGGAGGACAAGCGTGTCGGACGGTTTCATCCGGTGCTGCCGTCCATTGACTTCGACGCCCATGCCTCGGCTTATCCTTCCGGCGACCGCACGGCTATCCTGGATTATATTCGTGATTCCGGCCTGGTGCATTTCATGGACACCACCACCAGGGACCTCACCCAGTCCAACAGCGGCAACCGCTTCCGGCTGGCCGAGGACCGGCTGATCGGACCATATTTGGACAACTGCGGCTTTTTCTCCCTGGAAAACGGCGGCGGCGCGCACTATCATGTAGCCATGCTGGCGAACATGACCTATCCGTTCACCGAGGCCAAAGAATGGAACCAGTTTGCGCCCAAGACCATGAAGCAGATCCTGATCCGCTCCACCAACGTTTTAGGCTACAAGCCGCAGCCCAAGAACATGATGCGTCTGACCGGAGAGATGATCTGTGAACACTACCACGTCATCCGTTGTTTCGACTTTTTGAACCACATCGAGAACATGCGACCCTTTGCCGAGGTGGTCCTGAATTCCCGCGAACATATTTTTGAGCCAGCCATCTCCCTGTCCTGGGCCAAGGGCTTCGACGTCCCGCACTACCTGGACGTTTTGGAGGAGATCATCGACCTAGTGGCGAGCGTTTCGGGGATGAGCAGAAACAAGGCCGTGCGGCACTTCATCCTGAGCCTGAAGGACATGGCCGGGGTCTGCCCGCCGCGCTTCATGCGCGAGCTGGTGGGCGCGGTTCGAGCCGCATATCCGGACCTGGTGGTACATTGTCATCGCCACTACACGGACGGTCTGTTCGTGCCCTCGGTGGGTGCTGCGGCCCAAGCTGGGGCCCATATCGTGGACACGGGCATCGGCGCAGCCGTGCGCTGGTACGGGCAGGGCGAGGTGCTGTCCACCGCCGCCTACCTGGAGGATGAGCTGGGGCTGAAGACTAACCTGAACAAGGAGATGATCCGGACCTGCGGCTATGTGCTCAAGCAGATCATGCCGTATTACGACCGGTACGCTGCACCCTACTTCCTGGGCATCGACCATGACGTGGTGGATCACGGCATGCCCGGCGGGGCGACCTCGTCTTCCCAGGAAGGGGCCATGAAACAGGGCTATATTCACTTATTGCCCCACATGCTCAAATTCCTGGCCGGGACCAGGAGAATCGTGCGCTATCACGACGTCACCCCGGGCTCCCAGATCACGTGGAACACCGCCTTTCTGGCCGTGACCGGGGCCTTCAAGCAGGGAGGGGAGCGGGCCGTGCGGCGCCTGCTCAATATCTTGGAAACCGTGAACAATTATGCCGATGACGTGCTTTCCTCGGAAATCCGCAAGGCCAGGCTGGAGCTGTATGCGCACAGCAACGACGCGCTTCGGAATCTGCTGCTGGGCAAGTTCGGGCGACTGCCCTTGGGCTTTCCTCCGGACTGGGTCTATGAAAGCGCTTTCGGTTCGGACTTCCGTCAAGCCCTGGAGCAGCGGGTCGAGCATTCACCGCTGGAGATCATCAAGGACATGGACTTGGAGGCCGAACGCGTCAACCTGATCGAACATTTGAAGCGGGAACCTACGCCCGAGGAGTTCGTAAACTACCTGAACCATCCCGGCGACGCCTTGAAGACCATTCAGTTCCGCACCAAGTTCGGCGATCCCAACCAGCTGCCCTTGGACGTCTGGTTCGAGGGCCTGCAGCCCGGCGATGAACTGCATTTTGAGGACAGTGACGGTAAGCCCAGGCATCTGCACATTCTGGACATTTCCCGGCCGGACAGCCAGGGGGTGAGTATAGTGCGCTATACCCTGGATTCCGAGTTCATGAGTCATCAGGTCAAGGTGGCCGAAGCCACGGGCAAGGCCGACCTGGGGCTGGAGATGGCTGTTTTGGGCAATCCCTATCATGTGGGCTCGCCCTGCAATGGAGACCTCTGGGTGATGCACGTCAAGCCCGGTGACGTGGTCCATCCCGGAGAGGAATTATTCAACATTTCCGTGATGAAACAGGAAAAATCCGTGCTTTCTTCCGTGCATGGGCAGGTCAAGCGGGTGCTCAAGTTTGCCAATTATATGGAGGACAGGAAAATGGTCCCGGTCAAGGAGGGTGAACTCCTGGTGGAGTTGGGCCAGCTTCTGCGGCTGTGCACCGGTTGTTCCGCGCCGCTCTTGGTGGAACAGGCCAGTTATTGTCCGAGCTGCGGGCTTTGTCTGCCGGAAGGGAACCTGATCGTGGATTGACTTTGCTTGAAGTGAAACGCTAATGGATGCACATTTTCTAATCACGAAACATCGTCTAGCAGATGATGGTTCTTACCCCGTGAACATTAGGCGGACGCCG
>DBNV01000096.1:7688-11400 GCA_002299865.1 Desulfonatronaceae bacterium UBA663 | reverse complement strand
GGCGGACGCCGTGTCGTTTTTCGGGGCGATGCTGTTCTTCATAGCCTGGAACACGTCGTTAAGGAGGATCGGGAATGATCAAAGCAGAAAAGGATAAGCCTCAGCGGAAGAAGGAGGGCCGTGCCGCGGCCGGTTCCGAGTCCAACGCCGTGGAGGTTCCCCCGAAGGCGGACGCCAAGGAGATCGGGAAAAAGCTTGTTCTGAACGGTCAGGACATCGTCACGCTTGGCGAGCTGGCTGAATTGCTGGTGGGCGGCAAGAACTACAACACGGCCCTGATCAGTCAGGTCGAGAATATCCGGGCGCCGCAGTTTCGGGCCATATCCGCTCTGGCTTTCCATAGTCTGCTGGACGAAACCAAGGTCAACGCGGCCTTGATTCGCTCCTCCGTAGACAAGGAATACGACCGGATCAACTGGAACGACGCAGAGATTAACAAGGACCCGGAATTCCTGCGCCATTTCGTGCGCCGCCTGGCCGCCAAGGTCCAGTCCGGACAGCAGAGCAAGGAAAGCCAGGTCAAGCTGCGGACCTTCATCAACAACGTGGTGGAAGGGTTCGCCGTTTCCCCGGAAAGCATCGATCAGCTGCGCAAGCGTTCGGTCCTGGTGCAGGTGGCCATTCTCTCCGTGGCCTTGCTCGCCGACGTGGAAGAGGCCGTGCGGCAGGCCTATCGAGACATCTGCAAGGAAGCCGGTCTGGAAAACGTGCCCGTGGCCGTGCGCTCCTCGGCTGCCAGTGAGGACAGCCGCAAGAAGGCCTTTGCCGGACTGCAGGACACCTATCTGAACATCGTTGGCGAACAGGCCGTGGTCGCCGCCTATCAGTGGAACTGCGCCTCCGCGTACAACCTGCGGAGCATGACCTATCGCCGGGAAGCCATTCTGGATGTGGTCGCCCTGGCCGAGAGCACTGGGGATGAATCCTTGGTGGAAGCGGCCAAGAAGGAATGGGCTATCGAGAATACGTCCCTTTCCGTGTGCATCATGCGCATGATCAATCCGGTGATTTCCGGGACAGCCTTCAGCGCGGACACGGCCACGGGATGCAGAGGCACAAAGCGCAACGACCTGGTTTCCATCGACGCCAGCTACGGCCTGGGCGAGGCCGTGGTCAGCGGCATGGTCACCCCGGACAAGTTTTTCGTTTTTCAACGCGACGACGGGGAAGAGATCGTCCTGCGCTTCATGGGCCTGAAGGGCAAGAAGATCATTTATGCGGAAAAAAGGGCCGGCACGGTCACCGTGGACGTGGCCCCGGAAGAGATTTTCCGCTGGTCGCTCTCCCTGGCCCAGGCCGAGGAAGTGGCTTGGGGCGTACGTCAGATCAGCAAGAGCTACGGCGGCATGATCATGGACACGGAGTTCTGCATCGACCAGTGGGATCGCCTCTGGTTCGTGCAGGCCAGGCCGGAGACCCGCTGGAACGAGGATCTGGAAAAGCATCCGCACACCATTTTCACGCGCCGTCTGGAGGTGGACTCCAAGGTCCTGGCCGGGGCCGAAATGATCCTGGACGGCAACGGGGCCTCCCGCGGCGCCGGCCAGGGCGTGGTGCGCTTTCTTCGTTCCGCCCTGGAGCTGAACAAGATCACCAAGGGCGACATCCTCGCCGCGGACCGCACGGATCCGGACATGGTCCCAGGGATGCGCATCGCCTCGGCCATTCTGGCGGACGCGGGCGGAGACACCAGTCATGCGGCCATCACCTCCCGTGAGTTGGGCATCCCCGCGGTGATCGGCATTCAGCGCCTGGAAACCCTGCACGCCCTGGACGGCCAGGAAGTCACGGTGGACGGAACGAGAGGCAGGGTTTACCGGGGTTTGCTCCCCCTGGTCGAGGTAGGCGGAGAGATCGACGTCAGCAAGCTGCCTGCGACCAAGACCAAGATCGGCTTGATTTTGGCGGACGTGAATCAGGCCCTGTTTCTTTCCCGGTTGCGCAACGTGCCGGATTTCGAGGTGGGGTTGTTGCGGGCCGAGTTCATGCTCGGCAACGTCGGCGTGCATCCCCTGGCACTGGAGGCCTACGACAATGGACAGCTGCAAGCCCTGGTGGACAAGAAGCTGCAGGAACTGAATTCGGAATTGACCAAGCTGGTTCGCGAACAGCTGACCATGGGCGCCATCTCCTTCGACCTCAAGCTGCGTCAATACGTAGGCATCGTGACCGGCCTGTCCAAGGAGATCGAGGCGCTCACCGAGAAGGGCGGGGACAAGGGCACGGACCAGGTGCTGGCCATTCACCGTCAGCTCCGGGAATTGGATCTGATTTTGAACGAGCATCTGGAAATGGCTTCCCACAAGCTGGAGACCCTGAAAACCTCTCCGGATTTGCACGAACACGTCCTCGCCATCATGGGCTTTTCCGAGGTCTTGGACGCCGTGGTCGGCCAGGACGAGGAGAGAATGCAGCAGCGTCAGGCCGTGGAGGACCGCATTCGCAAGATCCTTGAGCGGATCCAGGACGATCCGGTGGTCATGGACCTGATCTTCAGGATCAACAAGATGCGCACGGAAGTGGCGATGCGTTCCGGCCTGGAGCAGGAACGCGAGGAAGTGCGCACCCTGCCCGAGCGGATCAGGGCCCTGATCCGCTCCAAGGGCTACCGATCCGGCAAGGAGCATTATGTGCAGACCCTGGCTCAGGGGCTGGCCCTGTTCGCCATGGCCTTTTACGGCAAGGAGATCATTTACCGGACCACGGATTACAAAACCAACGAATACCGCAACCTCATGGGCGGACTGCTGTTCGAAGCCCAGGAGGACAACCCGATGATCGGCTATCGCGGGGTTTCCCGGAACATTCACGACTGGGAGGTTGACGCCTTCAAGCTGGCCCGCGGCGTGTTCGGCAGCAAGAACTTGCACATCATGCTGCCTTTCGTACGCACCCTGGAGGAAGCCCGCAGCATGCGCCGCTACCTGGAAAGCGTGCATAGGCTGAAATCCGGGAAGGACGGCCTGAAGATCATCCTGATGTCCGAGATCCCCAGCAATGCCGTGCTGACCAAGCAGTTCATCCAGGAATTCGACGGGTTCTCCATCGGCTCCAACGATATGACCCAGCTCATCCTGGGCACGGACCGGGACAACACCCGGCTGCGACATATCTATGACGAGGAAGACCCGGC
This sequence comes from Desulfonatronaceae bacterium UBA663, assembly GCA_002299865.1. Classification (GTDB taxonomy): domain Bacteria; phylum Desulfobacterota; class Desulfovibrionia; order Desulfovibrionales; family Desulfonatronaceae; genus Desulfonatronum. Next base: position 8,267 of record DBNV01000096.1, on the reverse strand, counting down.
CGTGGTCTGGGCCATCTTGAGCACCATCTTTACGGGTCAGAAGTTCGGCAAGAAAGTCGGCTTCTGCGGACAGGGCGTTTCCAATAGCAAGATCATCCGCGGCCTGGTCTGCATCGCGGGGATCGTGTCCGCGTCCGTGGTGCCGGACACCTACGCCCGGACCAAGCATGACGTGGCCGAACTGGAGGCCGAGAACATCCCGCTGGAAAAGTTGGGCGTCTGGCTCAAGGAGCAGCACATGGGACGGCTCAAGGGTTTGATGATCCAAAACAAGTACGAACACATCCTCAAAAAGAACCATTCGGCCAAGGACTTGATGGATTGGTTCGAAGGGGAGATGCTCCGCCTGCACGAGCAGTTGCACGAAAACATCGGCAAGCCCCGTGAGGATTTCTACCGCCAGGAAATCCTCGCTTTCCGCAAGATCTTTCACAAGCCGGTGATTTATGCCAACTGGGACTGGGAAGAGACCGTCCTTGACGCCCTGCATCATTCCGGGTTTTCAAACTATGCGGAACAGGCTGAAGCCCTGCAAAATCAATCTAAAAACATCGGCTTGTCCTAGGCCTTGGCCGGGCC
>DBNV01000096.1:4597-7349 GCA_002299865.1 Desulfonatronaceae bacterium UBA663 | reverse complement strand
GGCCTTGGCCGGGCCCTGGCCGAGCCTTGGTCAGTCTCCTGTTTTTTCTTATTGTTCAGTAAAAAAGGCCCCGAACGGGGCCTTTTTGCATTAGTTTTTAGGATGGAGACTACTGAAACTGCTCGCCCAGCAGGTCGGTTTTGCTCCAGAAATTGTGCCGCAGCCACTGCTCATCCCACCATTCTATGGGGTTGACCGGAATTCCGCTGACCAAAGTCTCGAAATGCATATGGTCGCCGGCGGCCAGCCCGGTTATGCCGGAGCGGCCCAGAATCTGACCTCTTTCCAGCATGTCGCCCGTATTCACAAGGATCTGGCTCAGATGGGCGTAGAGCGTGTGCAGCCCCAGGCCGTGATCCAGAATCACCGTCTGGCCATAGATGCCCAAATCGCCGGTGAAGATGACCTGGCCCCGGTTGGCTGCGATGATTTCGGCAAAGGGGGTGGAGGCCAGGTCAATGCCCATGTGCATCTGATGGTCGATGATTTCGTTATTGTGCATGAAGGTCCGATGGTCGGCGAATCCGCCCAGGGGCGCAGAACGTGGCTGGCGCGCGAAGACCTCGCTCCAGAGTGGGGCCGGTGCCGTGGTAGCTGCTAGTGAGCGTACGAAGTTGATGTTCTGGGCACGCAGTTCCCTATTCACCAAAAGGAAACGTTCCAGCAGATCCTCGGCCTCGGGGAAGACGTTCTGGAATTGGGGCATCACGTTGTCCAGAAAGGCCTGACTAATGTTCAATGTGGCCTGGCGAAACGAGCGCTGATTGCCGTGAAAAGGAAAGGAGACCTGGGCCGTGTTTCCGGCCGGGTCTGTAGCCGTGAGCATGGGCCGGTGTTTGAGCGGATCCACGTCAAAGGGGATGGCGAAGAGACTTAGGTAAACCCCGGACTCCTGACGGTAGCCCGGGAAAAAAACGTCCTGGACCATGACGCCGCTGGAGGCGACCTCTTCGGACAGGCTGTACACGATCAGGCCTGCCCCGCCCTGGTTCAGGTTATGAGCGTGGCTGATTACGGAAATACGCGGCGGCGTAGCGTCATAGGTCAGCGTGTGCTGAAACAGGGTCGGGTTGCCCGCTCCCCTGTTGGCCAAGGACTTGTCCGTGACCTTGATCACGATTGCCATGGGCCCGTCGTTCAAGCCCCGTCTGGGCAGGGTGAATGTCCCGCTCCAGGCGTGTTGGTCCAGACCAAAAGTTTCTTCTAGGAGCGAGATCTGTTGTTCTCCCTGAACAGCTTGCACCAGCAGGTGGCGCAGGCCCTGCCCCTCGTCCGTCACTTCCAAGGAAAAAGCGGATCCCTTGATCGCATGGGTCGGAAGCGGGTCCATGCGCACGTGCGGAGGCTTGCCTTCGGCAAAATGCAGGTATGCCGCCAGGGCGGCGGCGGCAAGGACAGCGGCGAAAATCAGAATGAGGGTGTTTCGGGGGGCTAGGGCCATGAATACTCCTGGAAAATGTCGTTGAATAACGTTCCGGAATGTGCTCCGGGGCAAACCTTGCAAAATTATAGGTGCTCTTGCCGCGGAGATCAAGGCGGACAACGGCGACTGCCGACGGCGTTGACACGGTCCAGCCCTTATGGTTATCTATATTCTTTTCCTTGCTCCGGCCTTGGAGGCCGGGGCCGAATCAGACCGTAAGGAGGAACCGATTATGCGGCAGTACGAAACATTGATGCTCTTCAGCCCCGAAATGCCTGGGGAGCGTTGTCAGGAAATCCTCGCCATGATGTCCGGGATCGTTGAACGGGCGGGCGGCAAGGTCCTGATTGAGGACGACTGGGGGATGCGCACCTTGGCTTATCCGGTGCGCAAGCAGACCCGCGGACATTACGTCCGCCTGGAGTACGCGGCTCCGGGCGAGGCGGTCGCGGAGATGGAGCGCAACCTGCGCATCGCGGAAGGCGTGTATAAGTTCCTTTCCGTCAAGCTTGCCGACACCTATGCAGAGGCGAAGGAGAACTAGGCATGGCTTTTAGAAAATTCACTCCCAGGAAGAAGTTTTGTCGTTTCTGTGCTCAGAAGGAACTGGTACTGGACTACAAGAACGCGGACCTGCTTCGAGATTTCGTCACTGAACGGGACAAGATCATTGCCCGGCGCGTCACGGGAACCTGCGCGAAGCATCAACGGAAACTGACCACGGAGATCAAGCGCGCCCGCCAGATGGCCTTGCTGTACTACACCGCCACGCACAGCGTGGAAGCCATAAAGAGGATCAGCTAGGAGGGAGCCGCCATGGAAGTCATTCTTCGTGCCAATATCGAAAAACTGGGCCAATTGGGCCAGGTGATCAAGGTCAAGCCGGGTTACGGACGCAACTATCTTTTGCCCCAGGGCTTGGCCATCCTGGCCACGCCGGGGAATAAGAAGCGTTTTGAACAGGAGCGCAAGAAACTGCAGGCCGCCTTGGACGCGGTCCGTTTCTCGGCCCAGGAGCTGGCCGACAAGATCAACGCCGTAGTTCTGCGCGTGCCCGTGCGCGTGGGCGAAGGCGACAAGCTTTACGGGTCGGTCACCTCGGCGCAGATCGTCGAACTGCTGGCCAAAAAGCACGGCATTGATCTGGATAAGAAAAAGTTGCACATGGATGAATCTTTGCGCGCCCTGGGCGAATACGCCCTGGAAGTGCGCCTGCACCACAACGTCAAGGCGCACGTGCAAGTGCTCGTGGTGCGTCATGATATCGGCTCCGATGCCGAGCCCGCCGCCCCGCCGACACCAGAAACCGCCGCGCACAGCGCCGCGCAC
>DBNV01000096.1:1051-4260 GCA_002299865.1 Desulfonatronaceae bacterium UBA663 | reverse complement strand
CGCACAGCGCCGCGCACAGCGCTGTTGAAGAGCAGGGGGCCTAAAGCCGGCCTTAAGGGAAATCCATTGTGAAACGACATCAAGATCACCCGGCCCCGGGCAAGGCGGCCGTTGATCTGACCAGCAAGACCCCCCCCCAGAATCTGGAAGCCGAGCAGGCGGTTCTGGGGGGAATTTTTTTGCGGTCCGACCTGATGGACGCGCTGCTGGACCATGTGGGCGAGGACGACTTTTATTCCCCGGCCCACCGGACTATTTTCCAGGCCTGCCTGCACCTGTACCAGCGCAACGTGCCCATCGACCTGGTCACCCTGGCGGACCATCTCCAGAATGTGGGCCAACTGGAGCAGGTGGGCGGGCCGGTCTACCTGGCCTCGCTCACCGAGTCCCTGGTGGCTGCGTCCCATGCCGAATCCTACGCCCGGATCGTCCGCGACAAGTCCATCCTGCGTCGACTGATCCAGGCCGCTTCGGAAATCGTGACCTCATGCTACGAGGGCGGGCAGGACGTGGACAAGGTCCTGGACGAGTCCGAGCAGACCATTTTTTCCATCGCTGAATTCAAGGTTAAAAGCGTTTTTTCCAGCAGCAAGCAGCTCATCCAGGAGGTTTTCGAGCATTTGGAAAAACGCGTCGGCCGGCAGGAACTGGTCACCGGCGTGCCCACGGGGTATCATAAGTTCGACGCATTGACCGCCGGACTTCAGCCCTCGGACATGATCATCATCGCAGCCAGACCCAGCATGGGCAAGACCGCCTTCGCCCTGAACATCGCCATGCGTTCGGCCATCCTGCACGAGGTGCCCACAGCCATCTTTTCCCTGGAGATGTCCAAGGAGCAGCTCATGATGCGCATGCTCTGCGCCTGGGGCAAGGTGGACCTGGGGCGGTTTCGGCGCGGGTTCCTGAACGACGAGGACTGGGTGCGACTGCACCAGGCTGCGGACGCCCTGTCCCAGGCGCAGATTTTCATTGACGACACCCCGGCCCTGGGTACCCTGGACCTGCGCGCGCGTTGCCGCCGGTTGAAGTCGGAAAAAAAGCTCGGTCTGGTGGTGGTGGATTATCTGCAGCTGATGCGTGCCAGCCGGCGCATTGACTCTCGGGAGCAGGAAATTTCGGATATCTCCCGGAACCTGAAAGCCCTAGCCAAGGAATTGGACATTCCGATAATGGCCCTGGCCCAGCTCAACCGCAAGGTGGAGGAGCGCAGCAACCGGCGGCCCATGCTTTCAGACCTGCGGGAGTCCGGTGCCATTGAGCAGGACGCGGACGTGATCGTCTTTTTGTACCGCGACGAGGTTTACAATAAGCAGGAAGGTAACCCGAAGAAGGGCATCGCCGAGATCATCATCGGCAAGCAGCGCAACGGGCCGGTGGGCGAACTGGAGCTGGCGTACTTAAGCCCCTTCACCGCCTTTGAAAACCTGGTGGACGTGCCCTTGCCGTCTGAAAACATCCCCGTCCTACGCCCTGCACCTGGCTACGGTGTTTGAGGGAATGGGCCTTGACCCGCGAGGGCATGCCCATCCTGCGCGACCACGCGCGGAATTTGACCTGCTTTCTGTCCGGCTTCTGCCCGCGTGCGCCGGGTGCATCGGCGCATCGACCGTATCGTGGGCCACAGCTACGACATGATCATCATCAAAGGTGTGAGCATCTTCCCGATGCAGGAGGGGCGTGTACTCATGGGCATTCCATGAGTTGGGCTGAATTATCTCATCATCCTGAAAAGACAGGGATACCTAGATCAACTTAAAGTAAAGGTTGAAGTAAAGAGCGAGTTTTTTGTGGAGGACATGAGCGCACTTAAGAAGCTTCAGGACCGGATCGCGGGACTGCTGCGCGACGAACTCTTGATCACCCCCAAGGTGGAGCTGGTGGAGGCCAAGAGCCTGCCCCAGTCTGAGGGTCAGGCCCAGCGGGTCCAGGATTTGTGCGGGGAGAGCTATGGCTGAGGTCTGGGCCGGGATCTTTTTAGCCTTTCTGGTCTTGTTGCTGTTGCTGCATTTCTTCGGCCTGCCAGCCAATTGGCTGATCCTGCTGGGGCTGGGGGTATGGGAATGGATAGGCCCGGACATGGCCGCAGGCTGGGGATTCTTCAGCCTCCTGTTTGGGCTCTGCCTGGCCGGGGAAGTGATAGAGTTCGCGGCTCAGTATTGGGGGGCCAGGCACTTCGGCGGCACGAACCGGGGGGCCTGGGCCGCCGTGGTCGGGGCTATTGCGGGCGGTATCTTTGGCGCCCCCTTTTTTTTCGGCCTGGGCGCGGTGCCTGGGTCCCTGATCGGGGCCTTCGCGGCCAGCCTACTGGTGGAAAGGACCAAGGGCCGCTCCTTTGACGAAGCTCGGCATGCGGCCATGGGCGCGATGTGGAGCAAGGTTTTCGGCACGGTGGTCAAGATCGGTCTGGGTGTATTCATGCTCACGCTGAGCATCGGGCCGGTCTGGCCGGGATAATCTGGTCCGGATATTATTACCCGGACAAGCGGCGTGTCCCGGCTCTTAAGTGATCACGGGGCAAGGCTTTCCGGGTGCGGCTTGTGACCGTCGAAACTCCTTGGTTGGTCTGCATCTTCTGTTAGATTTTCATTTCGTGAGGATGACAGACTCATTGAGCGGGGCCATGCCAATAGATCGACAAGGGCGGGGCCAGGGCCGGGGGAAATCTCCCCACAAGCAAAAAGGGTTCCAGCCTGTTGGCCGGAACCCTTATCATTTTCTGGTAGCGAGGGAGGGACTTGAACCCCCGACTCTGCGGATATGAGCCGCATGCTCTGACCACCTGAGCTACCTCGCCATGAGAAAGGCAATCCCGGAAAGGGAATATGATTACATATACAACAGACGCAGATTTTGCAAGTCCTGGCGCAGTCAATGTAAGGAGCAAATGAACTGTCCGGTCTTGTAGCTAATGAATTGTCCGGTTTTGTAGGGTGGGTCAAGGAGACGCCCTATGAGACGAACAGAACTATTACAGGAGATCCGGAAGATGAGATTTGAGGAAGCGTATGGAGGATGGCATTCACGTCGGCTTACCCAGTTTGAGGCGGCTCGTCTGCTGGGGGTGTGCGATCGGACATTTCGACGATATGTGAGTCGATACGAGGAGGATGGTTTGGATGGGCTTTTTGACAAGCGTCTTTCACAGGTATCCCCTCGTCGAGCGCCCGTGGACGAGGTTTTGGGGTTGGTTGAGCACTACGAGAAAC
>DBNV01000096.1:0-681 GCA_002299865.1 Desulfonatronaceae bacterium UBA663 | reverse complement strand
GGGTGGACAAGTCCAACCTGACTCAGTTTGGCCGGGCCATGTCGCAGCTTGGCATTGAAATGATCCCGGCATACTCGCCGGAGGCGCGAGGGCGTTCGGAACGCATGTTCCGTACGCACCAGGACCGCCTCTCCAAAGAGTTGGCCGCTGCCGGCATCACCCAGATTGAGGCGGCCAACGGTTATCTCGAATCGGTCTACTTGCCGGCCTTCAATGCGGAATTCATGCAGCCCGCCAGTGAGGAAGGCACGGCATTTGTTTCCTGGTACGGCAAAGAGATCAAGGAGATTCTGTGTGAACAGTATGAACGGGTAGTGGGCAAGGACAACTGTGTGGCCTTTGAGGGGACGAAGCTGCAAATCCCGTCTGATCGCCACCGGATGCATTACGTCAAAGTCAAGGTGAAAGTTCATCGCTACCTTGACGGACACCTGGCCGTCTTCCATGGCCCCCGATGTCTTGCCCACTATGATGTCAACGGACAGGTCAAACAAGATGGCAAGCTCGTTGCCTAAACCCGCCGTTCCCAGACGGCGGCCTCCGACGAGCTTCTTGCGGCCCATTCTCGGCCGCCGTCTGGGAACGGCTAGTGCCCATGCCGAACACTATTGCTCATGCGAACAGAGGCCCTTGTTCACTTGGTCAAAACCGGACAGATCATTTGCTATAAAACAGGACTTT
>DBNV01000112.1:27582-29290 GCA_002299865.1 Desulfonatronaceae bacterium UBA663 | reverse complement strand
GTGACAATGAGACGGAACTGCGCCGCATCGAGACCGAGGTGGGCAAGTTCGCCGCGCAGTTCCCGCTTTTCGCCGGATAGGGTTTTGGATTGACCATGCATGAGCAGCGGCTGCCCTGGCCGGAGTATTTCATGGGCATTGCCAAGCTGGTAGCCCAGCGGTCCACCTGTCTGCGCCGCAAGGTCGGGGCCCTGGCCGTGAAGGACAAACGCATCCTGGCCACGGGCTACAACGGCGCTCCGGCCGGATTGAACCACTGCCTGGACATCGGCTGCCTGCGCGAACAGATGGGCATTCCCTCGGGCCAACGCCATGAATTGTGCCGCGGCCTGCATGCCGAGCAGAACGTGATCATTCAGGCGGCCATGCACGGGGTCAGGCTCGAGGGCGCGCAAATCTACTGCACCACGCAGTCTTGCCTGATCTGCACGAAGATGCTCATCAACTGCGGCATCCAGGCCATCATCTTCGACCATGGCTATCCCGACGAGTTGGCCGTGGACATGCTGCGCGAAGCAGGAGTGCGCTTTGAACAGCTTGCTGTTGAACAGTTGGCCGCTTCCTGACCAGGCTGAAAATCTCATGCTGCGCGCCGTGGCACTGGCCCGGCGCGGCAAGGGTCGCACCGCACCGAATCCTTGTGTCGGTGCTTTGCTGACCATGGGCGGGCAGGTGGTGGCCGAAGGGTTTCATGAAGGTCCGGGACAGCCGCATGCCGAGGTAGTGGCCATTGCCCAGGCCCGCGCCAAGCATATCGACACGAGGCAATGCACCCTGTGGGTGACCCTGGAGCCTTGCAACCACCAAGGCCGCACACCCCCATGCACCGGGGCGATCCTGGACGCGGGCATCCCTTGCGTGGTGGTGGGTGCTGCTGATTCCAATCCGCACGTGCAGGGCAAAGGCGCGGCGTTCTTGCGTGAACGCGGCGTACAGGTGCACATGGGGGTTGCCGAAACAGCCTGTCAGGACCTGATCGCGGACTTCACCACCTGGACGCATACTGCCCGCCCCTACGTGTATGTCAAATTGGCAAGCACGCTGGACGGACGCATTGCCACGCGCGCCGGCGATTCCCGTTGGATCAGCGGCGCACCCGCCCGGCGCATGGTTCATGAGCTGCGCGGTTGCGTTGGGGCCGTGCTGGTCGGCAGCGAAACCCTGCGCACGGACAATCCCCGCTTGACCTGCCGCCTCGCGGATTGCTGCCTCGCGGATGACGCGCCCGGCCGGCGTCAGCCTCTGGCTGTAGTCGTGGGAACAACGCTTCCGGACGCTGCAGCGGATCTGTTTTTGTTGCGGCAACGTCCAAAGCAGACTATCTTTTGGACGACTGCGCAAAGAGCGTCCACGCCTAAGGCCTCGGCCCTGCGCGGCCTGGGATGCCGGGTCTGGGGGCTGGGCGAGGAGTGGGTCGATTTAGATGCGGCCTTGACCCGGCTGCGCGGCGAACTGGGCGTGTTCGAGGTGTTGTGCGAGGGCGGCGGCCGTTTAGCTGGACAACTGGTGAATCTCGGACTGGTGGGGGAATGGTGGCTGTTTCAGGCGCCCAAGACCTTGGGCGACGAGCAGGCCGTGCCCATGCTCTCCGGCGCCGTAGCAACACGGATGGATCAGGCCAGGCAATGGCGGGTTGCCGATGTTTCGCGGGTCGGCGAGGATGTTTTGTTCGTGCTGCGGCCCGCTGTGGAGCCGGCTTCCAGCCGGC
>DBNV01000112.1:16826-27248 GCA_002299865.1 Desulfonatronaceae bacterium UBA663 | reverse complement strand
GCTTATGCTCCGGCAAGATGCCGGAGCCACATGGGAGGAACGCTGACGCTGCTGACGCCGCTAACGCTGCTGACGCCGCTAACGCCGCTAACGCTAATGTTTACCGGATTAATTCAGGGGCCAGGCAAGGTGCTCTCCATTGTCGGTCATGGCCAAGGCCGGGCGCGGGAGACCCGTTTGGAGATAGCGCCGGAATTCGTCATGGAGCGGATTAGGCGCGGTGAAAGCATCGCTGTGAACGGCACCTGCCTGACCGTGGAAACCTTTGCCGCAGAGCGTTTTAGCGTTTACGCCTCGGCGGAAACCATGGGGTTGACCAACCTTGGACGGCTCAAGGCCGGATCACGGGTCAACCTGGAGCGGGCCCTGGCCCTGGGCGACCGTCTCGGTGGACATTTGGTCAGCGGCCATGTGGACTGTCTGGCCAGGGTTGACGAGAGTCGGCAGGAAGGACAGTCGCGGCGTTTCCGAATCACCTACCCCGCTGAATTCAGCCGGCTTGTGATCCCCAAGGGCTCCGTGACCTTGGACGGCATCAGCCTGACTGTGAACGCTTGCGGCCAAGCCGCTAGCGGCCAAGGCTGGCTGGAAGTGAACATCATTCCGGAAACCTGGCGGAACACGACCATTTCGACATGGAGGCCGGGTGAGGACGTGAACATGGAGACGGATCTGATCGGAAAATACGTGCAGCGCATGCTGGCCCCCTGGACCGAATCCCGGTCCTTTGGCGGGATCAGCGAGGCGTTTTTGCGCGAACATGGATTTTAACCCGACGGCAAGGACACGACATGGCATTGTGCACCATTGAAGAGACCATCGAGGACATCCGCCAGGGGCGGATGATCATCCTCGTGGATGACGAGAACAGGGAAAACGAGGGGGATCTGACCATCGCGGCCCAGAGCGTAACCCCGAAGAGCATCAATTTCATGGCCATCCACGGACGAGGCTTGATCTGCCTGGCTATGGCCCCGGACATGATCGAGAAGCTGGACCTGCCCATGATGTCCTCGCGCAACGAGTCCCGCTTCGGCACGGCCTTCACCGTGTCCATTGAGGCCAAGGTCGGCGTGTCCACGGGGATTTCCGCTTTTGACCGGGCCACGACTATTCTCGCGGCCGTGGCCGACGACGCCAAGCCCGAGGACATTGTATCGCCCGGCCATGTGTTTCCGTTGCGGGCCAAAAAAGGTGGCGTCCTGGTGCGCGCCGGACAGACCGAGGGCAGCGTGGATCTGGCCCGTCTGGCGGGGATGAAGCCTGCAGCGGTGATCTGCGAGATCATGCGCGAGGACGGAAACATGGCCCGGATGCCCGACCTGGAGGTCTTCGCGGCCAAGCACAACATGAAGATCGCTTCCATCGCGGACCTGATCCGCTACCGGATGCGCCACGATTCCCTGTCTGTGCGCCGGGTGGGCGAGGCCAACCTGCCCACCTGTCACGGGGGTGAGTTCAAGGTCGTGGTCTACGAGAGCGAGGTGGACAACGGCGTGCATCTGGCCCTGATCAAGGGGGAGATCACGCCTGACGAGCCGGTGCTGGTGCGGGTGCACAGCCAGTGCCTGACCGGCGACGTATTCGGATCCCTGCGTTGCGATTGCGGTCCGCAACTTCAGACGGCCATGCGCATCATCGCTGAGGAAGGCCAGGGCGTGATTCTCTATATGCGCCAGGAAGGCCGGGGCATCGGCCTGGCCAACAAGATCCGCGCCTACTGCCTGCAGGACAAGGGCAAGGACACCGTGGAGGCCAACGAGGAACTGGGGTTTGCCCCGGACTTGCGGGATTACGGCGTGGGCGCCCAGATCCTGGTGGACCTGGGTGTGAGCCAGATGCGCCTGATGACGAACAATCCGAGAAAAATCGTCGGGCTGGAGGGCTACGGCTTGGAGGTGGTCGTCCGTGTACCGGTGGAGATTCAGGCCTGCGAGCAAAATCTGCACTATCTGCTGACGAAGAAAGAAAAGATGGGACATATTATAGATCCGAAACCCAACAAGGAGTGAGGCATGCTGCATCTGAAGACCATCGAAGGCCGCCTTGGCGCCGAAGGGTTGCAATTCGCCATTGTGGCCAGCCGGTTCAACGACTTCATCGTGGATCGCCTGGTGGGCGGGGCTGTGGACTACCTTGTGCGTCACGGCGCGGACAAGGAGAACCTGATCCTGGTGCGCGTGCCCGGGGCGTATGAAATGCCTTTGGCCGCCAAGCGCGTGGCCCAAAGCAAGCGGTTTCACGGGATCATCTGCCTGGGCGCTGTGATTCGCGGTTCCACTCCGCATTTCGATTATATCGCGGCCGAGGTATCCAAGGGGCTGGCCCAGATCATGCTTGACTCCGGGATTCCCGTGGGCTTTGGGGTGTTGACTACGGACACCCTGGAACAGGCCGTGGAGCGGGCGGGCAGCAAAGCCGGCAACAGGGGCTCGGACGCTGCGGCAGCGACCCTGGAAATGGTCCGCGTCCTGGAGCAGATCGAGCAAAGCGCATGGATATCCGGAAGATAGGTCGTAGATTAGCCCGCAAACGGGCCTTTCAGTTCGTGTACGCCATGAATTTCCGCGAGTTTGCGGACAAGGAGGACGTGCGGCGAGCGTTCTTTGAGCTGCCCGAGGACGGACCCGATGTGGCTCCGGCATCTTGCCGGAGCATAAGCCGGCTGGAAGCCGGCTCCACCGACGAAACCGACCCGGGTGGGAGAGCGGACCAAAAGGGCGACAGGCGGGCCGAGGACCGCGAGTTTGCCGCCCGGCTGGCCATGGGCGTGTATCTTTGGTTGGATGAACTCGACGGCCTCATCCGGCGTTTTTCCAAGCACTGGCGGATCGAACGCATCGCCAAGATCGAGTTGAGCATCCTGCGTTTGGCCGTCTACGAGATGCTGCACGAGCCGGACATCCCCCTGCGCGTGAGCATCAACGAGGCCGTGGAACTGAGCAAGGAATTCGGGGACGAACAATCCTTTCCCTTTGTCAACGGCATCCTGGACGCCGTGGCCAAGGCGGTGGATCATGATCAGCTTGGGATTCATAAGGAATTTTGAACAATGTCCGCCTGAGGCCAGACAGGTGCGGGTGCTGCGCAGTAAGCAACCCCTGTCCGCGCCCGGCGAGGCCGCCGTGCACATCCGGCACGACGATCAAGGCGTAATCCGCTGGGGGTTGGATTGGAGCGTATGCGATCCGGCAAGTCCGGAGCAATGGATGCCGCTGCTCGCCACCAGGATGACCAAGCTGGGTTGGAATACGTGGTGGCTGGACGTGTTTTGTTTGGCCCGAGCCATGGACATGTCGCCGGACAGAGCCCTGGACACGTGGGGAGAGCATTTCTGGAACGCCTACCCCGCTACGGCCCTGGTTTTCCTGGACGTGGGACAACAGCGCGGGGCCGTGTATCAGGCCGTGCGTCATTGGGAGAAGCGGTTCTCCCTGGTGCATTTTTCCCCGGGGCATGACTACGACGATCATCCCCCGGCACGGAGCAAATCCCGCAAATAAAGTGAGCGTGGTCACTGCGGTGGAGCCGGCTTCCAGCCGGCTTATGCTCCGTGTCGTTTTGATGTTTGCTTTTTTTGCATCACGTGGAGGAAATGGATGGAGAAGATTTGGGAGCGCTACAACCCCCAGGTCGTGGAGACGAAGTGGCAGAAAATTTGGGCCGAACAGGGCGCTTTTCATGCGGAAGCCGAGGCCCGTCGCCCCAAATATTACGTCCTAGAGATGTTTCCCTATCCTTCGGGCCGGATGCACATCGGCCATGCCCGGGTCTATTCCATCGGCGACGTCTTAGCGCGGTTCAAGCGGATGCAGGGCTTCAACGTCCTGCACCCCATGGGCTGGGACGCCTTCGGCCTGCCTGCGGAAAACGCGGCTATTAAGCACGGGGTGCACCCGGCCAAGTGGACCATGGAAAACATCGCCGTGATGCGCTCCCAGCTGCAACGCATGGGCTATTCCCTGGATTGGCGGCGGGAGGTGACCACCTGTCTGCCGGAATACTACCGCTGGGAGCAGCTTTTCTTCCTCAAGTTCCTGGAAAAGGGCCTGGCCTACCGGCGCAAGGCGCCTCAGAACTGGTGCGAATCGTGTCATACGGTGCTGGCCAATGAGCAGGTCATTGAGGGCCTTTGCTGGCGTTGCGACAGTCCGGTGGTGCAAAAGGAACTCACCCAGTGGTTCCTGCGGATCACGGATTACGCCGAGGAACTGCTTCGAGATCTGGACACCCTGGAGGGCGGCTGGCCGGAGCGGGTGGTGAGCATGCAGCGCAACTGGATCGGCAAGTCCATCGGCGCGGAGATTGATTTCCCCCTGGAGCGGCCGCTTTCCGGAGAGGACAAGGCCATCCGCGTGTTCACCACCCGGCAGGACACGGTGTTCGGGGCCACTTTTATAAGCCTGGCTGCGGAACATCCCCTGGTGGAAAAGCTCATCAGCGGGCTTGGCCGCGGCGGGCTTGGTCGCGGCGGACCTGGCCGCGGCGGGTCCCCGCAGGAAGCCCAGGTCCGCGCCTTTTGCGACAAGGTCCGGAACATGGACCGCCTGGTGCGCGGTGCCGAGGATCTGGAAAAAGAGGGCATCTTCACCGGGGCCTACTGCATCAATCCCTGCACCGGCGAGAAGATGCCCGTCTGGGTGGCTAATTTTGTGCTCATGGGCTATGGCACCGGCGCAGTGATGGCCGTGCCGGCCCATGACCAGCGTGATTTCGACTTCGCCCGCAAGTATGGTCTGCCCGTGCGCGTGGCGATCTCCCCGCCCAACGCCTCCCTGGACGAGCAAACTATGACCGAGGCGTATGTAGGGCCCGGTGTTTTGATCAATTCAGGGCAGTTCTTAGGCCTGGACAATGAGAGCGCCAAAAGTGCTATCGCCGATCATCTGCAGAAACACGACCTGGGCAGGCGGGCCGTGAACTATCGGCTGCGGGACTGGAACATCAGCCGCCAACGCTACTGGGGCGCGCCCATTCCAGTGCTTTACTGCGAGGCTTGCGGAGTGGTTCCGGAACAGGAGGAGAACCTGCCGGTGGTCCTGCCCCTGGATGTGCAGGTCCATCCGGACGGCCGTTCGCCCCTGCCCGAGGTCAGGGAGTTTGTGGAGGCGGCATGTCCGCGCTGCGGCGGCCCGGCCCGCCGCGAGACAGACACCATGGACACGTTCGTGGAAAGCTCCTGGTATTTCCTGCGCTATACCACCCCCTGGGAAAACGGCCAGGCCCTCAAGGCCTTGGCCTTCAAGGCCGAGGATCTGGCCTACTGGTGCCCGGTGGATCAGTACATTGGCGGGGTGGAGCACGCCATCCTGCATCTGCTTTACGCCCGCTTCTGGGTCAAGGCCCTGCGCGATCTGGGCTATATCGCCATGGACGAACCCTTCAAGGCGCTCCTGGCCCAGGGCATGGTGCTCAAGGAAGGGGCCAAGATGAGCAAGAGCAAGGGCAACATGGTCTCGCCGGATGAGATGATCGAGCGGTACGGCGCGGACGCGGTGCGTTTGTTCCTGCTTTTCGCGGCCCCGGCCGAGCGCGATTTGGACTGGAGCGATGCCGGCATCGAGGGCGCCCAGCGGTTCACCCACCGGCTGTGGCGGCTGGTTGAGGACTTGCAACCGGTGTTGATCCCGGCCGCCCCCTGCTCGTCAACCGCAGCGGACGTGGCCGCGACGGGCCTGCCCGAGGCCGCTGAGCTGCGCCACAAGGAGCACGCCACCGTGGTCAAGGTGGAGAGCGACATTGCCGAACGATTTCAGTTCAACACGGCCATCGCCGCGATCATGGAGCTGGTGAACACGCTATACCAGGCCAAGGACGTCCTGCGCACCAGCGAGGCCGGCGCACGTCTGCTGTCCTCGGCCCTGGCCGCCACTCTGGCGGCCTTGGCGCCGGTCACGCCCCATTTGTGTGAGGAACTGTGGCAGAGGATGGGGCATGAGCGGGGCCTGGCCCACGAGCCATGGTCCAAACACGATCCAACGGCCTTGGTCCGCGATGAGGTGACCATCGTGGTCCAGGTCAACGGCAAGGTGCGCAGCAGGCTGAACGTGCCGGCCAATACTCCAGACGATCTTGTCAAGGAGCGGGCCCTGGCCGAGGAGAACATCCAACGGTCCCTGGAAGGCCGCAATGTGGCCAAGATGATCGTGGTGCCCGGCAAGCTTCTGAATATCGTGACCGTGAAGTAGCCGGCCTCGTTATTCACCATGCCCAGTTACTTAAACCTGCACCGCACGGGCGAGCTTGCCCGCAGGGCCGAGCAGGCTCTGGAAGCTTTGCGCCGTTGCGAGGTCTGTCCCCGGCAATGCCGAGTGAACCGCCTGGAGAACGAACTCGGTTTTTGCAAGATTGGACGGCTGGCCAGGGTGGCCAGTTACGCCCCGCATTTTGGCGAGGAAGATCCGTTGGTTGGCAGCGGCGGATCAGGGACGATCTTTTTTGCTCAATGCAGCCTAGCCTGTACCTTCTGCCAAAACTTCGACATCAGTCATGCGGGCCGGGGTTTCCCAGCGGCCTTCCCGGAGCAGTTGGCGGCCATCATGCTGGAGCTGCAAGGCCAGGGCGCGCACAATATCAACTTCGTCACTCCATCCCATGTCGTCCCTCAGGTCCTGGAGGCCCTGCCCTTGGCTGCAAAGCAGGGCCTGCGTCTGCCCCTGGTGTACAACTCCAGCGGCTACGACATCCTGGAAACCCTGAAGTTGCTGAACGGCGTGGTGGACATTTACATGCCCGACGCCAAGTTTTTTTCTCCCGAGGCGGCCAAGCGCTATTGTCAGGCCGAGGATTACCCGGAACGTGCTAGGCAGGCGCTCAAGGAAATGCACCGCCAGGTGGGCGATCTGGAGTTGGATGAAGGTGGAATAGCCGTGCGCGGGCTGCTGGTCCGGCATCTGGTCATGCCGGACGACTTGGCCGGAACGCGGCAATGGATGGAATTCCTGGCCCGGGAAATTTCGCCGAACACCTACGTGAACGTCATGGATCAGTACCGGCCCTGCGGCGATGTGGCTGCCTTTCCGGAACTGCAACGCTCCATCACTCCCGAAGAATACGAGGCTGCTCTGGACGCCGCTGCCGCAGCCGGCATCACCCGTCTGGACCAGCGTCGTTTGCGCCTTTCCGCTCGACTGTTGCGAGCCCTGGTGCAAGGGCGATAAAAAAGGCCGGCATCCAGCCGGCCTTTTGATTTATGGAGAAAAAACTTCTTTCGTTTTCCGATTGTGGGAAAACTCGCAATGGCCGGCCTGTTAATCCTCCAAAGTGGAGGTGTCCCCCGCCTCCTGCCCCAGTTCCTCGGCCTTGAGCATCCGGCGCATGATCTTGCCGCTGCGGGTCTTGGGCAGCTTGTCCCGAAACTCAATGGTTTTGACAACGGCCACCGGACCCAGTTCGTTGCGGATATGCACCTTGAGTTCCTTGACCAATTCCTCCGAGGGCTCGAAGCCTTGGGTCAAGGTCACGAAGGCCTTGGCCACCTCGCCCTTGATCTTGTCCGGAATGCCGATAGCCGCGGCTTCTGCCACCGCCTTGTGCGCCACCAGGGCGCTTTCCAATTCCGCAGATCCCAGGCGGTGCCCGGCGATGTTCATCACGTCGTCGGAGCGACCTTGGATCCAGATGTACCCGTCCTCGTCCTTGCGAGCCATGTCTCCGGCTAGATAGGCACCGGGGATTTTCTCCCAGTAGGTCTTTTTGTAGCGTTCAGGATCCTTGTACAGGGTGCGCAGCATGGACGGCCAGGGGTTGCGGATGATCAGCAGGCCGCCCTTGCCCGGAGGCACGGGATTGCCCTTTTCATCCACCACGTCCGCCTCGATGGACGGCAGGGGTTTGGTGCAGGAGCCTGGTTTGAGCACGCTGACCGGTAGCGGGCTGATCATGATCGAACCGGTTTCGGTTTGCCACCAGGTGTCCACCAGCGGGCACTCGGAGCGGCCGATGTTTTTGTACATCCAGATCCAGGCTTCGGGATTGATGGGTTCGCCCACGGACCCGAGCAGGCGCAGCGAGGAAAGGTCGTGCTTTTTCGGGTGCTGGGTGCCGAAGCGCATCAGCATGCGCACCAGGGTCGGCGCGGTGTACAAGATGGTGATGCCGTATTTGGCGATCAGGTCCCAGACTCGGTCGGCCTGGGGATACAGGGGATGGCCCTCGAAAATGACCGTGGTGGTCCCGGCGATGAGCGGGCCGTAAACCACGTAGCTGTGGCCGGTGATCCAGCCGGCGTCCGCCGTGCACCAGAAAATGTCCGTGGGCTTGATGTCGAAAACCCAGTTCAGGGTGCGGTTGATCCCGACCATATATCCGCCGTGGGTGTGCACGATGCCCTTGGGCTTGCCCGTGGTCCCGGAAGTGTACAATAAAAAGAGCATGTCCTCGGAGTCCATGGACTCGGTGGGGGATTCCGAACTTTCGGCCCGGATCAGCTCTTCGTACCACAGGTCCCTGGCTTCCTGCATCTCCACCTGGACATTGGCCCGGTGCACTACGACCACGGTTTCCACGCTGTCGCAAGTGGGACCCATCAGGGCCTTGTCTACGACGCTCTTGAGATGCACGGCCCGACCGTTGCGGTAGAACCCGTCCGCAGTGATGATCACCTTGGGCTGGGCGTCTTCAATGCGATCGCGCATGGCCTTGGCCGAAAAACCGGCGAAGACCATGCTGTGGATGGCACCCACCTTGGCCGTGGCCAGCATGGCGATCACGGTTTCCGGCAAAGGCGGCATGTACATCAGGATGCGGTCGCCCTTCTGCACGCCCAGGGAACGTAAGGCGTTGGCGAACTTATTCACGGCCCGATACAGCTCGAAATAGGTCATCTTGCGGGAATCTCCGGCTTCCCCCTCCCAGATGATGGCCAGCTTGTTCTTGTTCGCGGTCTTGATATGCCGGTCCAGAGCGTTATGCACAATGTTGCACTTGGCGCCCACAAACCATTTATAGAAGGGTGCCTCGCTGTCGTCCAAGACCTTATTCCATTTTTTGAACCACTCCAGTTCCTTGGCCGCCTCTTCCCAGTACGCCAGATGATCCTCGGCGGCTTGCTTGCGCGCCAGTTCAAGGGTCTGGGGGTTGATGTTGGCCTCGATGACCGTCTGCGGCAGGGGGCGAAAAACTCTATCCTCATGCAGCAGACTTTCCAGTACGCCGTTTTGCGACATAAATTTCCTCCTTGGTGGTGCGATATGAAATGTCTTTAGGAATCCGCAGACAACGACGGGAGCCTCTCCTGGTCATTGTCCAGGCCCGGACCGGGCGTTCAACCATGCAATCGGCCCATGTTCATCACTAATTGGTGCACAGGGCGTATTGATTATCGACGAAAGGGCTGGCGGCGAAGGTAACCGGCGGATTGAGTCACAGGCCGAGGATTTGTTTCAGTTCGGCGATGCGCCGCCGGCCGACGGGCAATTCGAGGCGTTTTTTGCCCGTGGTCCGGAGCATGAAGTTGCTGCCGGGCAGGGAAGCGATTTCCGTGACCAGTTCGAGGTTCACGAGGTACTTGCGATGCACGCGGAAAAAGCGGTGCGCGCGCAACCGGTCTTCCAGGTATTTCAAACGAAAGGAAGTCAGATACTTGTCCTGGTTGGTGTGAACGAAACTATAGTCCTCGTAGGCTTCGACAAAAACAATCTGGCTGTACGGAACCAGGATCACCCGTCCTTCCAGGCTGATGGGCAGTTTCTCGATTTCCACGGGCCGAGCCTGGTTGTAGTCCCAGGCGTGTTTCAGGGCCTTGATGAAGCTGTCCTCTTCCTCTTTTTCCAGGGAGAGCTGCAAGGTTTCCTCGCCGTCGCCGCCGGGCAAGGAGGGCAGCCTTCCGCCGCTGGGCTCGGCCAGACGGACTTCCGAGGAATGCTGTTTGAGGTGGGCCAGGGTGCGTTTGATTCGGTCCGTGGCGCAGGGCCACAGCAGGTAGTCCAGGGCGCCGAGTTCAAAGGCCTTGAAGGCCTGAGATTCATCCGTGGCGATGAACACCAGGACCGGGCGGTGCTTGCGCTGCCCGAGGATCTGCGCCAACTCGAAACCGCTGACCCCGTCCGGAAGGTCCACGCCGAGGAACAAGGCATGATACCTGACGTGGTCCAAAAGCTCAATGGCTTCAAAGGCGGAAACCGCTTCTCCCAGGATCTTCACCCCCTCGATGCCGCGCAAGTGCTGGCGCAATTCGTGCCGGATCCGGGGGTCGGGATGGATGATGAGGATTTGCGAATCGTGCATGGGCGACCCGGGTATTTCGTGGGATGATGCTTTCGACCTTGGCGGAAGAATATCGTGCAGCGACTACCCGGCTTTTCCTGTTTCATAGTAGCTTGAGACCCGCATTCAAAGCAAGAGGGACTTCATGGTGAACGGGCCTCGACTTTCGTATTCCCGGCGGGGCGGAAACATTTCAAGGTGACGACTTGATTTCCA
>DBNV01000112.1:8629-16497 GCA_002299865.1 Desulfonatronaceae bacterium UBA663 | reverse complement strand
ACTTGATTTCCATATGGGAGAATTCCAGGGTCCGCAACAACGACAGGTCCGAGGGGTGGTTTAAGTTGAAAAACGGGATTGCCTCCTCACGACGGTAGGGAAGATGATGTCTTACGGGTTCGGGCAGGATTTTGCTGAGTTGGCAGAGGTCATTGGAAAAGGCCGCCTCGATCCGCGGCAGGGCCTCGAACTCGTAAACAGCTACCAGGGCTTCGATAGATCCGGTCTCCACTTGTCTGAACGTGGTCATCAGGGAGTGCTCGGGCCTTTCGGCTCGGCCTTGAAGCAAACATCGCAACGTGGCGTCGTCCATCAGGGGCAGGTCGCAAGCCAAAATCAGACACGGCCGCTGCAATATCTGCAAGGCCGTGGCAACCCCTCCGGCCGGCCCGCGTCCCGGCACCAGATCCAACAGCCAGGATACGTTGTCGTATTTTGTCCGGTCGTTGTTTTCAGGGTGTTGTAGCGCTGGGTTTCTGCCCACCACGCACACCGTGTCACAATGTCTTCGCAATAACTCCACGGCGCGGCCCAGCAAGGTGGCGCCGGAATAAACGATGTCGGCCTTGTCCTGGCCCAGCCTGGCGCTCTTGCCTCCGGCCAGGACGATCCCAGCCGGGGCCGAAGCGTCACATGCCCTTGTTTTCCCCGTCATTCGCAGCTTTCTAATCCACCCTTTGGATTCTTAAGGCATAGAGTTCATGTCGGTGCCGCCTGTAGCTTTGGGATGCTCGAAATCAAGCGGATAGCGCTGTTTTGTCGGGTCCGTGGTCATCTTTATGTTCACCATACTGCATCGGTTGGGGACAATCAACCGACACGTCGGTTAACAAGGCATGGTTTTCGTAACAGAGTTCGTCATCAAGCCAAGGGAGTTGACTTTTTTCCCTTTGCAGGGCAAAGGTTCCGTTTGCCGTAAGCACCGCAAGGCGCGTAGCTCAGGGGGAGAGCACTTGCTTGACACGCAAGGGGTCAGGAGTTCAAATCTCCTCGTGCCTACCATTAGAGCATCCATGCAGGGAGGTCGCGACCTCCCTGCTTTGTTTGAACGGCACAGGCCGGGCGTGGTGTTTCGGTTAAGGAGCAATGTCGTGCGCATCGAGATTGGGGATCAGGAAGTCGAAGCTGTGGACGGCGAAAACTGCGGCCAAATCCTGTCCCGAACGCTGAGCAAAAAACATTTCAAGACCATCGTGGGGTGCCGTTGCGGCAAGACTCTGCTCGATCTGCACGCCCCTTTGTCCTCGGTTGGTTGCGCCAAGCTGGAGCCCGTGGACATGATCAGTCCGGAAGGACTGGCCGTTTTGCGCCACAGCGCCGCGCACATCATGGCCGAGGCCGTACAGTGCCTCTTCCCGACCGCCAAGGTGACCATCGGGCCGGACATTGAGAACGGCTTTTACTACGATTTCGACTACGAGCGCCCCTTTACCCCCGAGGATCTGGAGGCCATTGAAAAGGAAATGGCCGCGAGCATCGCCCAGGATCAGCCCTTCCAGCGGCGCGAGGTTTCCAGACAGGAGGCCAGGGAGCTTTTTCAAGGCCTGGGCGAGGACTACAAGCTGGAAATCCTGGACGAACTGGTGGATGGTCCGGTTTCCCTGTATTCTCACGGGCGGTTCACCGACCTGTGCCGCGGTCCGCACGTGCCATCCACCGGGTTCATCAAAGCCTTCAAGCTGACCTCCGTGGCCGGTGCGTACTGGCGCGGCGACGAATCCAGGCCGATGCTGCAGCGCATCTACGGCACGGCTTTCGCCTCGGAAAAGGATCTGCAGAAATATCTGCGCCAGTTGGAAGAGGCCAAGAAGCGGGACCACCGCAAGCTCGGTCCGCAACTGGACCTGTTCAGTTTTTCCGAGGAGGTCGGTCCGGGCATGCCCCTGTTTCATCCCAAGGGTGCCATGCTCCGTTTCCTTCTGGAGCATTTCGAGCGCCGGGAGCATTTGCGGCGAGGCTATCAACTGGTTTTGGGGCCGCAAATGCTGCGCCGCGAACTTTGGGAGCGATCCGGCCACTACGACAACTATCGGGAGCACATGTACTTTACGGAGATCGACGGCCAGGCCTACGGCGTCAAGCCCATGAACTGCCTCTCCCACATGCTCGTTTACAAGTCCCAGTTGCGCAGCTATCGGGACCTGCCGTTGCGTTTCTTTGAGCTGGGCACGGTGCAGCGCCATGAAAAATCCGGTGTGCTGCACGGCTTGTTGCGCGTGCGCCAGTTCACCCAGGACGACGCGCACATCCTCTGCCGCCCCGACCAACTCCAGGATGAGATTATCGCCATCCTTGAGTTTGTGCGCGATATCATGCGGTTGTTCGATTTTGCATACGAAGTGGCCTTGAGCACCAGGCCGGCTAAGTCCATCGGCTCGGACGAGGACTGGGACCGGGCCACCGAGGCCTTGACCAAGGCCCTGGAGGCGCTGGGCCTGACTTTTATCGTGAATCCCGGGGACGGGGCCTTCTACGGTCCCAAGATTGATATCAAGCTCAAGGACGCCTTGGACCGTCGCTGGCAGTGTGCAACGATTCAATGCGATTTCACCTTGCCAGAGCGTTTTGACTTGGTTTACATGGGCCAGGACGGAGCGCGGCACAGACCGGTGATGCTGCACCGGGTGATTCTCGGGGCGTTGGAGCGTTTTTTAGGAATTTTGGTGGAGCATTACGCCGGGGCGTTTCCCGTTTGGCTGGCTCCGGTGCAGGCCAAGGTGTTGACCGTCACCGACGCCCATAACGAATGGGCCAAACAGGCTGATCAGCAATTGCGAAACGACGGCTTTCGGATGGAACTGGACCTGCGTAACGAAAAACTGGGGTTCAAGGTCCGCGAGGCCCAGTTGCAGAAGATCCCCTTCATGCTTGTCATCGGGGACCGGGAAGCCCAGGCCAAGACAGTGAACGTGCGCACCCGTGCGGGCGAGAATCTCGGGGAAAAATCCATGGATGAGGTCACGCGGATGATCCGTCACCAATGCGCCGAACCCTTTAAACGCGGAGGAATGCCCTATTACCTCGGTTAAGTATACCCGCTGCAACAAGCAGATCCGGGCGCAGGAAGTCAGAGTCATCGGTGTCGACGGCAGCCAGGTGGGGATATTGCCCCTGGCCGAAGCTCTTCAGTACGCTGAAAGTCAGGGAGTCGACCTGGTGGAAGTGGCTCCGGATGCAGCGCCGCCGGTATGCCGGGTCATGGATTTTGGGAAGTACAAGTACGAGTTGCAGAAAAAGCAACAGGAGGGGCGCAAAAAGCAAACCTCCATCCAGCTCAAGGAGATCAAGTTCCGCCCCAAGACCGACGAACACGATTTCCAGACCAAGCTGAAGCATGTCCGTCGGTTTCTGGACGCCGGGGACAAGTGCAAGGTCACCGTGGCCTTCCGGGGCCGGGAAATGATGCATAAGAACAGGGGCGAAAACGTGCTTAAAAAGATCCTTGAAGTTTTGGGCGAAACGATCAAGGTCGATCAGCAACCATCCATGGAAGGCCGGACCATACATATGATCCTGTCTGGAGTGGGAAAGAAAAAATAGCTTTCTCAGAGAGAAAGCGGCTTTCAGGGAGAAAGTGTCATGTCGAAATTAAAAACCAGAAAAAGCGCGGCCAAGCGGTTCAAGCTGACTGGAACTGGAAAAGTCAAGCGTCGGAAGGCTTTTCTGCGTCACATCCTGACCAAGAAGAGTTCGAAGAAAAAACGTCAGTTGGGTCAGGACATTGTCCTTGCCCCGAGCAACGTCAAGGCCGTAAAGCGGATGATTCCCTTCGCCAAGTAGGCGAAGGACAAAATATTTACGAGAGGGGAAGCGCACTTCTCCGGACGTGATTAATCAGTTCCGGAGTGTTCACCTTTTTTAAGCGAGGAGGTTTTGGCAATGCGTGTAAAACGCGGCCTGGCGGCTCACCGCCGGCACAAGAAATATCTGGACATGGCCAAGGGATATCGTGGCGCTCGCAGCAGGCTGTACCGCACCGCCCGGGTCGCCGTGGAACGCGCCCTGGCGTACGCTTACCGGGATCGCAAGGTCCGCAAGCGCGAATTCCGCTCTTTGTGGATCATGCGCATCAACGCCGCGGCTCGGGAGCATGGCCTTTCCTACAGCAAATTCATGCGCGGCCTGACCCTGGCCGGCGTGGGCCTGAATCGGAAGGTTCTGGCCGACCTGGCCGTCCGGGAGAAGGAGCACTTCAGACAACTGGCCGCCATGGCCAAAGCCAAACTGGCTTAAGCATGTCCGCATCCGGCTCGGATCTCGGCGTTGGACTGGCCCGGGATTTGGCTCAGGATCCGGCTCAGGATCTGGATGCCCTTGTTCCGGAACTGGAAGCTTCCTTGACGGCTGCGGGTTCCGAGCAGGAACTGGAGGCGGTGCGTGTCCAATTTTTGGGGCGCAAGGGCAGACTTGCCGGGATCATGTCCGGCCTGCCCAAGCTGGCTTTGGATCAGCGCCCGGCCGTCGGACAAAAGGCCAATCAGGTCAAGACCAAGCTCCAGGAATTGTTGGATCAATGCTTGGCCAGACTGGAGCGGGACAAGGAGCGGGCGGCTCTCTCCCGCTTTGATCCTTCCCTGCCCGGGCGCAGCGCTTGGCAAGGCAGCCTGCACCCCATCACCCTCATCACCCAGGAGATCTGTTCCGCCTTTGTTTCGCTGGGCTTCGACCTAGTGGAAGGCCCGGAACTGGAAACGGACTTCCATAATTTTGAGGCCTTGAACCTGCCTCCGGACCATCCAGCCCGGGACATGCAGGACACCTTTTACATCACGGAAAATACGCTGCTGCGTACGCACACTTCGCCGCTTCAGGTGCGCACCATGCTGCGCAAGCGTCCTCCGCTGGCCGCCATCGCCCCGGGCAAGGTCTACCGCCGGGATTCGGACTTGACTCACACCCCCATGTTCCACCAAATTGAAGGGTTTCTGGTGGATACGGACGTGAGCCTGGCTGATCTGCGCGGTACCCTGACCGCCTTCGTGCATCGCATTTTCGGACCCGACACCGTGGTCCGCTTCCGTCCCAGTTTTTTCCCGTTCACCGAGCCCAGCGCGGAGGTGGACATCAGCTGCATGCTTTGCGGCGGCACGGGCAACTGCGCGGCCGCTCCCTGCCGGGTCTGCAAACAGACCGGATGGCTGGAAATTCTGGGATGCGGCATGATCGATCCGGCTGTGTTCACGGCGGTGGGCTACGATCCCGAACACTACACCGGCTTCGCCTTTGGTCTGGGCGTGGAGCGCGTGGCCATGCTCAAGTACGGCATCGGTGATTTGCGGATGTTTTTTGAAAACGACGTCCGCTTCGTTTCCCAATTCGCCTAAAGCCGCCTGATCTTCCCCGAGGTTTCCCATGTACTTAAGCTTAAACTGGTTGCGTGAGTTCACTCCTTATGAGGGCAGCGCCGAGGATTTGGCCGACAGGCTGACCATGCTCGGTCTGGAAGTGGAGGAGATCCTGCGCCCCTTCGCCCACCTCAAGGACATCGTCGTCGGCCGTGTCCTGGAGCGGCGCCCTCACCCCCAGGCGGACCGCTTGAGTCTCTGCCGCGTGGATATCGGCCAGGTTCATACCTTACCTATTGTCTGCGGAGCGCCCAACGTGGCCCAGGGGCAACTGGTGGCCGTGGCCCGCCCCGGAGCCGCGCTGTCGGACGGAAAAGAGATCAGGCAAACCGAGATCCGCGGTGAGACATCCCGGGGCATGATCTGCTCTGAAGCGGAACTCGGCCTGGGCGAGGACAGCGAGGGGATCATGGTTCTGGACGGACATTTCCTTCTAGGCCGCAGCTTGCTAAAAATCTACGACCTGGACGACCACGTCCTGAACATTTCCGTTACGCCCAATCGCGGGGACTGTCTCAGCATGCTCGGACTGGCCCGGGAAGTGGCCGTAGAGTTCAACTTGCCCCTAAATATCCCCTCGGCCCGGCCCGAGGCCTGGGTGGTTGAGGAGGGGGCGTCCTGTGCCGACAACGTAACCATAACCATTGATGATCCGGACCTGTGCCCCTTGTATCAGGCCGGCATCATCCAGGGCATCACCATTGGTCCCAGTCCCCGCTGGATGCGCCACCGTCTGTTGGCCATAGGCCAGAGGCCCATCAGCAACGTGGTCGACGTGACCAACTACATCCTCATGGAATGGGGCCAGCCTCTGCATGCCTTTGACCGCGCCCTGCTGGCCGGCGAACGCATCCGCGTGGCCCGCGCCCGGGAGGGGCAGTCCTTCACCACCTTGGACGGTCGCGAGCGCCGCTTGCTGGCCACGGACCTGTTGATCTGGGACGCGGAAAAGCCCGTGGCCCTGGCCGGCGTCATGGGCGGGGCCAACTCCGAAGTGACGCGGACCACCACGGACGTCCTCCTGGAATGCGCCGTATTCAATCCCATCTGCATCCGCAAAACGTCCCGCAGACTCGGATTGACCAGTGAGGCCTCGTATCGTTTTGAACGCGGGGTGGACCAGCCGGGATCACGCCTGGCCATGAACCGGGCCCTGGCCTTGATCCGGGAGACCGCCGGGGGGAAGATGATGCGCGGCGTCGCCGCCAGCGAACCCCGGTCTTGGCAGGCGCCGCGCATCATCTTCCGCCCGACCCGCGCTCAAAAAATCCTTGGCGTGGCACTGGCACCGGAATTCTGCCGTCAAAAGCTTGAGGCCCTGGGTTGTGACGTGAATGCCGAGGATGCACAGGCCTGGCGGGTGCTCCCTCCGGGGTTTCGTTTGGACCTGGAGCGGGAGGCCGACCTGATCGAAGAAGTCGGGCGCTGCCACGGCCTGGACCGCATCCCGGCCACCCTGCCCAAGACCGCACGCTCCTTGGACTGGTTGGAGTCCCTGGCGCCGGACACGGACTTTCGCGGCAAGATCAAGCGCTGGGCTCTTGGCTGCGGCCTGACCGAAGTCATCAACTACAGTTTCATCTCCAGTCAGGATCTGACCCTCATGGGGCTGGACCGGGAGCCGGTCATTGCCCTGCGCAACCCGCTCTCCGAAGACCAGAACGTGTTGCGGCCCATGCTCGCTCCAGGGCTTTTGCAAAGCGTGCGCCAGAACATGACTCAGGGCAACGCAACGCTTAGGCTTTTTGAAACCGCCGTGATCTTCCTGTCCGATTTGGCCGCAGAGACCGGGGCCCGTGAACCTTCCAGGCTCGGCTTGGCCCTGACCGGCAATCGTTACCCGGAGGCATGGCCCTGGCCCGCCGAAGAAGTCGATTTCACCGACATCAAAGGATGCGTTGAGCATCTCCTGGGGCATCTGCGTCTGCCCGAAGCGGTCTATGTCCCCCTGGCCGAACATCCCCTGTGTCTGCCTTGCGCCGCCGTTTCCCTGGGCGGAGAAAACGCCGGCTGGGTGGGACGGGTCAAACCCCATCTTGCGGATTATTGCCATATCCGTCGGGGGCTTTTCCTGGCCGAGCTGGATTTAAACCTGTTGCAGCGGCTTTGCGGCCACGGCAGATCCGCGTTTCGAGCCTTGCCGAAATTTCCGCCGGTGCGCAGGGACATGACCCTGATCGCGCCCCTGGACTTGGCGTATTCCAGAGTCCTGGAAACCATTCGGGCCCAAGCCGTCGATCTGCTCCGGGAGTCCATCCTGGTGGACCGTTTTTTACCGGAGGGTCAACAGGAAGCCCGGCTCACCCTGCGTTTGACCTACCGCCACAATGAACGCAGCCTGACCAACGAGGAAGTGGACCAGACCCATCATGGGCTCTGCAATAGCCTGACGACCCTTCTGCCAGTCCGTTTTTCCTGATCGTTTCACGCCTCCAGTGCGACCCGAAAGCTAAGCCCCGCCCGTCGGACTGGCTCTTTTTTTTTGTTCATGCTAGCCATCAATAGGCTTTCCTGTCTACCGAC
>DBNV01000112.1:592-8296 GCA_002299865.1 Desulfonatronaceae bacterium UBA663 | reverse complement strand
AGGCTTTCCTGTCTACCGACAGGTAGAGAGGAAGTCATAATCCCGGCAATCCATGACCAGCAGCCAGCAGATGTTCCCAAAAGCGTCAGAACGCTCCAAGCGCTTGCGCTCTAAGCGCTTGCGTATCGGCGATGCGGCCAAGCTGCTTGGTTTGGAGCCTTATGTCCTGCGTTATTGGGAATCGGAATTTCCACAACTGGCGCCCTTGCGTACCGAAAAGGGCCAACGCCTCTACTCCGAACAGGATTTGGAGCTGATCCGGACCATCCAAGCCCTGCTCTACGAGGAAGGGCTGACCATCGAGGGTGCCAAGCGGCGGCTGGAAGACACCGTCCAGTTCAGGAAAATGACCCAGGGCATTACCCAGGAATTGCAGTCCATCCGTGATTTGCTGACAATACCGCGCCGTCGCGGCACCTGCCCGGTAAAAAATCGGGAGCACCCATCAGAGGAGGAACCATGATCGGCATTTTGATCCGCTGGTCGATTCTTACCGTTGCGGTCCTGGCCGCAGCATATCTGGTCGAGGGCATCCACGCCGACGACTTTTTTTCCGCCTTGGTCACCGCAGCCGTGCTGGGCATTCTCAACGCCCTATTGCATCCGGTATTGATCATTCTGACCCTGCCGATCACCGTGCTGAGCATGGGTCTGTTCCTTGTCGTGATCAACGCGCTGTTGCTGATGATGGCCTCGGGGGTGGTCGGCTCGTTTCATGTGACGGGATTTGGGGCCGCCCTGCTGGGCTCGCTGGTGATCAGCATCGTGGGGTGGCTGCTCACTTTCTTTGTCAGCGACAAGGGGCGGGTGGAGCATATCGAACTGCGTCAGCGCCGGGGAAGATGGGAGTAAGGAGACCACCATGAGCGATCTTCTCAATACATTCTGGCAAAAACGACTGGTCAAGGCCCAGGAGGCCCTGGAAAACAACAATTTCGAGGCCCATGTTGCTCAGTCCCCGGATCAAGCCAAGGATATCGTGCTGACCAAAATCCTGCCCCAATCCAAGCCCAAGCTTGTTTCCTGGGGCGGTTCCATGACCCTGCAACAGTTAGGAATCCTGGACGAACTGCACAAGGAAAAGGGCCTCGCCCTGCTGGACCCTTTTGACAAGAACGTCAGCCGCGAGGAGAACAGTGAGCGGCGACGCCAAGCTTTGCTGGCGGACCTGTTTTTCACCGGGACCAACGCCCTGACCGAGGCCGGGCAACTGATCAATCTGGACATGTACGGCAACCGTGTGGGGGCCCTGGTTTTCGGGCCGCGTTATGTGGTGGTGCTGGCGGGCCGCAACAAGCTTTGCGTGGACGTGGAGGAAGCCATGCTTCGCGTCAAGGGGTACGCTGCTCCAGCCAATGCCCTGCGCCTGAAAAAAAAGACGCCCTGCGTGCAGACGGGCTTTTGCGAGGACTGCAAGAGCCCGGAACGCATCTGCAACGTCTGGACGATCACGGAAAAATCCTTCCCCAAGGGCCGGATCAAGGTCGTTTTGATCAATCAGGATTTGGGAATTTGAAAATACAACGTCCGCAAGACCTGCGCGGCTGCGTGCTGCTGAAAAATTTCACGCTATAGCCCTCTCTATGTCATTGAAGGTGAGACACTCGCCTGAAGATCTTGTCAACACGCTGATAAGCTCCCGCTAAAGCCCCCGCCGCGGATTTGTTTGAAGGACGAGGAGGAAGAATGGAAGTCGAAAGCGTCTATCCCGATAAACGGGCGGCCTTTCCCGAGGCGGAGGCCAAACTTGTCTGGCTGAATCTGCTTCTTGACGCCTATTCCGTGGTGGACGAGGGCGTTGAGTTGGCGTTGGAACAGCAAGGCAGGGCTAAGGGTCGGGTTCTAGCCTGCAAAAAAGGCTGCGCCGGTTGTTGCCGGATCCATGCCGCGGTACCCGTATACCCCCTGGAAATGGCCGGTATGGCCTGGTATTGCACGGAACAGGTGTCCGGAGCCGAACGCGCTGTTCTGGCCCCACAGTTGGAGTCCTTTGCAGAGGGCAAGCCCTGTCCCTTCCTCGTGGACGATATCTGCTCCATCCATCCGTTGCGACCCATGGCGTGTCGTCAGTTTAACGTTTTTGACACACCCTGCGCCGAGAACGAGGACCCTTTTTATTCCCGGCGGGATGACGTGCTCACGCCCCTGGAGGCGTATACGAACGCGGCCTTCAGGGGAACGCTGCCCTTCTACGGGATCACCACCGAGCGGGACAAGGACATCGTCATTGCGGAGCATCATATCCATCGCCAGGTGCGCGTGCTTCAGCAATGCAACTGGAAGGAACTGGCCAAAAAGATGCGGGCTTTTGATGCCGCCAACTCGTGATTTCACAAGTGATCCGGAGCATGGCTTTCGGGGTCGGTCTTATGATCGGAGGTGACCGACGCCACGGAGCGGACCCTGGAACTGTGCGCCCTTATGAGCGCCCGAGACGCCGAATCAGCCTGGGATTTGCGCTGTCATGTGCGGGAGAAGCTCTTGGCCTTCATCCAAAAGCGCTCTCCGCAATGTCTGCCCAGGCTTAAGGGCTGAAACAGGCGCGATCAATGCGGGTGTTGCTTCGGATGGCGATAATCCTCCATGCGGATGCCCGTCCTGCGCAGGATTTTCTGTATGGCCACGCGGCTTAGGCCGGCCAGCTTGGCAGCCTTGGAGATATTGCCGCCTGTTCTGGAGAGCAGGTCCTGGACGTATTCTCTTGTGAAATGGTCCAACACGCTTTGGCGCGCCTGCATGTACGGCTTCATCTCGACGTCCGTCGCGGATACGCCTGCCGCGTCTCGTTCCATGCCGCTGTTGGGATGTTCCACGGTGTGCATGTGCACGGGATGAATCTCTTCCTCATTGCAGAAAAGAAGCATTCTGCGCACGAAGTTCTGGAGTTCGCGCACGTTGCCCGGCCATGTCCGGCGCATCAGTTCCTCCATGGTCGCCATGGAGAAGCGTTTTGCCGGGATGCCCAGTTCAGTGGAGAATTTATTGCTCAGGTGCTCCACCAGAAGAGGGATGTCTTCGCGGATCTCGTGCAAGGCCGGTGTATGCACCGTGACCACGTTTAGCCGGTAGAGAAGGTCTTCCCGGAATTGATGATCCCTGATTTTTTTTTCCAGGTTCTGGTTCGTGCTGGCCAGGATGCGCACATTGATCTTCTTGCTTTTTGCCCCTCCCAGAGGGCGAATTTCCTGCTCCTGAAGCACCCGCAGGAGCTTTGTCTGCAAAGAGAGCGGAAGGTCTCCGATTTCATCCAGAAGCAGGGAAGAACCGTCCGCTTGCTCGAACAGTCCCACCTGGTCCGAGTCTGCCCCGGTAAAGGCCCCTTTCTTGTGACCAAAAAGTTCGCTCTCCAGTAAATGTTCCGGAATGGCCGGGCAGTTGACCGCCAACAGGGGGCGTGATCTCCGTTT
Organism: Desulfonatronaceae bacterium UBA663; assembly: GCA_002299865.1. Classification (GTDB taxonomy): domain Bacteria; phylum Desulfobacterota; class Desulfovibrionia; order Desulfovibrionales; family Desulfonatronaceae; genus Desulfonatronum. The sequence goes on along the minus strand of DBNV01000112.1, from coordinate 4,889 downwards.
ACTGAGATTGTGAATGGCCTTGGCGACCAGTTCTTTGCCTGTCCCGCTTTGGCCTCGGATAAGAACGGCGTAGTCCGTATGGGCCAGGGTCTGGATGGTGTCGTAGAGCCTGCGCATGGGCATCGTTTGGCCCACGAACCTCTCGAGGATGCTTTTTTCATTGATCTTGGCCCGCAGGTTCAGGTTTTCGCGGATAAGCTCATTGCGTTCCAGGCCTTTTTTTAGAATACGCAACAGGTCTGGGATGTCGCAGGGCTTGACCACGAAATCGTAGGCCCCCCTCTTGATGGCTTCCACAGCGGTTTCGATGCTGCCGTAGGCGGTCATCATGATCACGGTCACCCAGTGGTCCAACCTGCGAATTTCCGAAAGCATCTCCATCCCGTCCATCTCCGGCATCCTGATGTCCAAGAGCACAAGATCGAAGTGGTGCTTTCGGATCAATTCCAATGCCTCCAAGGGGTTGGAGCTGACAGTCACATCGGTTCCGTCCAGCTCATAGGACAGGACGCGCTTGAGTCCCTGGAGCATGTCTTCTTCGTCGTCGATGATCAGCAGGTGTTGTTTCAACATGGATTTTTTCCGAGTTGTGGTTCGCTTTCGCGGGAGGGGACGGGACGACCGGTCCATCAACCTTCGTCGTCGCTCCTGTAGCAAAATTTGTGTGGCATGTAAGGCAAGCCAGCCCTCAACCCGTACAGCAAGCGGTTGACCTTGGTCATGCAATGGTGGGAGCATTACCCTATCGTGTACGATAGCTGAATCCGCCGGTTGCATTCAAATTTTGGCTTCATCGCAACTCCCCCTTTCGAGTTCGCAGAACAACACCGTGGCATGAAAAAACAAAAAGCTTGCTGAAAATGTTTGGCAGCGGTTTTATCTGGCGAGATCAAGATCAATCGGACAGTCGATGAAGCCACAATCGAATCCAACCGGTATTTCTCAGGCTCGCATCTGCACAATCAGGTTATGCTCCCGCAACGGGAAGTCGGATGATGAACGTGGCGCCGACGTCCGGGTCGCTCTTCAAGGCGATCTCTCCCCCGTGCTCCTGAATGATGCCGTAGCTGACGGACAATCCTAGGCCCGTGCCGTCTCCGGTGTGTTTGGTGCTGAAAAACGGATCGAATATCTTGTCCTGGATTTCCAGGGGAATGCCGTGGCCGCTGTCCCGGATCACGATTTCAACCTGCCTTTTTTCCTTGAGAAAAGCCGTGGTGATCTGGATCAGGCCGTCCTTGTCTACGGCCTGCGCGGCGTTCATGAGCAGGTTTACGAAAACCTGTTTGATCTTGTTCACGTCCACCGAGAGGTGGGGGAGTTCGGCCGAAAGATCCATTTCCACGCGGATTTTGCGGGTTTTGAACTGATGTTCCAACATTTGGACCACTTCGGTGATGGCCGTATTCAGGGAAGCGTTGGATTTCGTGGACTCCCGGCTTCGGGCGAATTGCAGAAGGTCGGTGACGATGCGTTTGCAGTTCTGCGTTTGCTTTTCGATGATTTCGAGGTCGTTGGCCCCTTGAGGGTAGTCGGCCAGTTGGCGTTTGAGCAGGTTGACGTAACACAGAATCACGCCCAGGGGATTGTTGATTTCATGAGCCACGCCGGCGGCCAACTGGCCCATGGCCACCAGCTTTTCGGTCTGCTGAATTTTTTGTTCCACGCGTCTTTGGTCGGTGATGTCTCGGGCATACCTGATGACGCTGTCGACCTGCCCGTTCTCGTCAAAAAGAGGGTAGAAATTGACGAGAAAGATGCTCCCCGTGGCGCATTTCGCCTCCTTGCTTACTGGACGCTTGGCGGACATGACCTCATTCAGGCCGCAGTCCTGACAGGACGTGTGCGCGCCGTAGTGCAGTTCATGACAGGGTCTGTTCAACACCGTTTCAATGTCCGTGTCGTATCTTTGCAGATAGGCTTTATTCACCATTTTGACGCGGCAGTCCTTGTCCAGCAGGACAACAAGATCCGTGATTCCGTCGAAAACCGACTGCAGGAGTTCCTTGCTTTGCATCAACTGGTGCAGATTATTCAGGCTTTCCAAGGCGATACCGATCTGGCGGCCGATGGAGATGAGCAGCTCTTCCTGCTCTGAGGAAAACGCCGCCCTGTCCAGGCCGGCGAGAGTCATTACCCCCAGGATGCTGCCGCGACAATCCAGGGGGATATGCATCAGGCCTCGGTTGCTTTGCCCGGAATAGCGCACCGGGCGTCCCTTGAAGGAGGAAATGATGGAATACGCCAATTCTGCATAGGTTGCATCCCGTTCGTTATCCCGCTTGTTCTGGCTGGAAGCATTGCCAACGGGCTCAAGGTCGGAAAAAGGAACATATGTCGGCAGGCAATTCGCGTTTTCCTGGTAGCGCAGGACCAGCCCCCCCTGATTCTTGTCCTTCAAGAATATCCCGGCGCCCAGAGCCGGGACCAGTTCCAAGGTCTCACGCAGAGCGTCGGGGAGCATCTGCGCCAGCCCGGTGGCCTGCGTGGTCAGTTCAGCGATGGTGTTCAGGGTTCGTAATTCCTGGTTGCGAGTGGTGATTTTTTCTTGAAGCAGCTTCTTGGAGTTCGTCAGGGCCTGGGTGCGCTGGGCCACCTGTTCCTCCAGGGTTTGAGCATGCCTGCGCAGTTCATCCCGTGTGTTGTGCAAGCGTTCGGCCAAAATGATGGCCGAAGTGGTCAACGCTTCGATTTCATCTTTGGAGTCGGAAAGCGGGGAGGGGAGGTCGGCGTTAGGGTCGTCCAGTTCTCGGCGAAAAATGTCAAGCAAGCCGTGCAGGTTATGCACAACGACACGATTGAAGAAAAAGCTCAGGGCGATGTAGAAGATGGAAGCCCCCATGAACACAGCAAGAAAGACCGAAGCCGCCTTTTCCCTGATCATTGCCACGGCGCTGTCCACGGGAATGCCCACGACGACAACCCCGGCTAATTCCCCGACGTAGCGACCGAAACCGCGCTGGTCGCCGTAGATGTCCAGCAAGGCCTTGGGGGCATCCTGGGGAGCGCCGTGGCAATGCATGCAGGACTTGTCAAAATAGACCGGCTTGTACCGTCGGTAAAAAGTCCTGCCGTCGATTTTCTGAAGCCCCTGCCAATTGTCCGATGTCCTATTCTCCCTGAAATAGCCGATCATTCCCCGCTCCACGGCGTTGGCCTCGGATCTGGGATTGCGTGCATTGATGGACACCCGTCGATAATCGAAATCAGGGATTGAGGCTTGAAAGCGGTCCATGACGGATCGGCTGACGTATGATGTGGACATGGCCTCCATCATGAAGAAGTCCTGGCCGAAGGTGTCGTACATTTTTGGGCGCAGTTCGTCCCCGACGTATTTCCGCACGGCCTCCATGGCGGCCATGACCAGTTGGGTCTGGGCGTAGGCGGACTCTTCCAAGGCGTGTTTTTCATAAAAAAAGATGACCAACGCGCTGACAAAACAGAAAAAAAGAAGGATCAGGCCGGAGCCTATCAGGAATCTAGACTGGATGGTCAGGGAGCGATGAAACACGGGGGCCGCACGCTTGTGGGCCCATACGGTTTCAGCGGAATCAGCGCGATGGTTGTCGTCTCGCATGATGGACTTTTTTGAACGATTTTTAAAACACGAATTGCGAAGGCGGGCACGCTCCACGACCTTGTAAAAATGCCTTGTTCAGCGTGAGGCGCATGATGCGTTCCGTTTCGTCCTGCTTATCCTGTCTCATGTTTTTTGTAAAACCACCCGCTGGAGCGATCCGGCGGTGCATTCAAGACAAAATGCAAACCTTAGTTTACATGCCGCTAACATTGGTTTGTTGAAAATGACTCCTCCGGCTGCTTCGAGGACTCCAGGCTTTTTTACAACCAGTGGTAATGTTTCCAGTTTTTTTTAATAAAGAACGTCTGCGAGGTTGGCTTGCTTATTGCTATGCAATGTGAATCAGCTTTCAGGGAAGCGTTCCCTGGGTGGTAAGGGTAGGAAAAGGGTAGGAACTAGTCATCACTACAACTTGGGAGGAGATATAGCTGAACAATAATCCAATATTGTCGTGGATCGCACAAAATGGGAATAGTCCGAACACTTGCAACTTAATTAAGGAGGTGTCTTTTTATGGAAAAGGCAATGCAAGAGCCTGCAGCCCCTTCAGGCGAGGGCTGGTCAAGCCTGTGGAAGCAAGAAGACTGGTTAGCTGTCTGGCTGGGCTTTTTCATTATGGCTGTAGTTGTTGCCGGCTTGACCCTGACAATCCCCACTTTTCGTTGGGTAACGGACGGAGAACTGCATACCTACATTAGCAAAGAGCACGCTGGCAGG
>DBNV01000112.1:0-185 GCA_002299865.1 Desulfonatronaceae bacterium UBA663 | reverse complement strand
TGCAAGCCGCAATTGAGAAGAAAGACCGTGCCGCCATTTTGTCATCGGCTGAAAAAATCCGCACAGTGGCGAAAGATGTCAGGGATGAAAAGCTCAAGGCAGATGCCGGAGATCTGGGCTCAGATATCAGGGCCCAGGCAAGACGGGATGTGTCCAGAGTCTTCGGCTGGCCTAACATTCAAAGC
>DBNV01000110.1 GCA_002299865.1 Desulfonatronaceae bacterium UBA663 | reverse complement strand
ATCCAAAAGAATGCTTGTAGTGATCAAGCTTCGCTTGCTTTATCCAGCGCAAGGCACGCTGCTGATCCTGTAGGTCTCGAAAGATGGCGATGATGCTGGCGCCGCTTCCGCTTAGCACCGCCCCGGCGGCCCCATGCTCCAAGAGACGTTCCTTGATGTTGCGAAGATGCGGGTAGGCCGGGAATACCACCTGTTCAAAGCTGTTATAAAAAAACGCATTGGGACAATTAATAATACTATCTTGTAATTCGCAGGCTGTCAACTGACCAGGTCGCGTGAAAGACAAGGACGCTCGTGTCTCGTCCCAGGTGCGGTATGCCCAGGCCGTGGACACCTGGATTTTGGGGCAGACCAGAATGGAGTGGAATCCGGTCAGCGAGATGTCCGCCGGACGCAAGACGTCGCCGATACCTTCGGCCCAGGCTGGTTGATTGTTTAAAAAAAAGGGGACATCGGCTCCGACCGTCGCCGCCAGGTTACGCAATTCCGTGTCGCCCAGGGAGATGGCGGGATCCAGTCGATGGAGAAAAAGCAGGAAAGCCGCAGCATTGCTGCTGCCTCCTCCCAGACCGGCACCAATGGGAATGCGTTTTGTCAGCCGAACTTCAAGATCCGGTGCAAAGCCCGTTCGTCGTGAAAAAAGCTTGTAGGCACGGAGCAGGATATTGTCGTTATTGTCGATCTTGCGGTCCAGGCATGTCAGGGACAAGCCTGTTCCTTGTTGTCCGGCGTTGATGACCATGGTGTCGTAGGGTTCGGGAAGAGGGACAAAAAAGGTGCGCAGGTTGTGATAGCCGTCGCTGCGCAATTCACGGATCTCCAGGAAAATATTGACCTTGCAGCTGGAATGAAGGGTGGCGTTTGAGAAAAACATAAATATCGAGATGAATCTGTTATCAGGGGAACTGCATCGACGGCAAGGCGCATGGCGGAAAACACGGACCACGCGCCTTGCCGTCAAACGAGAGGATTACTTAAAGAGGGATCGTGCGAAAGATGCTCTGTGCCTGGCGGCGGATAAGCAGCAGGATTACGCCTTTTTTTGCGGCATCCCCCTGGAGGATTTTTTGGAACTCGGCAATGCTGTTCACCGGCTGTTGATTGGCTTCAAGGATCACGTCTCCAGGTCGGACATCGCTGCGGGCGGCTTTCGAATCGGCCTGCACAGAAGTGACCAGAAGCCCTTGGGGGTGAGGCACGCCCATGGCCCTGGCCTTGCGTTCGTCAAGGGGCCGCAAGGCCATGCCTAGGAACGTATCCCCGTTCGGCATGGGGGGGGCGGCTTCCCTTTGGGCCAAGCGTTCGGGATCCCTCGCGTCCAGGGTGACCGTGAAGGAACGAGTTCTGCCTTGACGGATCACCTCCACCTCGATCTTATCGCCGGGAGTTTGCTGGGCTACGACGCGCAAGAGCGTGCTGGAGTCCGGGATGGGTTGTCCGTTAATGGACACGACCACATCTCCGGAACGAATTCCAGCCTTGGCCGCGGGCTGGCCGGGGATGGCCTCGGCGATCAAGGCCCCTTTGGCTTCCTTCAATCCCAAGGCCCTGGCCGTGTTCTCGTCCAGCTCCTGGATGGTCACGCCCAGCCAGCCGCGTTGCACCACCTTGCTCTCCTGGAGCTGACTAATGATACCTTTGGCCATGTTGCTGGGAATAGCAAAACCAATGCCCTGCCCGGCCGCCACGATGGCGGTGTTGATACCGATGACTTTGCCGTTCATGTCCAGGAGCGGCCCACCGCTGTTGCCGGGGTTGATGGAGGCGTCGGTCTGGATAAAATCGTCAAAGGGGCCGGAACCGATGATCCGGCCTTTGGCGCTGACGATCCCGGCGGTCACGGTGTGGGCGAGGCCGAAGGGGTTGCCGATGGCCATCACCCATTGTCCTACTTTTAGGCTGTCGGAATCCCCGAATTCCAAAACAGGAAGGACACGGTCGGCCTCGATCTTCAGCACGGCCAAGTCCGTCTCCGGATCGCGGCCGACAACCTCGGCCTTAAAGGGGGAATCGACTCCCTGGAGGTTAACCGTGATTTCATAGGCGTTCTTGATGACATGGTTGTTGGTGACGATGAATCCGTCTTGGGAGATGATGAATCCCGATCCCAAGGATTGCTGGCGACGGGAAGGGATTTGGTTGCCAAAGAAACGCTCGAACTGCTCGAAAAAGTCATAAAAAGGAGTTTCTGGGTGTTGAAAGGGGGAGAAGAAACGCCGCAGTTCTTCGCTGCCGGAGACGATGCGCACGGTGCTGATGTTTACCACGGCCGGCGCAGCCTTCTCGGCCAGACCGGTAAATTCCGGCAATCGAGCTTGGGCTGTGGCAGCGCCCCAAAACAGCAGTAAGACGGAAATTAGTAATATTTTCCTTATCAAAGACAACACTTGGCAATCCTCCTTAAAAAATGTTCGGTGTCAGCTCCTAGGGCCGATATTAACAGATACAGTAATTCCGCATGTGGTGGCCCAGACCCGGGCTCCTTATCCAGCCGGAAGATCACAACCTATGGTTTCCGCATGTCCCGCGTCGTTTGTTTGGAGGGCGGATGTTGCCGACAACGACCCCCGACTTGAATTGTCGTCGTGGCCCAAGCGCCACTGGCAAAGGACGCCTCCACTCGCCCAAGCCCAATGCGCTAATCGACTGGAAGCGCGAAACTGATCACGATGCCGTCCAGCCAAGTATCCGG
>DBNV01000015.1:1946-2773 GCA_002299865.1 Desulfonatronaceae bacterium UBA663 | reverse complement strand
TGGCCCGGCCATTGGCCTATTCAGAGCCGAGACACAGGGAAGAAACAACGGACGTTATATCGCGGGAAGATCACAAAACGTTGTGTAAGCCAACTTCGGCAACCCTCACTTACTATAGAAAAACCCCGAAAGGCCGTGTCCAGAGCTTTTTTGAACCTGGTATGGCAAGGTGGGCGCCACTATCCGGAATCAGGCTCCCCGGACAGGACCGGGTCTGCGCACCATCCGGTTGGAAGCGGCTCCCGTTCTTACTGTATTGGTACAAAAAACACTACGGATCACAAACCTTCCAGGGTATAAAATTTAGTCCGCGACTGAAGCGACATTTTCAGCACCAGCGTCTTGTTCCATCCGCTGAAGCAATTCTTCCAATCTGGTCTCCAACTGCCCCAACTTTGTGCATGTCCGGAGAAAATCATCCGCCAATCCCAACGCTACAAACGTCAGGAGTTTCTCCTTGCTTAAATTTTTGCCTTTCGCCGCTAGGGAAGCAAACCGTTCCTCGACAATCCTCCTCGCGGCCTCGACCCGGGCATGATCCGCATCGGTCCGGAACGCAATCTCCAATTCCAGAACCGATATGGTATAACTGGGCATGAGTTACATATTCATGTCTTGAATTTTTTTCAAGAGGTGATCTATGCGGCCGAGGACCTCCTGCTTTTGGCTGCGTTCAGTGTCCAAATCCTGTTGCAGCTTAAGCTTCTCCTGCTCCAAGGTCCGCAAACGCTCCAGCAAACGCTCAACTTTATCCTCGAATTGCGTGAGTATCTCCATGAGGATACGTCCTTATCGGTTGGGAAACGAGCAACGAGTTTCGCGCCTAA
>DBNV01000015.1:0-1546 GCA_002299865.1 Desulfonatronaceae bacterium UBA663 | reverse complement strand
GCCGGGCGCCAAGGCAGCAACGCAAGCCAAAGGCAAATTTTACAACGGGCCATCAAAAGTCGTCATTTTTCTTGGGAAAACATTGCTGCCGGCCCCTGGCCACGGCCAGGGTGTTGTCTGGCACATCCTTGGTGATCACGGAACCAGCGCCCACCAGGGCGTTTTCTCCAACCCGCACCGGGGCCACCAGGGCGGTGTTGCTGCCGATGAAGGCCTTGGCCCCGATCACGGTGTGATGCTTATTTTGCCCGTCGTAATTGCAAGTAATGGTCCCCGCGCCGATGTTCGCGCCGGGGCCGACGTCGACGTCTCCAAGATAGCTCAAATGGTTGGCTTTGGCCATAGTTCCCAGCCGGGCCTTTTTCATTTCCACGAAATTGCCGACACGGGATTGATTTTCCATGACGGCTTCCGGACGCAAACGCGCAAAAGGTCCGACCACGCAGCCTTCCCCGAGGGTTGCGCCTTCCAGGTGTGAAAACGAACGGACAATGCTGCCCGCCCCGACACGGGAATTCCGGATCCAAACATGCGACTCAAGCACCGCCCCGGTGCCTACGAAAGTCCGGCCATACAGCTCACAAGGCCCGAAAAGCTCCGCTCCCGGCTCAAGCTCCACCCGCGGCCCAAGGCACGCCCTTTCCGGGAAGTGGATCAGCACGCCCTTGTTCAGCCAGGCAGCAACTATGCGTCGGCGCAACTCTTCCTCGGCAGCGGCCAATTCCGCAGGGGAGTTGACCCCCATCAACGCCGCGGCGTTCCCGGAATCAACACTCGTCGCGCCGACCCGCAGGCCATGCTTTACGGCCAAGCCCACGATATCGGTCAGGTAATATTCCTGTTGATTGTTGTCCGCCGTAATCAAGGCCAGCAGCGCCCCTGTAGTTTCCACGCGCAACAGGTAGACCCCGGCGTTGACCTCGCCGGTGGGCTGGCCGTGCCGGGCCGGATCGTAATCCTTGGCCTCCACAATGCCCACCACCCGGCCGGCTTGGTCTCGGATGACCCTGCCGTAGGCCAAAGGGTCGGCAAGCTGCACGGTCATGCACCCGACATCAATTTGGGCGCGGATCATGGCCGCGCAAAATCCGGACATGGCCTCTGCCTCAAGGAGCGGGGCGTCGCCGTTAACGACAAGACACCATTTTGCCTTGTCCTGAAGCACCTCGGGCCAGGCGCAGCGCAGAGCGTGAGCGGTCCCGAGTTGTGCGGCCTGTTCGACAAAGCGCTCATTGGGGAAGAGGGCCTGAATTTGCTCGGCCCGAGGCCGCTTGGCTTGAGGGCCGATGACCGTGCATACCTGGCTAAGAGCCATGGCCCGCAGGGCTTCCAGAACATACCACAGCATGGGCTCGCCCAAAAGGGTCTGCAGGGCCTTGGGCTTGTCCGCATGCATGCGCCTGCCCTTGCCTGCGGCCAGGACCACCGCAGTCATTGCGTGTTCAGGCCGCAGGCCTGCTTGGGCAAATCGGCTTTGTTTTGTGTCCATGAATGTCCCCGGGAAAAGACCTTTATCTTAAACGAGCCCTGCTCGTCGAGCATGGCT
>DBNV01000124.1:2432-24804 GCA_002299865.1 Desulfonatronaceae bacterium UBA663 | reverse complement strand
GAGCCCATGGCTGTAGCAATGTTTTTTCGGTCACGATCAAAGTACCAAGACCTGCTGCAGCCGTTCTCCCAGGCTGGCTTGCTGGGCATTCACCTTGTGGCGTCCACCTTTGTCGGCGCTCTTGTCGGGTGGTATCTGGACAAATGGCTGGACACGGCGCCCAAATTGTTCTTGCTGTTCCTGATTTTTGGGATCATCGCGGGCTTCAGGAACATGTATATGGAAACCAAGAAGATTCAGCGTGAAATGGACAAGCAAAGCAATGTTGCCGACAACCAGGATAAACGACAGGATTGAGGCGTTCCTGGCCCATCGGGGGTTCTACCTGCATGATGTGCGAATCCTGGTCCGCAATCAGCTTTACCTTGTGGCCCTAAGCTTTGTGGTTAGTCTTGTTTTGGGCTTGCCGTCCTGGGCCTTGGCATTTTTTGCCGGCGCCGCGCTGAGCACCATGAACTTCTGGTTGCTGGCCAAGGGGCTGCAAGGCGCGGTTTTGCGAAGCAGAGGAGCCGTGGCTGTTACTCTGGCGCGTTTCTACGGGCGGATGATCCTGACCGGTCTTGCACTCTTCGGCCTGATCATCTGGGGAGGGTTTCCCGTGGCCGCCCTGCTGGCCGGATTGACTACGGTAGTCATCAATATTCTCTTTTGGGGGATGTTCCAGTTTCACCGGCAAAAAGGAAAGGAGGCTTAGGCAAATGGCAGTTGAAGGTGTTCCATACGTTCTTATTCTGAAAGAGGCCCTGGCGGTCGTCGGCATCGATTTTCCCAAGGCGCACATGCATATCGTGTACTCCTGGGCGGTAATCGCGCTCTTGCTCCTTTTGGCCTGGCTGGGGACGCGGAAGCTGACTCTTGTGCCGGGAAAAGGGCAAAATATTTGGGAGACTCTCGTTGGAGGAATGGAAGATTTCGTCGTCCAAAACATGGGCGAAGCGGGCCGCAAGGTTTTCCCCGTGCTGTTCACCCTGTTTATTTATATCCTGTTTTTGAACCTCTCCGGATTAATTCCCGGTGTGGACGCGCCCACAGCCAACATTAATGCCGTCGTAGGCATGGCTGTCTTTATTTTTCTTTATTACAACTATTGGGGGTTTAAGCTGCACGGACTGCACTATATCAAGCACTTTACGGGCCCCTACTGGTGGCTCGCCCCCATGATGCTGCCCATTGAAATCATCAGCCACCTGGCGCGGCCTTTGTCCCTGACCCTGCGGCTTTTCGGAAACATCCGCGCCGAGGAAATCGTCATTATTCTGATGTTCTTTTTGGCTCCGATTCTGGGCTCTCTGCCGGTCTTCTTCCTGTTCCTCCTATTGAAGACGATGCAGGCGTTCATCTTCTTCATGCTCTCCATGCTGTACCTCAAGGGAGCATTTGAGGAAGCTCACTAAATCCTGATGGGGGAAATGGTCGTCTGACCAAAACAATAACCACTTTTTAAGGAGGATTAAGTCCAATGCGTAAACTGCTTTTCACCGCCCTGAACACCGTTGTCCTGATGGGTCTGGCTTCCGTGGCCTTTGCCGCTGCCGTCGCTCCTGAAACAATCTCTATGATTGCTATTGCCACCGCCTTCGGCATGGGCATCGCGGCCTTTGGTTGCGGTTTGGGTCAGGGTCTAGGCTTGAAGGCCGCCTGCGAAGGCACCGCTCGCAATCCCGAGGCCAGCGGCAAGATCACCGTGATCCTGTTGTTGGGCATGGCCTTTATCGAATCCTTGGCCATTTACACCCTGGTCATAGCCCTGATTCTGCTGTTCGCCAACCCCTTGATCGGCTAACGACAGGGATCGACGACTCGAAATCGCAAAGACCGTCCCCTTGGGGACGGTCTTTTTTTCCCTAAGCTTGTTCATTTCTTCACAGCGTGTGCCCTGCATTTAAAAGCGAACATATTCCAAGGGCCACCATTCAACGCCTGGCCATCTATCTTCAGGTGCTGGAAGCTCTCAAGAACGAGGACACAGAAGTCGTTTCCTCGGAGCGACTGGCCCGGGCTTGCGACGTCAATCCTTCGCAAATCCGCAAGGATCTCGCATACTTCGGCGAGTTCGGGGTGCGCGGCGTGGGGTATAACGTCTCCAAGCTGATCCAGTCCATCAAGGTCTCCATCGGCACGGACAGGTTATGGCGTACAGCCCTGATCGGCGTGGGCAACCTGGGCCGGTCCCTTTTGCGCTACCAGGGCTTTCCCAAGCGCGGTTTCAAGATCGTGGCCGCCTTTGACTGCGATCCGTTCAAGATCGGAGAAGTCGTGGCCGATCTGGAGGTGATGTGCCCCAGGCAGATGAAGAGCCGTGTCCAGGAGTTACGCATCGAGATCGGCATCATCACCGCGCCGTCGGATCGCGCCCAACGCGCTGCGGATTATCTGGTGGAAGCGGACATCAGGTGCATTTTGAATTTCGCCGCCGCCCGTATCCAGGTGCCGGATCATGTTTACGTGGAGTATGTCGATTTTTTTCATCATCTTTACGTATTGACTTTTAAGTATTGCGTCGGCGAGGCCCAACGCGCCAAAACGACCTCCAAGCCCTGATGACCGCCCATCTCCTGGCGCACCCCAAGATCCTCTCTCGGCGGGACTTTCTTGATGCCGCTTCCCGAAAGCCCTTGGGCGAGCCCTTGGGCACGATTGTTTTCACCAACGGTTGTTTCGACCTTTTGCACGCCGGTCATGTGCATCTGTTGCGCAGAGCGCGGACTTACGGCGACGTGCTGGTCGTGGGCTTAAACAGCGACACCTCTGTTCGCAGGATCAAGGGGCCGACGAGGCCGATCACGCCGCTGGAGCAGCGGGCCTATGTCCTGGCCGGACTGGAGTGTGTGGATGTCGTGATCGCTTTTGAGGAAGACACGCCGCTGGAATTGATCAAGGCCGTTCGGCCCCACGTGTTGATCAAGGGCGGGGATTGGCCGAAAGAGCGGATCGTGGGCGCAGCAGAGGTTGAATCCTGGGGCGGTCGCGTTTTCAGCCTCGACCTTTTGCCGGGTTTTTCAACTACTGCCGTGGTGGAGCGCATTCTCCGCCTTGCGCCCCCTGTCTGCTGACCCGATTAATCCCATGTCGAAAATCCGTGCTATGTTTTAGACGTTTCGGCCAACGGAAAAGCGGACAGCGCTGTCCGCTTTTCCGTTGGTCTTTTGACAATCTTACAATCGTCCGGGACGACGTCCTGTCGCTTTGGATTCGCAAAGACTTGCGGCGTTGCGAAAAGCGTAGCGACAAGCTTTCGAGTTGACAGTTTTTTTCCTTCCGTACAAAAGAAGCCTCGCGGAGTGCCGGCGGCTGATAGCATAGCGGCGTAAGCGGCTCGACTTTCCATTGAATGCCACCCTAAGGAGAACGGACATGAACCAGCGCATCAATCTGCCCGAAAAGGATATGCCCAGGCAGTGGTATAACGTGTTGCCCGATCTTTCCCCGCCCTTGGCCCCGCCCCTGGACCCGGCCACTCAGCAGCCCCTGGGACCGGAGAAATTGGCCGCCATCTTCCCCATGGCCGTGATCGAGCAGGAGATGTCCGCCCAGCGCTGGATCGACATTCCTGAACCGGTCTGGGACATCTACCGCCTGTTCCGGCCCACGCCCCTGGTCCGGGCCTACCGCCTGGAAGCGGCCTTGGGCGTCAAGGTCAGGATATACTACAAGAACGAGTCCCTTTCCCCGGCCGGCTCCCATAAGCCGAACACAGCCATTGCCCAGGCCTATTACAACAAGCAGGAAGGGGTGCGCCGGCTGACCACGGAAACCGGAGCCGGCCAATGGGGCACGGCCTTGTCCTTCGCCTGCCGGATGTTCGGCCTGGAATGCACCGTGTACATGGTCCGCTGCAGCTACGAACAAAAACCCTACCGCGGTGTGTTGATCCGCTCTTACGGGGCCGAGGTTTTCCCTTCTCCTTCGAGCAGGACAAATGCCGGGCGGGCTGTGTTGGTCGAGAATCCTGACTCCGGCGGCAGTCTGGGCCTGGCCATTTCCGAAGCTGTGGAGGACGCAGCCGCCCATGATGATGCTAAATATTCCCTGGGCAGCGTGCTCAACCATGTACTTCTGCATCAGACCATTATCGGCCTGGAGGTCCAAAAGCAGTTAGCTTTGGCTGGGGAGAGTCCTGACGTGTTGGTGGGCTGCGTGGGCGGAGGCAGCAATTTCGGCGGCTTGGTCCTGCCGTTCGTCCCGGGAAAGATGGCCGGCAAGGGACCGCGCTTCGTAGCTGTGGAGCCCAAGGCCTGTCCGACCCTGACCAAGGGAGAGTTCCGTTACGACTACGGCGACATGGCCAAGATGACGCCTCTTTTGAAAATGCATACCCTGGGCTCGAGCTACTTCCCGCCGCCCATTCATGCCGGCGGCCTGCGCTACCACGGAGATGCGCCCATCGTATCCCATCTCGTGGACCAGGGCATGGTCGAACCCCGTTCCTACTATCAGAACGAGGTCTTCGAAGCCGCCAAACTGTTTTTGCAGACCGAAGGCTTCCTTCCCGCGCCGGAAACATCCCACGCCATCAAGGCGGCCATGGACGTAGCTAAGGAAAGCGATCCCGGCACGGTCATTGTTTTTCTTTACTCCGGCCATGGGTTGCTGGATCTGGGCGCTTACGACGCCTTCAACCAGGGCAAACTCAAGGATGACGAATTCGCCGAATGCGACCTGCAAGAAGCCCTGGCTTCATGTCCGAAGATCAATGTGTGAGGTTGAAATGGAATCCGTTCTTTAAGCTGCTAAGGTTTGCAGGGAACTCCGCACACCCACAGGCTGGCTCCAGATATGGTCCTGACCAGGCGCAGGCTGATGGACCCGAACTGGTGTTGGCTCATCATGCCTCTGCCGATGCCGGCGCGGCCCACGGCCACCACGGCAAAACGGCCTTGTTCCGCCTCGCGCAGAATACCTTGGACATGATCCGACGCGGCCAGTACCTTGACGGAGATCCTGCTTTCGGGGATGTCGTTGACCTGGAGCATTTTCAGGGCGTTTTCAATGATCAGATCCTCGTCTCGTTTGTCCCGGTGTTGCGGATCAGCCAGGTAGGCCACGCAGATGGAGTGGCGCTGCTCATTCCGACACATGAACCCGACATGATCGGCCGCGCACAGCCCCTGTTTGGAGCCGTCGACGCAGAGCAAGACATTGTTTCGGGTCAAGTCCGGGACCCGGCAGATCCAGAACAGAAAGTCCAGGTTTTCGTCGAACACCGCCTCTTCGTATTGGCTTGTCAGATATTCATCAAGACGGACCGCGCCGCGGCGACCCAGGACCACGGCGTCATAATGGCCCCGTTCGGCCATGCGGGCCAGCTCAACCATACTGGCGCAGGGCGTCGATGCCTCATCTCGGCCTTGAGGAACGCCGACCTGAAATCCTTTATCGCGGAGCATTCTTTCGGCCATGCGTAGGGCCTGATCCATGGGCATGGGATCATGTAAAACCTGGGGGGATGCCGTGGGCGGCATCAGGACCAAGTCCAACTGCAGATCCGTGGCCGGGACAAAAAAATGGCCGACAAAACGCACTCCATGCAGAAAACCGATGTCCTCGCTGATGGTGACCAATAACTTTCTGGACATGGCTGCTCCATTTCCCAGATGTGGGAGCAGGTTGCAATGTTAGGACACTGTTGTTTCTGGATCATCTGGACGCGGTGGATTCCTGCCACTGCACCCAAATTTTGCGGGTTCGTGGCCCATCGAATTCCGTGAAAAAAATACCTTGCCATGTTCCCAAAAGCAAACGTCCGCCTTGAACCAGCAACCGAATATTCGCTCCCATCAGGTTGGCCTTGACGTGGGTGTCACTGTTGCCCTCGGCGTGCTGATGATCGCCTTGGTGAGGCGATGATTCGCCGCAGGGCGGCAATGAACTTTTAGGATGATTTTTTGTCTGCGCCGGTCTGTCATGTGCACGGAGGTTCTTCACCCGTCATGTAGGTGTGCATGGCCTTGGCCGCCCGCTTGCCCTGACCCATGGCGCTGATCACCGTGGCCGCGCCGGAAACGATGTCTCCGCCGGCGAACACGCCGGGCTTGGAGGTCATCATGGTCTTCTGGTCCGCGACAATGGTCCCATGCTTGCCCACCTCTATGTCCGGCGAGGTCCTGGGCACCAGGGGATTGGGCCGGTTGCCCACGGCCACGATCACCGTGTCCGCTTCCACCACGAATTCGCTGTCCTTGACCTGATGCGGCCTTCTGCGCCCCGAAGCGTCCGGTTCGCCCAGTTCCATGCGCAGGCATTCCAGGCCTACGACCCGGTTTCGGTCATCCGTGAGAATGCGTTTGGGCGCGGACAGGAGGTGCATGGCAATGCCCTCTTCCCGGGCGTGATGGACCTCCTCGGCCCGGGCCGGCATCTCCTCTAGGCCGCGCCGGTAGACGATGGTTGAATCCGCGCCCAGGCGCAGGGCCGTGCGGGCCGCGTCCATGGCCACATTGCCCCCGCCCACGGTCACGGCCCGGCGCGGTCGGATCGGCGGGGTGGCATACTTCGGAAATTCGCAGGCCTTCATCAAGTTGATCCGGGTCAGAAATTCGTTGGCCGAGAATACGCCAATGGCGTTTTCTCGGGGGATGTTCAAGAAGATGGGTAGGCCGGCACCTGTGCCCACGAACACGGCGTCAAAGCCGTCCTCCAAAAGCTGATCCACGGTCCGGGTCAAGCCGATGGCTGTGTCCGTACGGATCTCCACGCCGAGTTTCTTGAGGTTGTTGATCTCGTACTGGACGATTTCCTTGGGCAGGCGGAACTGGGGAATGCCGTACATGAGCACCCCGCCGGGCAAGTGCAGGGCTTCGAAGACCACCACATGATGCCCCCAACGGGCTAGGTCCCCGGCTACGGTGATGCCCGCAGGACCGGCTCCGACCACGGCCACCTTTTTACCTGTGGATGCCACGGTACAGGCCAGTTGCTGGTGCCCGGCGTCGCGGGCATAGTCTGCAGCAAAACGCTCCAGCCGGCCGATGGCCACCGGCTCGCCCTTCTTGCCCAGGATACATCCGGCCTCGCATTGGCTTTCCTGAGGGCAGACGCGGCCGCACACCGCCGGCAGGGCGTTTTGCTCCTTGAGCTTCTCCAGAGCTTGCACGAATCGCCCCTCGGCGATCAGGGCGATAAAGGCCGGAATATTGATGTTTACGGGACAGCCGGCAACACACCCCGGCTTCTTGCACCTTAAGCAGCGGGAGGCCTCTAGGATCGCGTTTTTCTCGGCATACCCCCGAGGCACCTCCTCGAAATTGAAGCGCCTGCGTCTGGGGTCCTGCTCGGGCATAGGCTGGCGGGGGATTTTCGGGCGTTTGGGGCCTCTTGTTGCCGGACTGCCGGAATCCGGCAGCTTTTGTTTTTTATTCTCCATGGCTATCTCCCGCACCCGCATCTTGGCCGGGCCGCTCCCGGAAACATCAGGGCGCTCAGGTCAACGGCCTGAGGCAGGGCCTCCACCTCTTCGCGGGCGTAGGCGCTCTTGCGGCAGGCCAGTTCGTCCCAGTCTACTCCGTGGGCGTCGAAAAAAGGGCCGTCAATGCAGGCGAACTTCGTCTCCCCATGAATGGAAACCCGGCAGGCCCCGCACATGCCCGTACCATCCACCATGATCGGGTTCAGGGCGACAAACGTTGGAACGTTCCAGGGTTTAGTCAACTCAGCGACCATGCGCATCATGAAGGTGCAGCCAACGGCGATAAATATGTCCACCGGCTGCTGGTCGACGATTTGCTGAAAAACCTCCTGCACCCCGCCATAAGCGCCCCGACTGCCGTCCTTGGTGGCGACGCGCACCTCGTCGCTCACAGCCCGCAGTTCCTCTTCCCAGAACAAGAGATAGGCGCTGGAGGCTTCGATTACGCTGAGCACGTGGTTGCCGGCCTGACGCAGGGCCCGGGCCAAGGGCAGGATCGCGCCGATGCCGTAGCACCCGCCGCCCAGGACCACGGTTCCTTTCTTTGCCACGGGGAATGGCTTGCCCAGGGGGCCGCTGACGTGGGCCAAGACCTCTCCCGCTTTGAGCAACGCCAATTCGCGGCTGGACCGGCCCACTTCCTCGAGGATCAAGGTGATGCTCCCCGCCTCGGCATCCCAGTCCGCCAGGGTGTACGGGGTGCGTTCCGAGGTTTCCTTGGCCATCAGGATCACGAACTGACCGGGCTTGGCATGGGCCGCCACCTGGGGGGCCTTGATCCGGAGCAGATGCATGTTCGGCGCCAGCTCGCGTGTTTCCAATAACTGGAAGCCTTCGATGGACACATCTTGCTTCAGCGGTCTGGGCGTGGCCGACAGACCAAAGGCCTCCAGCGCCGGAACCAGGTCTGCGGTGCGATGGCCGCGGTAAAAGGCCGGCAGAGTGCGCACGTCATGGCGCGGCGCGTCTGCAAAGGCCTGTGGCGCGGGGTCCTCTCCCACCGCCGCAGTGATATGGTCCAGAGAGTCGAAGGCCATGGATTTTAAGCCCAGTTTTTGGCCCAGGTCCCACAGAATTTCCCATTCCGGCCTGGCCATGCCCGGCGCACGGCTGGACCTAGCCAAATCCTTGATCTGCCCGGAAGCGGTGCGGAACGTGCCTTCCGCCTCTGAGAGCAGGGCCGCAGGGAGAAGCACGTCGGCCCGTTCCTGGGCGGGTGAAGGCAGGCCGTCGATGACCAGCAGAAAGTCCAGACCGGCCAGATGCTTGTCCTCCAAAAAATCCCCGCTCAGGATCAGGGCTGAACTCCTGCTTTTTTTTGGACCTGTCACCCACTTGGGCAGCAGCGGCTTGGTTCCGGCGGGCGTGGCCGGGATCGCGGCGAATTTGGCCCCTAGCTCCTGGGCCAGCAGGTGATACAGGTGGCGATCTTCTCTGGACGCGGCCGCACTGACCAGGATGCCCAGGGCCGATTCGTGTTTGCTCAGTCCGGCTGCGGCTGCGTCCAGGGCCGAGTCCCAGTCCACGGAAAAGGATTCCCCGTTGTCCCGGATGGTCGGACGCAGCAGCCGGGTCGGCGCGTTCACGATCTGAGCGTAGCCGAACCGGCCCAGGGCGCACAGGCTGGAATCGGGCTCAAACGCGGTCATGGCCGTGGCCACGAGCTGTCCGCCCTTGACGTGCGCCGTGAGGGAGCACCCTTCCGGACAGAGGATGCAGGCGGAGTCGGCGCGGGTGTCTGCTTTGCCGTGCCAGCGGGCGAAGCGATCCGTTAATGTCCCTGTGGGGCAGATGTCGATGCAGGAGCCGCAGAAGGTGCAGCCGGAATGGACATGGCTTTTGTGAAACGCCGTGCCCACCCTGGCCTGCCTGCCCCGGTTGATGATGCTGATGGCCGGCTTGCCGTGAATCTTCTCGCAGATTCGCCAACACCTGGCGCAGAGGATGCACAGGTTGTAGTCCCGGTCCATGAAAGGGTCATCGCGCTCCAGATTGTGCGCGGCGTACAACGTGGGCAGGTTCAGATCCCGACCTCCTGCTTGCAAGGCCATGTTGCGCAGGTCGCATTCCTCCCGGTTGCTGCAGAACCCGCAGCGGGTGGTGCGTCCGGCCTTGGTCGCCATGGGCCGCATGGATTCGCAGGCCTCACGGTGCGGACAGACCAGGCAGGTGTTGGGGTGCCCGGAGAACATCAATTCCAGGGTCCGTCGCCGCAGCGTTTCCAGTTCCGGCGACCTGGTCCTGACCTGCATGCCCTCGGCCGCAGGTGTCGTGCAGGACGTGGGAAAGCCCCTCACCCCCTCGATCTCCACGATGCACATTCGGCAGGCCCCGTATGGGTTCAAATCCTTGTGATCGCAGATCGTGGGGATGGGGATCCCGGCCTGCCTGGCGGCATGGAGCACCGTGGCTCCGGCCTTCACGGTCACAGTGCGGCCGTCTATGGTCAGATGGATCTCAGCCATGTTTTTACTCCACCATCACCGCGCCTTCCTTGCAGGCCTGGCGACAGGCCCCGCAACGGATGCACACGTTCTGGTCGATGCGGTGCGGCTTTTTCTTTTTGCCTGCAACGGCCTGCACCGGACAAGCCTTGGTGCAGGCCATGCAGCCGGTGCACTGCCCGGCATCGATGGAAAAGCGGATCAAGGCCCGGCAGACGCCTGCCGGACACTTGCGCTCCTCAATATGCGCCAGATACTCGTCCATGAAGGAGTTCAGGGTGGTCAGAGCCGGATTGGGCGCGGTCTGGCCCAGACCGCACAACGAGGCCTTGGTCATGGTGTCGCCGATTTTGCGGATGGTTTCCAGGTCATCCACCCTGCCCCGGCCTGCGGCGATATCCGTGAGCATGCGCAACAGGTGCTGCGTACCCATGCGGCAGGGCACGCACTTGCCGCAGGATTCATTCTCCGTGAACTCCAGAAAATACTTGGCCACGTCCACCATGCAGGACTCATGGTCGATGACGATCATCCCGCCGGAGCCCATGATCGAGCCCACCTGGGCCAAATGTTCGTAATCCACGGGCAGGTCGAAATGCTTGGCCGGTATACAGCCGCCGGATGGGCCGCCGGTTTGTACGGCTTTAAACTCCTTGCCGTGCAGCACTCCGCCGCCGATGTCCTCGATGATGGTTCGCAGGCTGATGCCCATGGGCACTTCGATGAGTCCGGTGCGGGTGATCTTGCCGGCCAGGGAAAATGTTTTAGTGCCCTTGCTTTTTTCCGTGCCGATCTTTGCGTACCAAGCTCCGCTTTTTTCCAGAATCGCGGAAACCGCGGCCAGGGTCTCCACGTTGTTGATGTTTGTCGGCTTGCCGAACAGCCCGGATACGGCCGGAAAGGGCGGCCGGGAGCGGGGCATGCCCCGCTTGCCCTCGATGCTTTGCATCAGCGCAGTTTCCTCCCCGCAGACGAACGCGCCGGCACCTTTCTTGATCGTGATCTCAAATCCGAAGGCGGCACCCAGGACGTTTCGCCCCAGAAGTCCTTTTTCGCGCATCTGAGCGATGGCCGTGCGCAACCGCTCAATGGCCAACGGGTATTCGGCCCGACAATAGACATAGCCGTGCCCGGCGCCGATGGCATATCCGGCGATGAGCAGGCCTTCGAGCACGGCGTGCGGATCGCCCTCCAACACGGAACGGTCCATGAACGCGCCCGGATCTCCCTCGTCCGCGTTGCAGACCACATACTTCACGTCCCCGGCGGACTTGCGGGCAAAGCTCCATTTCAGCCCCGTGGGGAAACCGGCCCCGCCTCGGCCGCGCAGGCCGGAGATCTTGATTTCCTCGATCACCGCGTCCTGGTCCATGCCCAAGGCCCGCGTAAACCCCGAATACCCGCCTCGGGCGAGATAATGGTCGATGTTCGAGGGGTCGATGATCCCGCAGTTGCGCACCACCACCCGCAGTTGATGACGAATCATGGGCAGGTCCTGGAATCGCGACAGCCCTTCCACCGGCGGGCCTGCCATCAGGCACGCGGCATGTTCGACCATTGGCTTGCCTCGGCCAAGATGTTCACGGACCAGGTCCGGGACCATGTCCACGCCCACGCCCTGATACAGAACGCTGCTGCCCTCAGAGCCACGGATTTCCACCAGGGGTTCGGCATAGCACATGCCCAGGCAGCCCACCTCGTGAATGTCCACTCCCTTCAAGGCTGGATCATCGGCGCACTGCTCGCGGAAGGCCGCGAGCACATCCAGGGCGCCGGCCGCTCGGCCGCAGGTAGCCGATCCGACCAGTACCCGGGGAACATCCGGGCGGGCGAAGCGCATCCATGATTGCCGCGCCTGCTGCTGAATGTCGGCAAAGCTCATTCCAGGTCCTCGAGCAATTTTTCGGCCTTGCGTGCGCTCATCCGCCCATAGACCTTGTCGTCCACCACCATCACCGGGGGCAGGGCGCAGGAGCCGAAACAGGCTACGCGTTCCAGGCTGAAACCACCGTCAGCGCTGGTTTGGCCGGGTGAAATGCCGATTTTGCGGACAATGGCGTCCAGCACGAGGCCGCCGCCGCGCACATGGCAGGCCGTGCCCTGACAGACCTTGATTCGGTGCCGGCCCGGCGGATGGTAGCGGAACTGCGAATAAAACGTGGCCACGCCGTACACGTCGTTCTCCGATAGGTCGAGATGATCGGCCACCATGCGCAGGGCCTTGGGAGAGAGGTAAGACATACGTTCCTGGATGTCCTGCAGGATGGGGATGAGGTGTTCCCGCTCCCGGCTGTGGGAGGAGAGGATAGTGTCGATGGCCTGTCCGGCCTCGTCTGGGTGCATGGGGTGCTCCATTGTGAACTGAATGCCTGGTTCGTCTTGGTGTTCTTAGACATCGGCGTGATTTCGCAAATCAAGTCCGGCAGCCGGACGGCCTTTTGTAGATATAAAATAAAAAAACGGATTAGGCACTGGTCCTAACCCGCTATTTTCTTGGCGTCCCCAGGGGGATTTGAACCCCCGTTACCGGCGTGAGAGGCCAGCGTCCTAGGCCACTAGACGATGGGGACGGAAAGCTTGGTGGGCCGTGAAGGACTCGAACCTTCGACTCTCTGCTTAAAAGGCAGATACTCTACCGACTGAGTTAACGGCCCCAAAAAGGATCCCATTAAACTCCGCGGTTGAGCACTGTCAATACTCGCGTTGCTACGAAGCAAGAATATTGACCAGCGGATACGTTTGAATGAAGATGCTCTTGCCCTCGTTGTTTGCGATCACCAAGCGCAACGCGAAAATGTCCTCCAGGATGATGCCGGAGGGCATTTGGAGCATGGAGTTGACCCTACGGAAGCGCTGGATTTCAAAGCTCAACTCGTTTTCTTCGCCCTGGGCCTGAATGACCGTCGCGTCTCTGGCAACATAGTACACGGAGGTCGTTCCGGCAAGCGTGCCTTTCACTAAATTATTCAATTCAAAGTTCAGGCGCAGACCGTCTCCGGCTCTTCGGAGTTGCAGATTGCTCACTCTGATCATTTGCAAGTCTTTGGCAACAAAGACTTCCTGTAAATCCACGGTCTGCTGGGCCAGGGCATGTTTTTCCCTGGTCCCCAAACGGAACAGGGCCTGAATTTCTTCCGGATCGTTGGTTTTAAGAATCTTTTCTATGTTTTGCAGTCGTTCCAGATGGATCTGCATTTCCGAGATGTTCTCTCGTAAAGCGGCATTGGCTTGGATCAACTCAAGCTTTTTGATCCAATAGGTAAAGCCTCCGTAGGCACCCAATCCCGCAGCTAAAATCAGCACGATTTGTGCGTACAGAAAGAATCTGAACCATGAAACCCGGACTCGATACCTTCGCACCCGGCTGTCATCGCGCATGATGATCAAGTTTAGCTTGTCATCCTTGCTCAACGCAAAACCTCTCTTTGCGGATTATGCGCGCTAATGGCGACGTTCGTTACTTAAAATACGTCCCAGACGAGAGCGGTCCTCCCCGGCGGTCCGGTGATCACCAGGGTCACGGGGGCGGTCAGTCCGGAGGGAAAACGGGCGGTATAATAGCGTTGCCAGCGTGTATAAGCCGGAAAATACGCCTCAAGTTCCAGCGGCGACCACTGCTTGGGGTGGATTTCCAACGATTCGATCTTGCGGCCGTCCGTAGTCTCCAGGAATACCTGCCAGCGCGATAGTCGATGCGTCAAGCGGGCGTGTTCCGGATCTGTGGCGGAAACGGCCAGAACCACGGCAACGGCCTCGTCATGAGCCCGCATCTGGTCCTTGAGCATTTTTTTCGTTTCTTGCGGGTCTAGGCCCTGCAAGCGGGAATAGCGGGCCACGTAGGCTTCACGCCAAGAGGCGGACTTGAGCAGCGCGACCACGCGCACTTCCGACTCCAGGCCTATCCGGATGACTCCCTTGCGGCTCCACTGTTCCGTGAGTTGAAAGTACGGATCGTGCAATTTCGGCCATAAAGCTGCGCCGAGAGATTTGTCCTGGCATGCCGTCAGGATGAGGGCAAGCAGAACGAGTACGCCTGAAAGCGCTCTACTTGCCTGCCTCATGGAACAACCGACTCCTGGTGAACAGGGCTGTGAACGGATATCCTGCAGCGGCCAATGTTTCGGACGCTCCTTCCTCTCTGTCCAGGATGCAACACACCCGAACCACCCGGAACCCGGCGTTCGTAATTCTCTGGCAGGCCTTGATGGCGCTGCCTCCGGTGGTGGCCACGTCCTCGAGCACGGCGATACGATCTCCGGGTGTAAAATTGGCCAAGCCTTCAAGATAGCTGTCCGTCCCGTGCCCCTTGGACTCCTTGCGCACGATCATGGCCGGCCATTCAAGGCCTTCCATCCGGCCCATCAGAGAAGTCGCCGTGACCAGAGGGTCGGCTCCCAGAGTCATGCCCGCGACCCCTTGGATGCCTTCCTCGCGCAACATGTCCACGAACAACCGTCCGATGAGCATGGCCCCTCTCGGGTGCAGGGCCGTTTGCTTGCAGTCGAAATAATAATTGCTGCGTCTGCCGGACGTCAGCACCACATCCTTCTCCAAATAGGACTTGGTCAGAAGCAGGGCGGCCAACTCCTCGCGCCATTGTTGCACGAAAAACTCCTAGGGGGAAACCAGGGGGGAAACCCGGGGGAATACCCGCGCATAAATAAGGTCTACATGCCGAAAAAAAGACGAAAGGTCAAAGAGTTCGTTCAATCTTTCGGAAGAAAGGCGCGTTGTGATCGCCAAGGATTCACGCACCAAGCCTTCAAAAGGCCGCTGTTCCTCCCAGGCCCTTAAGGCCAGGATTTGGATTAATTCGTAGGCTTCCTGACGTTGCATGCCCGTGTCGATGAGCGCCAGCAGGATGCGTTGAGAAAAAAACAGACCCTGGGAGGCGCGCAGGTTCTTCGAGACGTTGTCCTCCAGGACGCGGATTCCCGCAATCAGTTTGGTCAGGCGGTGTAGCATGTAATCCATTAAAATCGTGGAATCCGGCATGATGATCCGTTCCACGGATGAATGGCTGATGTCTCGTTCGTGCCAGAGGGCCATATTTTCCAGGGAGGCCAAAGCGTTGGCGCGGACCAGCCGGGACAATCCGCTCAAATTTTCCGCGGAAATGGGATTCTTCTTGTGGGGCATGGCTGAAGAGCCTTTTTGTTCCTTGCCAAAGCCTTCCTCCAGTTCGCGGACCTCGGTGCGCTGCAGATGGCGCAGCTCCACGCACAATCGTTCGATCCCGCCGGCCATGATCGCCAGCGTTGTGAAATACTGGGCATGGCGATCGCGCTGAATGATTTGGGTGGAGATGGGATCTAGCTGGAGACCGAGGAGTTCGCAGGCCAAGGCCTCCACTTGGGGCTCCAGGTGGGCATAGGTGCCCACGGCACCGGATATTTTTCCGAAACGAATGTTTTCTACTGCCGCCTGCCAGCGTTGCCTGTGTCGGTCGAACTCGGCGTAAAACCCGGCGAACTTCAAGCCCAGGGTGATGGGCTCGGCATGGATGCCGTGGGTGCGGCCCATGGCCGGCTTGTCCTTGTAGGCCAGGGCCGCTTCCCGCAAGACGTTCAGCAGGGCGTCCAGGCCGGCGGAGATGATCTTCCCGGCCCGGACCAGCAGCAGGGCGTTGGCCGTGTCCACGATGTCCGAGGAGGTGCAGCCCAGATGGATGTACCTGGAAGACGGCCCTGTCTTTTCCTCCACTGCGGTCAGAAAAGCGATCACGTCGTGTTTTGTCCGCTCCTCGATTTCCAGGATCCTGGAGAGATCAAAGCCGGCATGTTCACGGATTTGAGCCATGTCCTCGGCCGGAATCACCCCCAGACGATGCCATGCCTCGCAAACAGCCAGTTCCACTTCCAGCCAGCCGGCAAAGCGAGACTCCATGGTCCACAACCGGCCCATTTCCGGCCTGGTATATCGATCAATCATGGTCCTTCCTGCGTGGATTATCCGCGACAAAAAGGCAGCCTTGCGGCTGCCTTTGGGGAATTATTCCGCAGTAGAAGCCCCGGAGGGCGAGGCGTCGGGTTTCGTTCCTGAAGAGTCTTTCGGCGCTTCGGCCTTGACCTCGGCCGGCTCGGACTTCTTGCCGTTTCCGCCGGATGTCTCCGTATTTTTACAGTAATCCGTGACATACCAGCCCGAGCCCTTGAGCACGAAAGACGTGTTGGAAATCAGGCGTTGGGACTTGCCGCCGCACACGGGACAGGACTTGTCCTGATCACTGAAATCTTTTTGCCACTGCTCGAAGATCTGCTGACACTCCTGACAGCGATACTCATAAATGGGCATGGAACCTCCTCCTTGCTTAAAAATATTGACGCCGGCTTTTAGGGAAGGTGTGGCGAAATAAAGCTATTTCGCGGCTTTGGCTTCCCGGATGCGCTGCTTGATGCGTTTTTCCCGGCGCTGCCGCCGGCGATCCAATTCTTTTTTCCGCTCGATTTTTTTGTGTCGGGCCATTATCCTTCCTCCTGAAGTAATGATATGTGCGTCGCTTACGTCTTGCTGTCAAGACCGCTGCTCGCATGCGAAAAACAAAGCGCGCCTTCGGCGTAGTGCGAGTGTGCGCCTTCGGCGCAGTGCGCAGTGTGCGGGCTTCGCCCGCAGAGCAAAGTAGAAACTTAACTTTTCTCCACGATTCCTGTCAAACAAGGATCTTTGCCGCGAGTCCCGTCCTTTGGCCCCTCCTTGACCATGGACTCGCCCCCGCCACTCACACTCACACTCGCACGGGGCGTAGCCCCACTTTTGACTTCAGGGCAGACTTTGGTCACTCTGAGAGAATCGGCTCCTGTGGTTCACCCAGGGTGAATCCCTGCTCCATAATCCACTGCTTAAGCGTTTCGGCGATTTCCAGGGAGAGGGTGTAGCTGGTCAGGGGTACTGTAGCGGTTTCGCGATTGTTGACCCGGATCGTGCCGGAATGCAGCTGCGCGTAGCTGACGTGCCCGTGGTTTTTGGCCACGCCCTGGGGATAGTCGTGGCCGTAATCCACGACGGGCATGAGAATATCCTCGTCATCCACCCCGGTATGCCAGGCGATGTTTTCGTCGAGAATGGGGATCGGGATGCCCAGCCCCACATGCAAGGAACAGCCGTAGCCCAAGAAGCTCGCTCCACGCAGATATCTGGCCTGCATGCCCTTGAGATCGCCCTTGACCATCAACGTTCCGGCAGGGCTCATGGGAAGCCCCCGTTCCGTGCGCAACGGCTTGGGATTGTGCTGGGTACCGGCCCCGATGACCCAGCCGGTGCCGCCGCCGAGGAAAATTTTCGTGCCCAGGCCGATGGTCTTGAAATAGGGGTCGTTGAAGAGCGGGCTGAGCGCCCCGGAGGTGGCGTAGTTCGCGTTGGCGCAGCGCGGCTTGAGCGGCCCCATGTAGGTGTAGATGACCTTGTCTCCGAAATTCACGGCGCAGTTATAGTTTTGGTAAGCGTTACGGGGGTTGAAAAGCACGGCTGTCCGGAAATCCCCCAGCAGCATCTCCCGTTCCAGGTTTTTTCGCGGATAACAGTCCGTGCCGTATGCCCAGGCGCGCAACACCACCTTCTTGCCTTTGAGCAGGTCCTCAATGACATGACCACCGCCGTACTTGAACCGGCCGGGATAGACCTTGTTCAGTGGATCGTCCTCGGTGGGCTCCGTGACTCCAAGGTAGGCGTCCACCGCGGCCAGACCCGCGTAGGCGGGAACGTCGTTGAGCCAGACCTTGGCCGCTTTGATCAAGGGCGGCTGAGATTGTCCGAAGTTGAAGAGCATTCCGGACGAACACATGGGCGAGAAGGTTCCTGTGGTGACCACGTCCACTTCCTGAGCGGCCTTGACTTTGCCCATGCTTCTCACCGCAGCGATCATTTCCTTAGCCGTGAGCACGACAGCCCGGCCCTTGCGAATCCGGTCGTTGATCTCCCGGATGGTTTTCAGTACTTTTGTGTGTCCACCCATGGCGCATTGATCCCGTATTGCACTACGAACAAAAAGTCGTTTCCAAGGAAGTGCGCAAGCGTTCCAGGGCCACCTGATCCGTAAAGTCGAAGCGGAGCGGTGTCAAGGTGATGAAACCTTGACTTAGCAGACCGCGATCCGTGTCTCCGCCCGCTTCGTTCGGCGGGATTTCCCCGTGCAGCCAGAAGTAGCCGCCGCCCCTGGGATCAATGCGTTTGTCGTATACGTCGTAATACACCGCTTGGGTTTGGGGACAAAGCCGCAAACCTTTGGTCCGCTCCAAGGGTAGGTCGGGAAAATTGAGGTTGAGCAGGCAGCGTTGGGGCAGGCTTGGCCAATCCATGTCCTGGGCGAGCCGGACGGCGTAGTCGGCTTGAGCATCCAGATTGGTGGGGTGAAAGTTGTCGATGGACACGGCCAAGGAGGGGATATCCGCCAAAGCGCCCTCCGTGGCCGCGGAGACTGTCCCGGAGTAAAGAATGTCCACCCCCACGTTGGCGCCATTGTTGATCCCGGAGATGAGCACGTCGGGTGGAGTGTCCAGCAACGTGCTTAGGGCCAGTTTGGCACAGTCCACGGGCGTGCCGAAAACGCCGATGCCTTCAAAGAGAGGTTCGACGATTTCCTTGATGCGCAGGGGCAGACTCAGGGTGATGGCGTGTCCCACAGCGGACTGCTCCGTCAGGGGAGCCACCACGCGGACGCGGTGTCCGGCCCGGAGCAGGGCCCCGTACATGGCCCGCAGGCCCAGAGCATGGATGCCGTCGTCGTTGGTCAAAAGAACGTTCATTGCCCTTGGGCGTCCGGAGGCAGGGCGTTTTTCTTGCATCATTTGTACATGTCCACTACGGTCTTGAACTTTATTTTTTCGTCCACAACGGCTGCATTGCCTTGGGCGAAATTTGCCCGTTCATTCTTTTGCCGGGCTTTTCCGGCCTTGCTGGGCAGACGTCTTTAATGAAGTTTTAGTTTTGGTTGCCATGGCGAAATCCGGGCCGTGATCCGCGCAAAAATCACAATTCAAACAGTCCTTGCCTTAGATTGTCCTGGCCTTGCCGTCCAGTCCCAGCTTAAGCACCTGACCGGGACAAAAAGCCACGCGGATGCCGCAAGGCCCCGTCACCAGTCCGGACAGATGGAGACTTCGGTCAGGCCTTTATTTTTGAGCATAATCAGGATAGGTTGACTTTGGCAATGAGGTTGATGGAGGCTTGGCGCCTGCGGGGTGTCGCGGGGGTGTTGCAGATACCGCAAAGCCCTGTCACCAGTTGATTTGCCAAAAGTAGTTTTGGAGACCATACCCGAAGATACGGGGGATTTCAACGTGAGTCTGCAAAAAAAAATCTTTGTCCAGGATCTCGTGCCGGGCCAAAGAATCGAGGAGGTCTTCGTCCTGGCGGAAGCCCGTCAGCAACAGGCCCGCAACGGTCCTTACTGGCTGCTGCGCCTGCAGGATTCCCAGGGGATCGTGGAAGCCAAGATTTGGAGCCCTGTCAGCCAACAATACGCTGAACTCCCTCCGGGCGAGTTGGTCCGCGTGCAGGGACAGGTGGGCAGCTTCCGCGATCAGGTGCAGATCACTGTGGACCGTCTGGACCTTGTCGGCCTTCCGGATAGCGAAGTGGATTGGTCCTTGTTTCTTCCCCGCAGCAGCCGTGATCCGGCCTTGCTTTTGGAAGACGTGGAAAAGCTCTGCAAGCAGGAATTGCGGCATGAGCCTTGGCGCAAATTCTGTTTGCATGCGCTGCGGGACGACGCGATCCGCGATCGTCTGCTCACAGCCCCGGGCGCGAAAACCATGCACCACGCCTACATCGGTGGTCTGTTGGAACACACCCTGGCCGTATGCCGCCTGTGCATGACCATCTGCGACCTTTACCCACGGCTGGACCGGGAAATCCTCTTGGCCGGGGCGATATTTCACGATCTGGGCAAGGCTTGGGAGTTAAGTTCCGGTATTCAACGGGACTATACCGACGCAGGCCGCCTTCTGGGCCATATCCATCTCGGTCTGGAAGTGCTCGGCCCTTTTTTGGAGAGAGCCAAGGATCTTTCTGCGGAATTGAAGCTGCATTTCAAACACCTGCTCCTCAGCCACCACGGCGAACATGCGTTCGGTTCGCCCAAGCGCCCCAAGACCCTTGAAGCATTGGTCCTGCATTACGCGGACAATCTGGACGCCAAGATGAACATTGTGGAGCAGCTCCTGGGAGGCATCGCGGAGCAAGAGTCATGGACCCCGTATCATCGCGGCATGGAGCGGCAATTTTTCCGCGCCGCGGCAACACCTAGGCCGGAAGCCAGGCCCGCGCCCGGACAGCCGAAAGGGCAATCTTTGGGGCCGCTCAATTTTCTGGATGACCTGGGGGGAAGGGAATGAGTCGCGGGCAGCGGAGCCTTGCGTAATGTTCATTACCCTCGAAGGCATCGAAGGCTGCGGCAAGAGCACCCAAATCCGCTTGCTGCAACAGCACTTGACGGATCGTGGCCTGCGGGTCGTCCTGACCCGCGAGCCGGGAGGCAGCGATCTGGGGATGCGCTTGCGGTCAATGCTGCTGCATCAACACAGTGCCAACCTGACGCCGCTTAGCGAGCTTTTCCTGTATCTGGCCGACCGGGCTCAGCATGTGGCCGAAGTGATCAAACCGGCCTTGGCGCGAGGCGAAGTGGTGCTCTGTGATCGTTTCGCCGACTCCACGGTGGCGTATCAAGGCTATGGCCGGGGGCTGGATACGCAACTGCTGGATTCCTTAAACCAAATGGCTACGGCCGGATGCGTCCCCGACCTGACCCTGATCCTGGATTTGCCCGTGGAAACAGGGCTTAGGCGGGCGCTGGCCAGGAACGATCTTGACGGCCAAAGCATGAGTGAAGACCGATTCGAGGCCGAAAGCCCGGCCTTTCACCAGCGCATCCGGGAAGGCTACCTGTTGTTGGCCGCGTTGCATCCCAAACGTTGCCTGGTGGTACAGGCCGATTGCGCCCCGGAACAGGTCGGCGACCAAATCTGGTCCCTGGTGGCGACCCGGCTTTAGTCCAACAACCGCGGCAAGGTGACGATGAGATGGGCGTCTTCCTCCTATGCCGCCTGAAGCGTCCAGCCAACGGGAGAGAGCATGGAAGTCGTTGACATTCACGCCTCGTGCGATGCTGAGTTCATTGCCGAGGTGGAGGCCGAAAGCAGCCAGAGGATCGCAGAGTGTTACCAGTGCGGCAACTGTACCGCCGGGTGTCCGTTCACCTTTGCCTACGACATCCCGGTCAGTCAGATCATGCGTTTGCTCCAGGCCGGACAAAAAAGACGCCTTTTGACCTGCAAATCCATCTGGCTCTGCGCCACCTGCGAATCCTGCACCACCCGCTGTCCGAACAACATCGACGTGGCCCGGATCATGGACGTGCTGCGGCATCTGGCCCGGCGTGAAGGCTATGCGGCCGAGCGAAACGTCAAGGTTTTCTGGGATGCGTTCCTGGACTCCGTGGAAAAGCACGGCCGCTCCTTTGAGCTGGGCATCCTGGCCGCTTATATCGCCAAGACCGGCCGGTTCTGGCCGGACCTGGGCCTGGGGCCGAAGATCCTGCCCAAGGGCAAGTTGGGCTTCAAGCCCCATCCCATTCAGGGCAAGAAACAGGTTGCCGAGATTTTTCGGCGCTTCCGAGAGATAAGCCGGTCATGAGCGTTTACGCATATTATCCGGGCTGCTCGGGTCTGGGCACCTCCATCGAATACGACATCTCCACCCGAGCCGTGTGTCAGGCGTTGGGCTTGGCTCTTGCGGACGTCCCGGACTGGAGCTGTTGCGGCGCCACCCCGGCGCACACCGTGGATCATCTGCTTTCTTCGGCCCTGGCCGCGCGCAACCTGGCCCAGGCCGAGGATCTGGACGTCCAGGCCTTGATCACCCCTTGCCCCAGTTGCCTGACGAACCTGAAGACAGCCATGCATCGCATGAGCGACCGGGATTTTCGCGGGAAGGTGAACAAGCTGTTGGACCGGCCCGTGCGCCGCGACCTGCCCGTGAAGTCCGTGCTGCAGGTGCTGGTGGAGGACGTCGGGCCGGAGGAGTTGGCTTCGCGTCTGCCGGGCAAGCCCCTGGCCGGGCTTAAGCTCGCGCCGTATTACGGCTGCATCATGAACCGGCCGCCGGAACTGATGCGGTTTGACGACCATGAGCATCCCACGGCCATGGACCGGCTGATGCAGACCCTGGGCGCGGAAGTGGTTCCATTTCCCTTGAAAGTGGAATGTTGCGGGGCCTCCTTTGGCGTGGCCCGCAAGGATATCACGGCCAGGCTTTCGGCCAAGCTGTTGGAAACAGCCCAGGATCTCGGGGCCCACGCCATGGTCACGGCCTGTCCGTTGTGCCACATGAACCTGGATTTGCGCCAGGGCCAAGCCGCTTCCGTTGCCGGCCGCCAGTTCCGAATTCCGGTTTTTTATTACACTCAGCTCATTGCCGTGGCCCTGCGTCTGCCCCAGGACGCCATCGGCCTGTCCAAACTCTGCGTGTCGCCGAACAGCGCTTTTAAGGCCATGCGTAAGGCTTTAAGACCTTGACCCTGGGGCAAAGT
>DBNV01000124.1:0-2071 GCA_002299865.1 Desulfonatronaceae bacterium UBA663 | reverse complement strand
GGCCTTAAGGTGTCCCTTTTTGCCCTTCCGTAAGGATTGTTCATGAAAATCGGCGTGTTCATCTGTCATTGCGGCAGCAATATCGCGGCAACCGTGGACACGGCCCAGATGGCCGAGGCCGCGCGAAACTTCCCGGACGTGGTCTATGCCGCGGACACCATGTACGCTTGCTCCGAGCCGGGCCAGGAGGCCATGGTCCGGGCCATCCAGGAACACGGCCTGGACGGGGTGGTGGTGTCCTCCTGCACCCCCAGGATGCATGAGACCACCTTCCGCCGCACCGTGGAGCGGGCCGGGCTGAACCGTTACATGTTCGAGATGGCCAACATCCGCGAGCACGTCTCCTGGATCGGCAAGGACACGCAGGCCAACACGCATAAGGCCGTGGAGCTGACGCGCATGGCCGTGGAAAAGCTCCGCCTGAACAAGCCTCTTGTGCCCAAGCGCTTTGAGATCAACAAGCGGGTTCTGGTCATTGGCGGAGGCGTGGCCGGAATTCAGGCCGCCCTGGACTGCGCCGAGGGTGGCCGGGAAGTGGTCCTGGTGGAGCGCGAGGCCACCATCGGCGGCAAAATGGCCAAGCTGGACAAGACTTTTCCCACGGTGGACTGCAGCACTTGCGTGCTTGGCCCGAAAATGGTGGACGTGGCCCAGCATCCCGGCATCACCGTGCATGCCCTGTCAGAGATAGAAAACGTGGTCGGCTTTGTGGGCAATTTCGAGATCACGATCCGGCGCAGGGCCGCGTATGTGGACTGGGCCAAGTGTACGGGCTGCGGGCTGTGCATGGAAAAGTGCCCGAGCAAGAAATCCTTGGACCGTTTCAACGAGGGCGTGGGCACGACAGCGGCTATTACCATCGCCTTTCCCCAGGCCATTCCCAAGAAGGCCGTAATCGACCCGACCTTCTGCCGCCAGCTGACCAAGGGCAAATGCGGCGTCTGCGCCAAAATCTGCCCCTCCCAAGCCATTGTCTACGACCAGCAGGACGAGATGATCACGGAAAAGGTCGGCGCGGTGATCGCGGCCACGGGGTACGACCTGTTTGATATCAGCAAGTATGGAGAATACGGGGCCGGACGTTTGCCGGACGTGATCACGGGTTTGCAGTACGAACGCTTGCTCTCCGCCTCCGGCCCCACAGGCGGGCACGTCAAGCGGCCTTCGGACGGCCGCGAGCCCAAAACCGTGGTTTTCGTGCAGTGCGTCGGCTCGCGGGACAAGAGCGTGGATCGGCCCTATTGTTCGGGCTTCTGCTGCATGTACACGGCCAAGCAGGCCATTCTGACCAAGGACCACATTCCGGATTCCACATCCTATGTTTTTTATATGGATATTCGCGCGCCGGGCAAGATGTACGACGAGTTCACCCGCAGGGCCATGGAGGAGTACGGAGCGCGCTACGTGCGCGGCCGGGTGTCTATGATCTATCCCAAAGGCGACAAGTACGTAGTGCGCGGGGCCGACACCCTGATGGGCGCCCAGGTGGAAGTGGAGGCGGACCTGGTGGTCCTGGCCGCCGGAGCCGAGGCCGCCAAAGGTGCCGGGGAACTGGCTGAAAAGCTGCGCATTTCCTACGATAAATACGGCTTTTTTCTGGAAAGTCATCCCAAGCTGCGACCCGTGGAGACCAACACCGCAGGCGTGTATCTGGCCGGTTCCTGCCAGGGGCCCAAGGACATCCCCGCGTCCGTGGCCCAGGGCAGCGCCGCTGCGGCCAAGATCCTGGCCTTGTTTTCCAAGGACAAGCTGGAGAACGATCCCTTGATCGCGGCCGTGGACATCCGGCGTTGCGTGGGCTGCGGCAAATGCATCCGGGTCTGTCCGTTTGGGGCTATCAAGGAAGTGGATTTCCGCGGCGAGCCCAAGGCCGAAGTCATTGAGACCGTGTGCCAGGGCTGCGGCCTGTGCACGGCCACGTGCCCCCAGGGCGCGATCCAGCTCTCCCACTTCACGGACAACCAGATCCTGGCCGAGGTGAATGCCTTATGTCTTTAGTTAAGTGTTGTCCCGGGGAATGCTCCATGGAGGATAAACAACGCATGCCTTCAAACGAACTGCGCATCGTGGG
>DBNV01000046.1:13829-15271 GCA_002299865.1 Desulfonatronaceae bacterium UBA663 | reverse complement strand
GCACGGTCAGGCCGCCTACACCGGAATCAAAAATGCCGATGGGCAGGGTTGTTTCGGATTGGTGCATTGTCGCTCCCAAAAGCGTCAGGCCGGGCCTGGTCAGGCCGAGCCTGGTCAGGCTGGGCCTGCTTTTTGCGGCGCGTCCAGAACCATGCGCACCATGGCTAGAAGGGAGTCCAGGGTGTAGGGTTTCGTGATACGGCGGCAGCCATGGAAATCGCTATGGGCCTTCGGAGGCCGCCACTTGGGTTGGTTCGTGGCTGGGGAAAACCAGGGGCAGCCGGGCGCTGAGCCGTGTTGGTGCGCGGCCCAAGCGGATTTCGTACACAGTGGTGTAGGTCAGTACTTTTTTCACGTAGTTTCTGGTTTCGTTGAATGGAATGGTTTCCACCCAGATGTCCGCGGGCAGGGGAGACAAAGGCAGCCAGCCTTTGACCCGGTGCTGGCCGGCGTTGTAGGCGGCCGTGGCCAGGGCCGGATGGTTCTGCAGATCGTTTAATTGCCTTCGCAGGTATGTGGTCCCGTAGCGGATATTAAGCTTTGGCTGCAACAGCAGCCGGGAATAGGGCAGTTTTTCGCCGTACCAGCCGGCGATACGTTTGCCTGTCTGGGGCATGATCTGCATCAGGCCAAGTGCGCCGGCGGAAGAGCCGACATCGCACATGAACATGCTCTCCTGGCGCATCACCCCGAACACCCAGGCCGGGTCCAGATTTTTTGCCGCGGCCTGGGCGAAGATGATTTCCTTGTGCGGCAGGGGAAAACGCAGTTCCAGGTCAGTGGTGTGTCTGGCGGAGGCCGCCGCAACGATGGCCCGATCGTGCCAGCCCAGTTGATGCGCCCATCCGGCAGCGGCCCGTAGGCCATCGGCATCCAGGTCGGCCTGGGCCTGCTGCCATTCGCGGCGGGCCGGACCGAAGCGCTGCAGGGCATGAAGTTCCACGGCCCGCCGCAGGCCGGGCAGATTCTTGACTTGTTGCGTCGCCGCGCCCGATACTGGGATGGCCGCATGGGAAAGTTCCAGCTTTATGCCCAGTTGATCCATAGACAACATCCCGTAATAGTCTTGTTTCGCAGCTAAGGCCTGAAACAGAGTCGCGGCTTCCTTGCTCCAGCCGGTTTCCTGAAGCGCCCTGGCGCGCCAATAACGCCAGCGGGAGGTTTGTTTCTGGGCAGGAGCAAGGAGGTCCAGCATGTGCAGGGCAGCAGTCCAATCCTGACGCCGTAAGGCTACGCGCACGCCCCACTCCCGCACCCTGTCCTCGCGTAGGTATTCCGGCAGGGACTTCACCCGTTCCAGGGCACCGGGCTCAAAGCGCAGGCACATGAACAGGGCGATGTTGTTTTCAATGGCTGCGAAGCGTTCCCGATCCAGGCTGTGGCGCAGGCGCAGCCGGTCCCAGTCCGCGGCGGCACGGGAAGCGTCCGCCCGCGTCAACTTG
>DBNV01000046.1:0-13424 GCA_002299865.1 Desulfonatronaceae bacterium UBA663 | reverse complement strand
TGTAGTCCACGCGCAGCCAGAAATCCAGCCAGTCTCTGTCCGGGTCGGAGAGAAAACGTCCCAGATAGCGGGCCAGGCTGGTCTGGCCCGCGGCCATGGCCAGTTCGATGCGCTGCCAGGCGAGTTCCCTGGTCAGTCCGCGATTTTGTATCCAGGCTTCGAACAAAGGGTCGCAGCTTTTGGGCCTGGACTTTCCGGAAAGCCACAGCGCAGCGGCCTGGTTCATGGCGTCCGCGCGCTTTCCCGTGGCCAGGTAGGCTTGGCCGAGCAGACATTGCAGGTTCGCGTCCGTCTGTGGCCGGTAATCCTGCAGAAAGGAGTCCCAACGATGGTGTTTTGCCAGCAGTTTGAGCCAAGATCTGCGTAGGTTCTCGGCGGGCGGAGAGCCTGCATAGGTCTGCAAAAAAGAACGCACTTCCCCGGCGATGTCCAGGCTCATGCGTTTCTCCAGATCCTGCTGCAGCAGGTAGGGAATTAATGGATAGTCACCCAGCCTGGCCAAGAGATTCAGATATGTCTGGCGCTGTCCCTTGTGCAAGGCTTCCTCGGCCTGGAGGAAAAGTTGGCGTTCCTGGGGCGCGGCGCGGACCGGGCCCGAGAACATGATGCTAAACAGGATCATTGTCACAGGCAGAAGAAAACGCAGTGTCCGGTACATGGCGAGCATTCCTTGGCTGGTTGTTTTTTAGATGGGTCAACTGGTATGTATCCTGTCAATTCCTCGTGAAACTGGCAAGTCCCTCACAGCCGCCTCCATTACTCCTCCGTAAGCAGTTCAGCCCAGATTCGCAGGCGTTGACGGACGGATTCCGCGTCGCCCTTATTTCCGAAGTATTCGCACCGGCGCACGACATCGGCAGGCGGGGGTGGTCTTTAAGGCCCCGGCCTTTAAGGCCCTGGTTGTGTTCGCGCCGGACCATGAGTATGCATGCAGTTGTTGCCACGTCCATGACAAGTCCCGTCGCGGGCCAGGAGCAAGCATCCCAAAATGAACGTCATTATTTTCGACCTGGACAACACCCTGTATCCGGCATCGAATTCGCTTTTTCCCCTGATTCACGAGCGCATCAATTGTTTCATGCGGGATCGGGTCGGCATTCCGGATCATCTCGTGAATGTCCTGCGCCGCAAGTATTGGCAGGAATACGGGATCAGCATGGTCGGGCTGATGCGGCACCACGACGTGGATCCGGAGGAATTCCTGGAATACGTTCATGACGTGGACGTGGAAGGGGTCTTGCGACCGGATCCTGGTTTGGCAGCGACATTGCGGGCCTTGCCGGGGATCAAGGTGGTGTTGACCAACGGCTCCCTGGGCCATGCCCGTCGAGTTTTAAGCGCCTTGGATATCGATTCCGTGTTCACGAAAATATTTGATGTGCGGGTGGCCGCTTACCGGCCTAAACCCCATCCGGAGCCTTACCAGGAGGTGTTGAGGCTTTTGGGGGTTTGCGGATCGCGTTGCGTTATGGTGGAGGACATGGCCGTGAATCTCAAGACCGCCAAGGAGTTGAGAATGGGCACGGTCCTGGTGGGGCAGGCCAATGGGCAGCCTTACGTGGACGAGTGCATTCCGGAAGTCGCTCTTTTGCCTGAGGCGCTAAGGCGTCTGGCAGTCGACGAGTAAACCCCTTCACTCTCCACGCTGCGTGCGCACCGCCGCGCACAGCCAGTCGTACCAAGGCTGCAAGCCCTCGCCCGTGCGACAGGACACGGGAAAGACAATGATCTCCGGGTTGAGCGCCCTAGCGAAACGGGCGGCTTTTTCCAGGCTGAAATCCACATAGGGCAGCAGGTCGATCTTGTTTAGCAACATGACCTTGGATTCGGCAAACAGCAGCGGGTATTTTTCGGGCTTGTCGTCGCCTTCGGTGACGCTGAGCAGGGCGATCTTGCCCGCCTCGCCCAGGTCGAACTCGGCCGGGCAGACCAGATTTCCCACGTTTTCAATGAACAGCACGTCCAGTCCGGTCAGGTCCATCTGTTTTAAGGCCTCCAGGATCATGGAGCTGTTCAGGTGGCAGCCGCCGTCCGTATTGATCTGCACGACCTGGGCTCCGGTGGCGGCCACGCGCATGGCATCGTTGTTGGTCTGCAGGTCGCCCTCGATCACGGCCATGCGCAACACTTCGCGCAAATCCGTCAGGGTCCGTTCCAGAAGCGAAGTCTTGCCGGCACCGGGAGAACTCATCAGATTCAATGCCAGCAGACGTTTGTCCGCGTAGATTTTGCGCAGCTGTTCGGCCAGGCGGTCATTGGCTTCCAGAATGTTGCGGATGACGGGGATGGTCTTGGACATGATCCTTATGTATCTCCTTCGATATGTTCAATGTGCAGTTCCTTGCCCATGAGCACCATGTGACCGAATTCCTCTCCGCAGGTCGGACATGGGGCGAAGTGCAGGTTTTGTACTTCCGGCGAAAAGGTCGCTTTGCAGGCCGAACAGGACATGGTCAAGGGTACCTTTTCAAAATCCAGGACAGCCCCTTCCAGGAGCGTACCCTTGGTCATGATCTCGAAAGCGAACTCCAAGGCTTCCGGGACCATGGTGGAGAGGGCGCCGTGCCTGATCTTGACGCGCTGCACCGTACGCAGACCGTGGGCGGTCATCTCGGACTCCACAATGCGGATCAGGCTTCCCGCGATGGACATTTCATGCATGGCATTAAGCCCCATACATCAAGCAAGATGCATCGTCCAGTTGCGTCTGGACGTCTTCGTTGTTGCCAAGCCGCTGCCCGGCATTTGAGGACGGCCCGACGAGAAGGCGCACGATCAGTAGATTTTGCGCTTCGTGAAACTGGACCCCAGGACATTGGAGGTGTTCTCCGCGATGAAGATGGCGTGCTCGTCGTTCTTTCCAAGGGATCTGTCCCAGGTGTTCTGTCCAGGTTGAGATGCGACAGGGGATCGGGTAGTGCTCCTCGAAGTTTTGCGGGCAAAGGAAATAGCTTACCGGAGTCCGGCCTTCTTCTCAAGAAACCGTGGAGCATCATTTTTCCCCGCACTTGCTGTTCGGAGCAATCATGACGAAAACATGCGACATCTTGATCATCGGCTCGGGACCGGCCGGGTATGCCGCGGCCCTGGAAGCCTCCGTCCTGGGTCGCGACGTGGTTCTCGTGGAAAAAGACCTTGTGGGCGGCACCTGTTTGAATCGGGGGTGCATCCCCACGAAACTTTTTCTCGGGGCCAGCCGGGCCGTTTCCGAGATCAAGGCCCAGTCCCGGATGCGCCTGGGTCAGGGAAGTTTCGTCCTGGACCTGGCCGCGCTGCAAAAACGCAAGGCTTCGCTGTTGGGCGCAACACGGCAATCCATGGCCAAGAAGCTGGAAGCTGCAGGGGTGCGCCTCATTCATGGTTTGGGGGAACTGGCCGGTCCGGATCAGGTCGTGGTGCGGGCAAGTGGAGGCAATGGGCAGGCCGGCCAGGGAGCGCGCCTCATCTTTGATCGTCTGATCCTGGCCCTGGGCTCCCGGCCTGTCTGGCCCAAGGCCCTGGAGCCGGACGGGGAACATATCCTGCTGTCGGACCAGATCTTGGAAATAGATGAAGTCCCGGCCTCCCTGGCCGTGATCGGGGCCGGGGCCATCGGCCTGGAAATGGCCCAGTTCTTTCAGCGTGTGGGCGCGCAGGTGACTTTGCTGGAAGCGGCCGAACGCATCGCGCCCACGGAAGATCCGGAAATCAGTTCGCAGTTGGCCGCCATGCTCAAACGCCAAGGCATAGACGTCCGCTCCGGCGTGGCTGTGAGCGGTTTGCAGCAAAGCAAAGGGGAAGTGATCGTTCACTTGGCCGAAGGTCAAACGTTGAACGTGGGCAAGGTGCTGGTGGCGGTGGGTCGCGGGCCCAACGCCGCCTTGCCCGGGCTTGACCTGGCCGGGGCAAGCCTCTCGGAGGCGAGCCTCTCGGAAAAGGGGGCCTTGACCGTTGATGCCAGTTTGCGTCTCACGGATAGGATTTACGCCGTGGGCGACTGCAACGGCCAAGTGCTTTTGGCCCACGCCGCCGAGCATCAGGGTCGGTTCGCGGCCCGTCACGCTGCGGGGGCTGTTTCCGGGCCGTACCGGCCGGGAAGCATCCCGTTTTGCATTTACGGCGATCCGGAAGCGATGCGTGTCGGTCTTACGGCCGGGAAGGCCGCCGCTCAGGGGCTCGAGCATTCCGTATCCCGGGCCATGTTGGCTGCCAATCCCGTGGCCCAGGCCGCAGCCGCGCCGCATGGCCTGGTCAAGGTGGTCTGGAGCGGGGAGCGGGTCGTCGGCGTCAGCGCCGTGGGCCACGGGGTGCTGCACTTTGTTTCTGCAGCCGTGATCATGGTGGACCAGGGTTGGTCCCGCGAGCGGGTCGAAGACATGGTCTTCGCGCATCCGACCCTGGATGAAACTTTGCGCCAGGCTCTGCTGGCCCCACAGGAGCCACGATAATCCATGTTCAAAAATTTCAAACCGTTGATCCTGGCTTTGGCTTCGCTCCGGCGCAGCGAGCTGTTGCGCCGGTCTGGGCCTGACCTTCGAGGTTCGGCGGGCCCGTCGGCCGGAGCCGGAGTTCACCTCCGGTTTTTCCCCTGAGGCGTATGCTTTGCACACGGCTACGGCCAAGGCCCGGGAGGTGGCTGAAAGCCATTCCGGCGCGGTTATCCTGGCGGCGAACACCATCGTGATCGTGGACGGTGACGTGTTGGGCAAGCCGGGGGACCGGGCCGAGGTGCCGGCCATGCTTTCTCGGCTTGCGGGCAGGGAGTATCAGGTGCTTATAGGATGCTGCCTGATCGCCCCATGGCATGAAGAATGTTTCGCCGTGCGCACCAGGGGTTGCGTGAAACCGTGAGCTTTCTGTTGCGCCAGGGGGCCGCCTGGCGGCCCCCTGGCGCTATTGGGCCGGGATAGTATCGTGCAGACCCGAGAAA
Organism: Desulfonatronaceae bacterium UBA663; assembly: GCA_002299865.1. Lineage (GTDB taxonomy): Bacteria > Desulfobacterota > Desulfovibrionia > Desulfovibrionales > Desulfonatronaceae > Desulfonatronum. The sequence continues at coordinate 8,515 of DBNV01000046.1, read as the reverse complement.
AACCTCCCACCGGAGCGCCTGAAGTGGTTCCGGTGGGAGGTTTTTGTTTTTTAAAGGCAAAAGAGGACTTAAGTCGATGCCGGTTCGTGTTTCGCTGCGGCGGCTTCAAGATCCACGTCCGTGATCTTGGCGAATCCCAGCAAGATCGGACTGGCCACGAAAATGGATGAGTAAGTGCCGATGCTGATGCCGATGAGCAGGGCCAGGGCGAAGTTGTGGATCACCCCGCCGCCTAGCAGCACCAGACTGAGTACGACCATCAGGGTGGTGCCCGAGGTGAGGATGGTCCGGCTCAAGGTCTGGTTGATGCTTAAGTTGATAACCTGGGGCAGGCTCATGTCCGCCTTGGCGCGAATATTTTCGCGGATCCGGTCGAAAATGACGATCGTATCGTTGAGGGAGTAGCCGATGATGATCAAAAACGCCGCCACTATGGCCAGGTCCACTTCCTTGTTCAGCAGCGAAAAAATGCCGAAGGTGATGAATACGTCGAACACCAGGGCGACCACGGCACCCAGGGCGTAGATCAACTTAAGCTTCCAGCACAGGCCGATGGTGATCAACAGGGCCGCCACCAGCAAGAGTTCCATGGGCAGGCCCAGCCATTTGAGCACGGTGAAGCCGCCGGTCAAGCCGGCGGCCATGATCGCGGCGGGCAGCCAGCGTTGTTCAAAACGGCCGGAAATATAGATGGCGACCAACAGAATGGCGTAAAAAAGGGCCTCCATGGCCTGATTGCGCAGCTCCGCCCCGATCCGCGGGCCGACCATCTCCAACCGCAGGATTTCAAACATCTGTCCGGGGAAGTCCTGCTCCAGGATGGACTGGACATCGCCGCGCACGGCATCCGATGTCAAGCCCAAGGCTGAGGTGCGGATCAGGTATTCGTTGTCCCCTTCCATGCCGAAGCGTTGCACCACCAGGCCGGGTAGGCCGGTTTTCTCCAGGGACTGCCTGAGCTGGACCAAGTCGGTTTGTTGCTCGAACTTTATCTGGATGATCATGCCGCCGGAGAAGTCGATGCCGTATTGTGGCCCGCCCTTGAAGACCAGAGACACGATGCTGACAAGGATCAACAAGGCCGAAAAGACAAAGGCCCCGTAACGCAGCTTCAGAAAGTTGATCTGGGTGTCCGGACGGACGATTTGCAAGCCCATGCTTTTTCTGCTCCTCTAGATGCTCAAGGCTGTACCCGGCTTGCGCCGTTTGAGCCAGAAATCGAAAAATATCCTAGATACGAATACCGCAGTGAACATGGAGGCCAGGATGCCCAGGATCAACGTTATTGCGAAGCCGCGGATCGGGCCGGTCCCAAACTGATAAAGAACCACGGCCGCGATGATCGTGGTGATGTTGGCGTCCAGGATGGTTTTCAGCGCGCGGTTGTATCCTTCGTTAATGGCTGCGGCCGGCGTCAGGCCGCGACGGATTTCCTCGCGGATGCGTTCGAAGATGAGCACGTTGGCGTCCACGGCAATACCGATGGTCAAAATGATGCCGGCGATGCCCGGCAGGGTCAGGGTGGCGCCGAAGGCGGCCAGGCCGGCCATGACCAGCAGGATGTTCAGGCAGAGCACGGTGTTGGCCACCAGGCCGGACAGTTTGTAATACACCACCATGGACACCAGGATTAGCGCTGCGCCGATGAGCGCCGCTTGCAAGCCCTTTTCGATGGATTCTTGGCCCAAGGAGGGGCCGACGGTGCGTTCCTCCATGATGTGCACGGGCGCGGGCAGGGTGCCGGCGCGCAGGACCAGGGACAGGTCCGTGGCTTCCTCGGTGGAGAAGCGCCCGGTGATGCTGGCGCGGCCGCCGCTGATCTTTTCCCGGATGACCGGGGCGGAATGGACGTTGCCGTCCAGGATGATGGCCAGCCTGCGGCCGATGTTTTCTTCGGTGATCCGCTCGAAGAGACGCGCGCCCCGGGCATTGAAGTTCAATCCCACGTAAGCTTGGTTGAACTGATCAAAGCTGACCCTGGCGTCGGCGATATGTTCCCCGGTGAGGACGCTGTCGCGTTTGATCACGATGGGGGTCCTGGATACGGACCCGTCCGGATTACGGAACTGCATGAAGGCCAGCTCGGCATCCAAGGGCAGAATGCCGCGCACGGCCCGCTCCACGTCGGCCTCTTCGTCCACCAGCTTGAACTCCAGGTGCGCAGTTTGCCTGATGATGGCCACGGCCCGTTCCGGGTCCTGAAGGCCGGGCAGTTGCACCTGGATTCTTCCGTCGGCCTGCTTGCGGATATCCGGTTCGGCCACGCCGAACTGGTCGATTCGGTTGCGAAGGGTCTTTACGGCCTGATCCACGATCAGGTCTTCCAGATAGGCCTGATGCTGGGCCGTCAAACCAAGGACGTAGCGAATCTGTCCAGCGTCCCGAGTCTCCTTGGCCAGGACTTGAAGATACTCAAAGCGGGAGCGGAGCAGGCCGTCCAGGTCTTCCTGCTGTGCTCCGCGGGCCAGAATGAATTCCAGTTGATTTTTTTCGTTGACACTGGGCCGCAACACGAAAATGCCTTTTTCCTGGGCCTCGGAGCGCAGGTCCTGGCCTGACTGGACCAAGGTGTTGGCCAAGCCCCTCGGGATGTCCACCCCGAGGATGAGGTGCATCCCCCCTCTGAGGTCAAGGCCCAGGCGGATCTCGCTGTGCGGGAGGATCCTTCCCAAAAAGGTGTTCTCCAGGTTGACCAAGGCCGGCAAGGCATACAAGCAGCCCAGGAAAAGACCCGCCAGAGCCAATGCGACCCGTAAACGCAGACTAAGATGTATCTTCATTGGATCATGACCTTAAACAGAGTGCCTCCTCAAATTCAAGCCAAAATCAAAAGTCCGGTGCAGATCCGGCAAGAGAAAGCACCGCTTCCCGGCGCGTGGCCTTGGAAAGCGTTGCTTTCCAAGGCGCGGGAACAACAAAGAAGGGCCCGTAAAAAGCTCATTTGGGATCCCTGCTCACGGGTTTTTGCCCGGGGTCGGCCAACTCCGCGATGTAGTTCCGGTTCGTCTTGACCTTGAGGTTGTCGCTGATCTCCAGGGTCAGAACGTCCTCGGCAATGGAATAGATCCGTCCGTACAATCCCCCGGTCGTGATGACGTAATCGCCTTTTTTCAGATTGGCGAGGACTTCCCTGTGCTCTTTGGTCTTTTTTTGCTGGGGTCTGATCAGCAAGAAGTAGAAAATGGCGAACATGACAATCAACGGGATAAACGCCACGAGGGGGTTGCCTTGGCCTTCGGCCCCGGAGGTGCCCATGGCAAAGGCCAGGGAGGGTTCGAAAAACATAGATGCTCCTTGAACGTCTTAATGGTTGAAAAATGCAGCCGCGCATGCCGACCTCTTGCTGACGCGACCTTTTCAGGACGGGACGAGAGGGATGTCAACGCTGATTTGTGGCTGTTTAACGACAACTGCGCAAACTAAGATGATACACGATATCGATTCCAATGTACAGGCCCGGCGTCCTGTCCGTGGTCCGGTGCGGAGGCCCTGCCGCCTGCTTTGCATTTCCTAAAGTCCTGGTCTTTATCGGGCGGTGATTGTTCGTTTGACAGGGATTGCACGCGAATTCCGGCATTGTCATTTTTCTGGGGTCGTTTTGACGCGCAAGGCATACATTTTCGTAACATAGCCGGGTTGGAAGTCGAAAAATCCCAATACTGTAATTTTTTGCAGTTTATGTTTGCATGGATTACTAGTACTTTGCAAAAATGTAAAATCATTGTCTTTTGCGGTGTGACTGGTTGCGACGGTTCACAGGGCGCTTACCAAAACTGCTCGCGTTCTTTGTACACCCGTTTCAGCTTTTCGAGATCTTCCCGGTCCCGCTCAGAGCGTGCGTTTTCCGCGGCCCGTTGGATGTGAAAGTCGGCCTGTTTCTTGTCATTGGCATAAATGGAGGCGTATCCAAGATGGAGATGGGCCGGGAAAATACGTCCTTCCTGGCCCAGCAGTCTGCCCAGATAGGCATGGACCGTGGGCTGTTCCGGCAACTGCGCGATGATGCGCTGCAACAGCGGGATGGCTTGCTCCCGCTGGTCCAGGGCGACCAGGGTGCGGGCATAGTGGTATAAAGCCATCTGGTCCCTCGGATTGCGCAGGACGGCTTTTTGCAGCAGATCAGCCGCCAGATCGAAATCGCCCTGGAGCAGGAAAAAGGCCCCGGCCTCGCGCAGCAGAAGCGGATCGTCGGGAGCGCAGGCCAGAGATTGGTCAAAGGCTTCCCGCGCTTCGGTTATTCTGTTCTTGCGGTTAAGGACAATGGCCCGTCCCAGGGTGTCCAAGCATTGATCAAGTCCCTCGCGGTGGAAAAAAGCCAGGGCCTTTTTCGGTTCGACATACCTGGCCATGACCAACATCCGCGCACGATGATAAGCGCGGTTGTTCTCCTCGCGTTGGCGAAGATATTCGGGCATTTGGTCCACCCGATCCTTCAGGTAGGAAATGCGCTCGTCCACCCCCGGATGGGTGCTGAGATGGGTAGATATGGGACCGCCCAACCACCTCAGCCTGCGGATGGTTTCAAGAGATTGGACCATGCCTTGAGGTCTGAAGCCCGCGCCGACGAGATAATTCATGCCCACCTGGTCCGCCTCGCGCTCGTCCTCCCGACTGAAGGAGAGCACGGCGCTCTGTCCGCCGGCCAGAGAACCGTAGAGCAAGGCTGCTCCGGCATCTCCTCCGAGCATGGCCCCAGCCAATACGCCAAGCAAGGCCCCGATGCTCGCCCATTGGCTTTTTTCAATTTGGGAGGCGATATGGCGTTGCGAAACATGGGCCAGTTCGTGGGCCAGCACTCCGACAAAGGCAGACTCGTCTTCCAGATGCTGGAACAGGCCGGCATGGAGGAATATGTGTCCTCCAGGACCCGCAAAGGCATTGAGCGCTTTGTTGCGGATCACTCCGACCGTTATGGGAAAAGGTTGCGGCGGCATTTGACGCTGCAATCGATCCGTTACGTCCTGGATGTAGGCGAGTATTTCCGGATCCTCCACCAGAGGCAGGCGGGAGCGGATCAGAATGTTGAACTTGCGGCCCAGTTCGATTTCATCGGAAATTGTGAATTGTCCGAAATTCAGAAGCGCCATGGCCTTGCTAGGCGCAAGGCCATGAAGCAACAGGAAGAAACAGAGTATGCAGCACAGGACGCCAATGCCCAGGCCGGACGACAAGGGTTTTCGCGGCCGGGACAAGCAGTACCGAAACCATCGTCTGGAGCGGCGTTGCGGTGTGTGAGGAAAGAGAAGCATGCCCATAAGAATAAGACAGAAACAGAGAGCAGGCAACCTCGACCGGCAAGTATCGGCAGCCGGAGAGCAAACCGTTATTTGTTCATCATGTCCAGGAATTCCCGGTTGCTTTTGCTGCCCTTCATTTTTCCCAGGAGAAACTCCATGGAGTCGAGGGTGTTCATGGGGGCGAGCACTTTGCGCAGGATCCAGACGCGGTTGAGCACATCCTCGTCCAGAAGCAGTTCTTCCTTGCGGGTGCCTGATCTGTTGATGTCGATGGCCGGGAAGACGCGCTTGTCCGCAAGGTGTCTGTCTAGATAGATCTCCATGTTGCCGGTGCCTTTGAATTCCTCGAAGATTACCTCGTCCATGCGTGAGCCGGTGTCGATCAAGGCTGTGGCGATAATGCTCAAGCTGCCGCCCTGCTCGATGTTCCTAGCCGCGCCGAAAAGGCGTTTGGGTCGTTGCAAGGCGTTGGCATCCAAGCCTCCCGAAAGGACCCTTCCGGAGGAAGGGGTGACGGTGTTGTACGCACGGCCGAGACGGGTGATGCTGTCCAACAAGATGACCACGTCGTATTTTCGCTCCACAAGGCGCTTGGCTTTTTCCAGGACCATTTCAGCCACCTGGACGTGGCGCGTGGGCGGTTCGTCAAAGGTGGAACTGACTACCTCGGCGCGAACGGTGCGCTCCATGTCCGTGACTTCTTCCGGCCGCTCGTCGATCAGCAGCACGATGAGATAGATATCGGGGTGATTGGCGTTGATGGAGTTGGCGATGGTTTGCAACAGAATGGTTTTTCCGGTGCGGGGCGGGGCGACGATCAGACCGCGTTGGCCCATGCCTATGGGAGTCAGCAGATCTATGATGCGAGAGGCGTAATTCTCTTTGCCGTTTTCAATGACGAAGCGTTTGTTTGGATAAATGGGCGTCAGGTTGTCGAACAGGACCAGTTGTTTGGATTTTTCCGGCGAGGCGAAGCCGATTTCCTTGACTTTCAGCAGGGCGAAATACCGTTCCCCGTCCTTTGGCGGACGAATCTGCCCGGAGATGACGTCGCCGGTGCGCAGGCCGAAACGACGAATTTGGGATGGAGAAACATAGATGTCGTCAGGACCGGGCATGTAGCTGTACGTCTGCGACCTGAGAAAACCGAACCCGTCGGGCAGGATCTCCAAGACCCCCTCGCCAAAGATGGAACCATTCTGTGAAGCGCAGGCCTGGAGCAAGGCGAAGATCAACTCCTGTTTGCGCAGGTTGCTGGGGTTTTCGACCTTGAACTGCGCGGCCAGATCGGTCAATTCATGCATGGGTTTTGTTTTTAATTCGGACAGATTCATAGCGGTTCCCTTGAGCTGGATCTCCTTTGCGGTGAACGGGTTTGTTGCATCATTAACAAAAGGAAGCACAGTCTCCCCTTGGGAGAGGTTGAGCTTTCTTGAAAAACTATGGGTTATCGAAAAAGATCAGTGAGAAGATTCAATCTCTACGAGAGGATTTGCTTAAAGAAAAATGAAGAACTGCCTTGAACTATTACAGTCCTTGCATGGAAAGCCGGAGCTGACTCCAGCTGATGGTTACGAAAAATGAACGCAAAAAAAGGATAGTTGCCAATGTATTTAACATCACGATCCTGAATGAGAAAGAAAGGCAAGCCCTGAACAAGAATTTCACGGGTACGCCAGAGGGAAAATATATAGCAGAAAGCTTGATTGCTTTTACGTACGCGGTAGCGGTAAAGGTTGTTCGCAGATAGCCTGAAACGGAAACTATGACAAGAGCTCCATCAACGAAACTCTTTAGAAAGAATATATCATGACAAGAACACTTGCCGAATGGCGGTGATTAGTTTGTCCCATTTTCAGAGATCATTACGCATTCGCCGCATTCGCCGCATCCGCCGCATCCGCTAAAAAGTCATCTTCACCATTGCAGAAAGATTATGCTTCCGGCGCATCGTCCGCAGCAGGTTTGAGAATATCATCGAAAAAAGCATGAATATCCGACCGGATGTTTTCCGGGGTGCTTTTGAGGGTGAATGCAAGTTCAGTCGTGATGAGCTGCAATGCTTGTTCCAAAAGACGCCGCTCGCCAAAGGAGAGTTCCTTGTCCCTGCCGATGAGGATCAATTCCTTGAGCACGTACGCCACGTCGTGCAGATCATGGCTCTTGAGCTTCTCGGAGTATTCCCTGTAGCGCCTGTTCCAGTTCTGTCCGGTATAGCCGGTGAAGTCCGAACGATCTTGGATATATCGCAGGATTTCCAGCGCCTGTTTCGTGGTGCTGAGGGCGCGCAACCCGACGTTGACGGCATTTTTTACAGGCACCATGACCATGACGTTGTTGCTCAGGATGCGGACCATGTACAACTCCGTCAGACAGCCGCCGATGCTCTGGCTTTCGATTTTTTCTATTTTCCCAACGCCCTGAGCGGGGTAGGCGACTAAATCATTCACCGAGAACACGTTTCTCTCTCCTGGTAGGGCACTGCGGGGATCCATAACCTATCAGCCAAACGATATTTTTCACAATACCCTGAAGTCAAGAAAGAGTCCATGCCGAAATCTTGGAGAATTGCCGCCACTAAAGATCCGGTTAACGAGGAGAATGCAGCATTTGTATTGCCTTCACGTGCCCTTGCAGACAAAAGGCGATTAAAGCGGCAACAGCTTCGGAGAGAATATCGGCGATTTTATTTTGATCGGTTTCGGAAAAGCACCGCAAGACATGGGCCGCCGGATCCATCCCTGGAAGCGGGCGCCCGATGCCGATACGCAAGCGGAAAAAAGAGGTGCGGCCCAGGGCTGATGCGACGGATGCAATGCCCTTGTGTCCTCCCGTCCCACCGCCTTGCTTGAATCGGATGACGCCCAGCGGGAGATCTAATTCATCCTGAATGACGAGGATCTGCTCCGGCTCTAATTTGTACCATTCCGCCAGGGGCCCGACGGCCATCCCGCTAAGATTCATATAGGTCAACGGCTTGGCCGCAAGCCATTTTTGGCCGTCCAGAACGCCGCGCCAAAGCTCACATCGGGGCGCCGGACAGGAGGTACGCATCCATCGGCCCTGCGGGGATTCCAGAAGGGCATCAAGGGCGAGGAATCCAAAATTGTGGGGAGTATGACTATATTGAAGGCCGGGGTTTCCCAGGCCGACAATCAGGCCCTTGAAACTCTCGTCGCCCATGAAATCGAACCTGGGTTTATGGCACCCTTCCCGCTTCGAGCGGCGGAAGGGCGCTTCAACGGTCTGATGCGCATCTTCCGGCCGGCTTTTGAGAA
>DBNV01000039.1 GCA_002299865.1 Desulfonatronaceae bacterium UBA663 | reverse complement strand
CGATAGCGGCGATAGCGGCGGTAAGCGTCCATGGCGTCGAAAATCCATCCCGCGTTTGTGACGCGTGGTTTCCCGTTGGCCTCTTAAGCGAACTCACGATCGTCGGGGTGAGGTTCTATCGCCAGGATCCGCAAAGTCTTTCGACGTTGTGGAGAGCGTCCAGGTGTTCCAGCACCCGTCGGGCGTTGTTTCCTCGCGCCGTGATGGTCAGATCACGGCCTTGGGGGGCTGGAAAAAAGTGAAAGGACAAGCAGTTCCGGGGGCGATGAACTTCCGGACAGTACTCGACCCACTCGACGATCACCAAGGTATTCGAGTCGTGCATGGCGTCCAGCAGTTCATCGTCCAAGCCCTGGTGGCGCAGCCGGTAGAGGTCGAAATGAGATGTTTCGGGACGTGTGGGATAGTTGTTCATGTAGTTGAAACTCGGGCTGGCCACTTCGGCCGCATCGCCCCCGGGAAGCGTTTGGACCAGGCCGCGCACGAAGGTGGTCTTGCCCACGCCCAGTTCGCCTTGCAGGAGCAGGGCCGGAAACAGATCGAGACGGATCATCGCCTGCGCCAGATCTGCGGCCAAGCTCAAGGTGGCGGCTTCGTCGCCCAGGTGAAGGCGGACTTGGCTTGACTGGGCGTTTGAGATCATGGGTTCGAAGAAGCACTGGTCAGGAGCCGCAACATGTCGCTTTTGCCGATGACGCCCACCAGTTTTCCGTCTTCCAGCACCGGAATGGTGTGGAACTGTTTGTCCACCATCAGATCCGCCACTTTGTGCACCGGGGTGTCCGGGGTCACCGTGACCGGATTGACGGTCATGGCCTGAACAACCTTGGTCGCGGCCATTTTGTCCACGGCCCGCTGCAATTGGCTTAGGGAAGTCAGGGCCACGAAGCCGCCCAGGACGGTGAAGATGGAGGGCAAGGGAAATTCTCGTTGCTGGGCCACCAGGTCGCTTTGGCAGAGGATGCCCTGCAACTCGCCTTTTTCGTTCACTACAAGCAATCCATTGAACCCTTTTTCCAGAAGGATCCCGGCCGCTTCGTTGATGTCCGTGTCCGGTGTGACGGTGACCACCTGTGACGACATGATGTCTTTGGCTGTGCGCATATCCGTAAGCTCCGTATGGTTTTGTAGCGGCTTGTCCGGTTTCCGGCGCTAGACGTGCGGCAGCATCTCCGCGATCTCCCGAGCCAGGTTGCCCCGCCGCGGAAAGGATTTGTTCAGCGCCGTCCCGGCTAAACCGTGCCAGTAGACACCGGTGTTGGCCGCTTCAAGAGGGGCAAGCCCCCGGGCCGACAGCGCGCCGATCACGCCGCTGAGCACATCGCCTGAACCGCCTACCGCCAGTGAGGCTGCGGCAAAAGATGAAATATACACCGACCCTTCCGGGGAAGCAATGACGGTGCCGGCCCCCTTGAGCACCAGCACGGCATTCCATTTGAGAGCATGCTCCCGGGCCGTTTGCAGGCGATCGTCCTGAATATGGGCGACGGGAAGACCGCAGAGCATGGCCATTTCTCCAGGATGCGGCGTGAGGATGGTATTCTTGGGCAGCATGGCCAGGTGATCCGGAGCTTGGGCCAGATGATACAGCATGTCCGCGTCCGCGATCAACGGCGGAAGGTCGAAGCCCAACAAGGTCTGGACAAAGACCGCTGCGTCTAAAGAGCGGCCAAGCCCCGGACCAAGGACCATGGCGTCGAATTCGAAAGCATGGGCGGCCAGTTCCTGGGCGCAAATCTTGGACCATTTCGCGTCCAAGCCCAAGGGCATGGTCATTGCTTCCGGCCATCCGGATTTGACTTCCATACTCAGTTCTCGCGGACAGGCCACGGTGACCAGGCCCGCGCCGGCGCGCAGGGCGCCCAGGGCCGCGAGCAGCGGCGCGCCGGTCAAGCCGGGGGAACCGCCGACAATGACCACGCGGCCCGCCGTCCCCTTGTGCATTAGCGGATCAGGCGCCGGGATCTGGTCCATGATGGACGGGGTGAGAAGATATTGCCGGGGCGGATATTTTCGCTTGACCGCCGCCGGGATGCCGATGGGGCGGACATGCAGGCGGCCGGTGAACGTTTTCGCTTCGGGGAGGATTAAGCCTGTCTTGGCGTCCTCAAAGGTGACGGTTGCCGTAGCCCGCACGGCTACGGGACAGGGCCTGCCCGTGCCTGCGTCCAGGCCCGATGGGACGTCCAGGGCAAGGACGAAGACGGAGTCGCGCCGGCGGTTGATATAGTTGATCCAGGACTGGTATTCGGGGCGTAACTCCCCGTGGAAGCCGGTGCCCAACAGGCCGTCCACCAGAATGTCCGGCAGGATGTCCGGGGGGGGCATGACATCGAGATGGGCCTCGGTCAGGGGTATTAGGGGCAGCCCAAGCTTGCAAAGCAAGCCTAGGTGATAGGCCGCAGCGCCGGAGTACTTGTCCAAGGGGCGGACATGAAAGACGCTGATCCGGGCGCCGTGGTCGACCAGGGCTCTGGCCAGGGCAAAGGCGTCCCCGCCGTTGTTGCCCGGACCGGCCAGGAGCACGGCGACCTTGTCTAGCACCGGACCGTATTCGGCCAGGAGCACGGCCATGGCCTCCCGAGCCGCGTTCTCCATGAGCATTTCCTGAAGCAGACCGTATTCTTTTTGGGCCGCTTCATCCCAGCGGTTCATTTCTTCCGGACTTAGCAAGGGACTGTACATGTTCCGGCTCTCCTTCATCTTTCCAGTACGACTACGGCCGCTGCCGTATCACGACCGTGGCTTAAGCTAAGATGCACGGCGCTCATGCCCATCCCCTGGGCGATTTCCAAGGCGCGACCCAGCAAGATCAAGGTCGGTTGCCCAGAGGCCTCGCGGGCGATCTCCACATGGCGCCAGGTCACGCCGTTGGCAAATCCCGTGCCCAAAGCCTTGACCGCCGCCTCCTTGGCCGCGAAGCGCGACGCCAGATAGGCGGTGGGCCTTGCCGGAAGGAGGACCAATTCCTTAACGGTCAGGATACGGCGGACAAAGGCGTCCCCGAAGCGGCGGTGGATGCGTTCGATCCGGTCCAACTCCACGACGTCTAGGCCGATGCCAATGATGGCCATGGGACCAGCCTAACGTGGGAAGGTTCTGATAATGTCCGCCATGTCGCGCACGGCCTGGGAAATGCCAACGAAGATCGCTCTGGCCATGATGCTGTGGCCGATGGAGTATTCGCAAATTCCAGAGGTATGCGCGAATTGAAGGATGTTGACGTAGTTCAGGCCGTGCCCCAGATTGACTTTGAGGCCGGCTTCACGGGCCAACTCCACCCCCCGGAGGATTTTGCGCAGTTCAACGGCCTGCTCCCGGCTGTCCTTGGCGTTGGCGAAATGCCCGGTGTGGATTTCCACGTACTCGGCGCCGATTGCCCCGGCCGCTTCGATCTGGGCGGGATCGGCGTCGATGAACAGGCTGGAGTGAATGCCCGCAGCGTGGAAGTCGGCTAAATAGTCGCGCAGCTTCTGCTCGCTTCCGACCAGAGTCATGCCTCCTTCGGTGGTCAGTTCCCGGCGTTTTTCCGGGACCAGGCAGACCATGTGCGGCTTGGCGCGCAGGGCGATGGCGTGCATTTCCTTGGTGGCGGCCATTTCCAGGTGCAAATTGGTCTGAACGGTTTGCGCGAGCAGGTCCAGGTCCCGGTCCTGGATGTGCCGGCGGTCTTCGCGTAAATGGACGATGATGCCGTGGGCCCCGGCAAGTTCCGCGAGATGGGCCGCCGTGACTGGATCGGGTTCCGTGCCCATGCGGGCCTGACGCAGGGTGGCGACGTGATCAACGTTGACGATGAGAACGGGCATGGATCAACTCCCATTAGCTTTAGGCCGCCTAAAGCGGCCTAAGGCGGCTTTAGCGGCCTTGGGCGGCCTAAGGCGGCTTTAGGCGCAAAAGAGATGCCCCGGATTTCGGGGATGCGTGAAAAAGGACTTTGAAAAGGGATGCCAGGAAAGTCAAGGGGGCGTGTCAAGGAGGCGGGCCAGGCCAGCGCGGGACGGCCCGACGTATTCCGGTCAGGCCGTGTTTTCGGCGTGCTTTCTTTGGAGCAGCAGGGGCGACCGGCCGGTCGCCCCTGCTGCTCCGTTTGGCTCCTTTGACAGAGTCAGGGCCTTGC